>DARQ01000037.1:1261-1798 GCA_002503395.1 Euryarchaeota archaeon UBA60 | reverse complement strand
TGGTTTGCAGGGCCTGCCGCGAATTGTCAAGGTAGGGGAGGCTGAAGTTGCCTGGGATACCACGCGTGGGGGTTGGATCTACATCCACGATATGACAAGTCAGACCTGGCCCGGTACCGACCAGGCCGATGCAAGATATGGTCGCACCTACATCTATGGCGCCTACTGGGAAGCCGGCCTTCGCATCTTCGATATNNATATCGAGTGGAATGGTGATGAATTCCTAATTCTCCAGAACCAGTTGGTCGACCCCGGTTATGCCGACCCAAATGTCGGTAATTGGGAGGACCCGGCGCAGGTCTCGGTCACATTGATTGATGTCACCGATAAGGCAAATCCGCATTATGTCGATTCGTGGTATGATTTCGACCACCCCACCGGCCCGCACAACCTGTATACTCAGATGGTTGATGGGCAATGGTACCTGTTGGTGGCAAATCCTGATTATACCCAATGTGATATCGGCCAGGGTGATGCCTGTGGGGGTATCACCATCGCTCACCTCAACTTCGATGGTTTGCAGGGCCTGCCGCGAAT
>DARQ01000037.1:327-1037 GCA_002503395.1 Euryarchaeota archaeon UBA60 | reverse complement strand
GCGATGTGTAACTGGCGGGCGCCCGAAGTCGGTCATTGGGACGACTTCGCCGACCTTGACCGTGATGGTGAATTGGATAGTAGCCAGACTGGTAATGTGAATGGTGGGCGAGCCTCTTACATCCATTATGCCGAGCCATTTCCTGAGATGGTCGATACCAGCCACTTAGGTGGAGATGGAAGTATGCGTCACCTGACGACCTTGGCGGTGGAGGTGTTGAGCACCACCGAAGGGACCGGGATGGTATATCTTCTCGATACCACTAATTACACAATGAATAACGGTAACCTTCACTTCCAGCCTTCACTATACTCGACTTGGGAAATTCCCACCGCCTGGGAGCACTGCTTCGGTGAAGACTGTGCCGATTATCCACTGGGTGAGGAATGGTTATTGTTCAGCCCGCACAACCTCGACAGTGTCTACTTCCCCACCAATGGTGATACGCTTCCAGATAACAGTCTCGGGGGGGGTTGGGATGGCCGGCTCTACATCGGACATTATCACGGTGGGTTGTGGATTATCGATGTTGAGACATTGATTGCTGCCGGACATAGTGGGCAGTCGAGAAACGACACCAATGTCGCTGCGACAATCGGTTTCTATCTGCCGCATGGAGGGGAATCTGGTGAGCCGATGGGTTCTGAATTCTATGACTTTGGCTGGATTCCGTTCATCTGGACGGCTGAGTATTATGGTGGCTATACCTA
>DARQ01000037.1:0-188 GCA_002503395.1 Euryarchaeota archaeon UBA60 | reverse complement strand
CCCTATGAGGGTGTACTTCTCAATAATGGATAGCGAAACCAAGGCCACCGAAGGCCACTATGTATTGTTACGGTGTTTGGCCTTCAAGAGGATTATTATTCGGGCTGTGGAGAGATGAATACGGTGCTGCCATCACGGTCGATGATTGGCAGGGTCAAGGCTGAAGTTGAGTCCATCATCACGTGTAC
>DARQ01000061.1:1568-3767 GCA_002503395.1 Euryarchaeota archaeon UBA60 | reverse complement strand
CCTGCGCGCAGAGGTTTGCGAGTTTACACACAACCGTCTAGAATCTCAGACTAATAATTTGAATAAGGGTATTGCGTTCTAATCGTTTTCCTCATTTTTTGCCATTCGATATGCTTCAATAGCAGCCCTAGCGATAGCCTCAGGATCATTGACAATCTGCCTCTCAATATTGGTAGAACCTACTATCGAATCACCTCCGATAACTGAATCCTGCATCTTCAAACTTGAGTCGCCACCGGATTCTCTTAGTTCCTCCATTTCCCCCTGCATCTGTATTTTGGTATTCTCCGCGTCCGCCACACTTTCCTGTAATCTAGCGAGTTCAATATTCATTTTCTCCACCTGTTTATCAGAGGCGGATTTGCTGGTCAATTGCTTACGCAGCTTCTCGGATTCCAACTCAGCATCTTTCTTTTCTTGTTCTAATATGTCGATGACACTCTGCAGCGGCAGCCCGGGGGGAATTGGCGGGGAAAGATGTGTTGTAATCATTACTGTTTGAGGACTGGATTGAACAGATCCCAATTGTTGGACCTTCTGATGCGGTGTTCTTGCAGGCCCGCCGATTATTCCCGCAATAAAAAAGGCGAAAATACCCATACAACAGGAAACTGATGAGATGTTGTAGAGTGCTGAAGATCTATACCCCATCGAAAGAAGGGAGAAAATTACCGCAATGGCAATCGCAGATAGACCTATCCACCAGCAGGCATTTGCGGCAACGGTCTGATCGGTGAACCTACTCGGACCGCCCATCCATCCAGGAAGTCGTTTCGGTTGCACCGCCATAGGTGTGGGATGACTTTCATGGGAATAAGTTTCGGGGTTGTCGCATGCCAATTTACCCAGTTGCATCGAGGGGGCAGACACCCCAACGTCCACTTAGAAAGCGGCTGAAATTACGTAGGCAACACTCTACCCTGCCGCTTTTGGCATAGGAGGAACAAAGGTGGCAAGATTCTTCGGTTAAGGAAATATCTTTGGTTTTTGCTAGAGAAGGGTGCGGGTAAGGAAATCGACCGCGTCGATGCGTGATTGGTTTCTCGCTTCTGTTTGGCCGCCATAGTGGGCACCGACCAGTTGGGTGCGCTGAATCGCCGCATAGCGCTCGGCTGGCTCGTTCAGCGAGATGGTCTCGCCGGGGGCGATCTCACCGGTCATATTTCCTTCAAGGTCAATTCGCACGGTTCTCTCATCGAGCCGAATAGCGTGCTCCAGCAGGGTTATCGGCTCGGTTGAATCAAAGGAATGGTGGGCGCCGGGATAGACTTTGATATCGATGTCAACCCCGAGAGGCTTGAGTTGCTCGACCAATCCTGTCGCTAGGACTACCGGGGTATAGTCGTCTATCTCACCGTGCAGGATCTGGATTGGGCTGGTGCTCCATCTCTGTTCATCTGGTCGCACATGGGCGGCAGGATAGAACGGCAGGTGGGCGGCAAATCTCTCTCCCTCCGGTGCCAGAGCCTCGGCCAGTGGTAACCACGCCGCGTATAGTGCCACCATTCCCCCGAGGCTCCATCCGGCGATGGCGATTCTGGCAGGGTCTATCCGTGGATGGGTCCCCAGCAGTTTCAGGGCACTGAAGGCATCGGCCAGCATCATCGCATGGGTGACCATCATCTGGTCCTCGACCACGCTGTCGACCAGCCGCGCCTCAAAACTGTGGATTTTGAAGACCGCGATACCGGACGCCAGCCAATTCTTGATATGCTCGTCATTGTGCTCCCTCCAGCCGCGACTACCATGGCAGGCAACGACGCAGGGGACTGTCTGTTCGGTAGATTGTGGGTCTTCGTCCAGTCCGGAGGGTTGTTCGGGCAGGAGCAGATGACCGAAGACAATCTGTTCGGGAGTCTGCTCCAACTTGCAGAGGAGGTGATGAATCTCAAATGCATTCATAGATAGGAAATCGATTCTTCCAGTTGGCGAGTGGACGAGGTCGTTGGTGATTGCCATGAATCTCGGTTGCTGGTAACAGGTCATTTGCTTTGTTACTTAGGGTGGTTTATCCTGCCTATGGAATACAAGGTGGTTTTCCCATGGTCGAGCGATTTCTCTGGGTGAAGTTGGTGGGGAAAAATGATTCAATTTCGTCTGTGACGCCGACTCTTTCCGGTGGATGAATTGCTATGTGGTCGCGAATAACCTCTTCCTTCACCTTGTTTACTCCGCCCACCTTGCTGGCCACGTCCACCT
>DARQ01000061.1:0-1521 GCA_002503395.1 Euryarchaeota archaeon UBA60 | reverse complement strand
GGCCACGTCCACCTTGCTGGCCACCACCACGGTACTGCCGTCGCGGTCCACCTTGTCCGCTATTACCACCTTTGCCGCGACCTGCATGGTGTCCTCTTCGTGCACCTTGACCGCCACCCTTTCCATCTTTGATTTTCCCCGGTTTCTGCCCGGGTTTCGGAATTGCCGATGAGAAATGGTATTGGTGCTCTTCATCAACGGGAATACTCTGTCCGATAAGTCTCTGGATACCTACCAGATAACCGCTTTCAGTATCATCACAGAAGGCGTAAGCAATCCCGCTCTTTCCAGCCCGGGCAGTACGCCCGATGCGATGGACATAACTCTCGGGCTCGTTAGGTAAATCATAATTGAATACGTGGGTGATTCCTTCGACATCGATTCCGCGGCTGGCGAGGTCGGTCGCCACAAGAATCGGAATACTTCCGTTTTTGAATCCGGCCAAGGCCTTGGTACGTGCCCCTTGGCTCTTATTGCCGTGGATGGCCGCGGCATCGATTCCACTTTGTCCTAATTGTTTGACCAGACGGTTCGCACCGTGTTTTGTACGGGTGAAGATAAGGGCTCGCTCAACCTGCTCTTCCTCGATTAGTTGCACCAGTAGTCGGCGTTTGTCGGCCTTCCGAATGAACATTATCTTCTGCTCGATTCTGTCGACCATTATTTCCTCTGGGCTGACATCAATCATCACCGCGTCTTTGAGAAACGAGCCGGCCAAGTCGGCGATTGATTTTGGCATCGTAGCACTGAACAGCAGGTTCTGGCGCTGCTCGGGTAGTAATCTCAAGACCCTTTTGATATCGTGAATAAAACCCATGTCCAGCATCCTGTCGGCCTCATCCAGAACGAAGAATTCCACCTTCGAGATGTCGATATGTCCTTGGTTGATCAGATCCAGCAATCGACCCGGGGTGGCGACAAGAATGTCGATACCACGGCGTAAGGCATTGACTTGGGGATGTTGGCTCACGCCACCGAAAATGACTCTGTGCCGCAGGTCGAGATGGGTACCATAGGCGGCGAAGCGCTCGTCGATCTGCGCCGCTAGTTCTCGTGTCGGTGATAGTACCAAGGCTCTGATCACTCGACGCCCCTGAACCCGCTCACGGCTCATTATCTGTAGTATCGGGAGCGCGAAAGCTGCGGTTTTTCCGGTGCCGGTCTGTGCAACTCCGAGCACGTCTCGCCCTTTGAGCAGTGGGGGGATGGCCTGTTGTTGCACAGGGGTAGGGGTCTCATATCCTTGCTCGCTAATCGCTTGCAGGAGTTTTTCATCAAGAGAAAATGTGCTGAAATCGGTCATTGATAAGCCTCGTGTTTAGCATTTATCTGGGGAAATGGCCAACTCATTGAGGCCAGTATGTCCACCGGCGTGACCACTTAGCCTAAAACCCAATTGGTCGGTTCAAGTAATTTTCAGCCGATGCGGCGCCCTACCTCGGCGGCAAGTTGTTTTGACATCGGGCATTCAATCGCCATTCGCTCGCCGTTCGGGTGCTCGAAAGTTAGTGAAGAAGCGTG
>DARQ01000054.1:3198-5796 GCA_002503395.1 Euryarchaeota archaeon UBA60 | reverse complement strand
CATTGCCTCATGCCATCACTCAGCAGCGATGTGGACACTTCCATCGGAATAGAATAATTGGATTCGTTTCGGCACTTTGCGAGTCAGTGCCGCCAATGCCTCATAGACTTCATCCTCTTTGACTTTGAAGGCCTTGGCGGCCTTTTTTGTCGACCATGGGACCTTCTCAAAATCCGATTGGCGAATCCATTCGAACAGGCGGTTCTCAAACTCGGATAATTCGTCTGACATGTTCCTCGCCAAACATCCCTATCACCACGTTGTTGATGAGGTCACCGCAACGAAGGCCCCTACATGTCGCTACAACGTTCGGCCTTCGGAAAATCATGAATCAGTTGAATTGAGCCAATCCAGAACAATTCCTTCAGCCCAGACTTCACCGGAATTTGCACTCGGCCTGACCACAGTCAATGTCGTCACCACCCCACCCCAGTCGGCACGGTAGACCGTCAGTACCTCAAGCACTTCAGAACCGGGAATCAGAGCATCATATGTTACGTGCTGCCGTACCGCCACTAGGTCGACATCGATGCCCCTCGCCGAGGAATAGTAGCGATGATGCCCTTCGGAGGGAATCGGCACAAGATCAAAATCATCGGGGTTGAAAAGACTGCGAAGAATGGTCAGTTCACTCATCCTCAGGATGGCTTGTTTCAATCTCGCCTCATCTGCACCGAGCAATTGTACCAACTCGGCACTCACTTGACTTGTGCCGAGAGGGGTCATCACCCCGGGTAATCGGGTGGTTGTCACGGTGACCACCGCCAGTTCTGGAGAACTCATAGCCCACAGGTGCTGTTCACTGGCCGG
This sequence comes from Euryarchaeota archaeon UBA60, assembly GCA_002503395.1. GTDB lineage: Archaea > Thermoplasmatota > Poseidoniia > Poseidoniales > Poseidoniaceae > UBA60. Next base: position 4,986 of record DARQ01000054.1, on the reverse strand, counting down.
CCATAGTGGCGCTTCCGGGTTTTCAAAGAGTAATGGTTCTCCCCATTCCTCAACCCCTGTCGGGGTCGGAGAGGGCAGGCCGGCGGCAAGAAGCAAAGATGCAAAAATCGTCGTGCAAATCAGTGACCTAGGTTTCCAATCTCGTTTCCAATCCTGCCGCCATTCATCTGTTGCCAGTGAGCCGACCAGTGCAATCGGCCCCCAAAAGAATATTCCTGCCGGCAGAATAGTAGCCCAAAGGCCTGAACTGAGTGCCCCGAGGTCGAATTTTGAAGGGGAGCGTGGATTATCCTTATTCGTCCACCAGATGATTATAGCGGTGGCACAGAGCAGAGGGAGAACCAAGGTTGCGACATTGTAAATTGAAGCCACGAAACCTTCCTGACCGGCGCGCTTCTTTGCCGTGTCGGTAATTCCCTGTGCAGTAATGGCGGTTAGGGTGGGGTTTGAGAACTACCGCCCTATCTCGGCCTATGGCCGGGCGACGCTTGGAACTGGTTGGCCTCGGCTATCGTCACCGAATGCATGACCCGCGGAGATTCAAACCGTGGAATACCCGGCCGGGTGCAGGAATTCACGACATCACCTTCTCATTGCCGACCGGATCGATAGTCGGCCTCATCGGCGCCAACGGCGCTGGAAAGACCACCTTGATGCGGGTCATCTGCGGCCTGTATCAGCCCGAAAGTGGCGAGGTGCGGCTCAATGCCGAGACGATAGCCGCGGCCGGCATGAAACCGCGTGGCCACGCCCAGGTCGGTTTCATGCCCGAGCAAGTCTCCTGGCCCGGTCCCGGCACACCACGACAAGCGCTCGAATGCCTCTTAGCGATGCGCGATGACGCTATCGAGCACAACATCGATTCCTTGTTCAAATTGGTCGGATTATCGAGCCGCAGTGATTCACCACTAGATTCTCTATCCCAAGGGATGCGGCAGAGACTTTCCCTCGCCGCCGCTTTGCTCGGCAATCCCGATATCCTCGTGCTCGACGAGCCACTGAATGCTCTCGACCCGGTTGCGCAAATCGCCTTTCAAGGATTGATTCGCCAATTGGCACAGCGCGGGCATACGATTCTGATCTCCAGCCACATGTTGGCCGAACTCGACCGTTTTGTCGACAGAATCCTGGTTTTGCATCGCGGCCAAGTTATCGGCGAGGGTGAGATGGCCGAGGTTGAGTCTGACCTTGGCCTTGCCGATAAGATGCGCTTTTGTGGACTCGGCCAGGCACCGACAGAGATTTTCAGTTCTGAAGGCCTGGCCGTCGAAACAAGTCCTGACTGCGAAGTCGGGCATTGGTCACTGACCGTCGTCCTGCCAAGCGGTTATTCCCAACTGCAGGTCACACAGTTGATTTCAGCATTGGCCGAATCGGGCAATCCTCCTTACTCGGCGGCAAAACTCAACCATAATCTCGCAGATATTCTCGCCGCGGCAACCGGTTTATCACCATCTGAGGTTGGCTTGGAGGTCGATGAACATCTGGTTATCCCTTTGGCAAAGATTGGTGGTGAGGAGGAATGAGCCTCTCTTCTCGCCTGGCGCGGATAATTCGCTTGGTAGATATCTATGGCACCTTGCATCTGAGGTCGTCTCGCAGTTTGATGCTGTGGCCGATTCTTCTGCTCTTCATCGTCGGCTCTTGTTGGGGTCTGGCCGACCCCGACATTTCCCTACCCGGAGAGATTCAGGCCGACACCCCCTATGAGGTATTATTCATCGCCAGCGGCTTCATCTTACTTTCAGCGACCTTGGGCGTGGTACTGATCGGTTTCGATGGAATCAG
>DARQ01000054.1:323-3088 GCA_002503395.1 Euryarchaeota archaeon UBA60 | reverse complement strand
ATGGTCGCTATCCACGAGCAGATGGGAGTCTGGCCCGAGGCGGGTGATGCACTCCTCTTCCTCATCGCCACCGGCCTGCTGTTGTATTGGTATGCGGCAATACAACTCTTGGCCTCATCATGGGCGAAGGATATGGGTGGGGCAATCGCGTGGGGAATCGGGACATGGATGATGTTCACGATGGTATGGGTGCTGGTAACGGTAATTGTCGCCGGCATTCTCGGTGTCGAGGTCGGCGATACCAGTGATTCGCAATACCAACAACTCTCAGTATGGGTCGACCTTTTCAGTCCCAATGGAGTGTATCAGATGCTACTCGAGTCCAATTTGGATGGCGGCATGGGCCGGCGAATTAATCCCTTGTTCGTTTGGCTGGCAGCTTTGCTCTGGAGCATCATCCCAACATGGCTATTCCTACGCCGTTTCGAGCGCATTCAGTAGCCTCATCAATCGGTCCTCGCTGAGATGGGAAGGCGAAACCCCTTTTTCCTAGTTGGTACAGACCGCATGATATGGGAATGTCTTCAGAATTGAAAAAATCCCCCCTGTGGGGGTTTCTACTGGTCGCGATAATGCTTGCCTCATCGTTTTGGTCACCCGATTTGGCCGAAGTCGGCGAGGTCGCAAATGCAGGTGGGCGCCAATCATTGGAAGTTGATTGTTCAAACTACTCGTTTGAGGAATTATTCGTTTATGATTATGCCACTTATGACCTCGATTTTAATACTGATTGGCAAAGCGGTTGGCTTACAGCATCGGCATTTGTAAATGACTCCAATGCCGCATCAGTAAGAACCGACTTAGAAGGTTTACTCGAAGGTGTTCCCGGTGGAAATAATTCTTGGCTCTCCACCGATGAGCGTGAAGCCGTGCGCCAAATAGGCCCCGACTGCATTGAAGACATGGTCACCAAACTAGGTCTGCGCGAAGGTATGTCACACCGTGGTGGAGTAGATTGGAATGACTTGGAATGGTACGGTGATGGTATAAAATTAGACGAAAACAATCTGGTTCCCGAAGACCATCCACAAGAGCGTAACTGCCAAGGAGCTTGGGCTAGCACCGATTGCAAGGAGGTTCCGGTCGAGATTACCGACAATCTGGTGATTTATTTGTTGGCAGATACTGATGATTCGTCGAAGAATATCGAATTGAACCAATTGCCGAACCATGGGAGTTCAAATTTCACTTTCGCCTCTAATACCACCAATATGACCAAGGCGACAATTACCGTTACCTTCCCACCGGTCAATGGGTTGAGAATTGTAACTTCAGAGTTATTCCGCGATGGAGTAGCACAAACCATGACCGTCGACCAAGAACCGACACAGAATATCGGCGCAGATGGTTCACTTACCTTTGCCTTTGATACGACCTATGATTTAGTTGATTGGCCGTTGGTTCAGGAATTGTTCATTGACTTCACTACCGACCCTTTGGATGCAAACGACCCTCCAGAATGGGTTTCCAGCGCTCCAGCGAATGATACGGTAATTCCGATAGTCAACGACGGTTCTCAAGTGCTGATGCTGACCGCTGCGCAAATCGATGAGTTCCTTACCGACGAAGGCGATGTGCAGATGACCTGTTCAGGGCCGGCAGGGTGGTCTTTCCAGACCTCGGGTGATGGTGACCTGATGGTTACTCCAAATGGTGACAGTGCTACAGTAACGTGCAACGGAGTCGATGAACACATGCAGTCATCGAGCGAGAGAAGTTGGAAAGTCGCTCAACCAATAGTATTGTCTGGAGGTGGTGATTACCTCAACACTGCGCCGATTACCCTCTCCCCATCCTCTCATGTATCGTCACCAGATGTCTCTTTGGTCGGTGTTCAAGGCAGTCGGACCACCGCTTCGGTCGCAACCACCGGTCTGAGTTCCGAGACGATGCTGGAATTGGATTTAGCCGGGTTGAACCCCGGTGCCTTCTCTGTGCAGGTCAGCGCCACCGCGAGTGGGATGCTCGATTGGATTGGAGTGGTCGACCTTGGACTATCAAAGACCGGACAACCACCAACCATCACTGTGCAGAAGACTCTCGACGGGGAAAACGGCACCTGGGACGATAGCGGTTACTCATTCTCTCTGTCGGGGACATTTTACGAACCGGATGGTGAATCGGTGCAGTTCAGCATCGAGGTATGCGGATTCTCCACCACCAGCGTAAATCAAATGGGCACCAATTGGGATGCGACCGTCAGCGTTGCCGGATGCACCGAGCACGATTCATACACCATCACAATCACGGTAACCGATACGACCGGACTTCAGGCGCAGAGCATTGTCATTACCCTACCCCCCGGTGGCGATACCGGTGGCAGTAGCGGTGGTGGCGGTGGGGCGATGACCACCGATGACTCGGGCGGTCTGCCAGCGCCGGGTCTGGCAATTTCTCTGATTGTAGTGGCATTTGCAGCATTTATCAGGCGCAAGGACTAGGATCATTCCAGCCGGAATCATGGCGGAAATGATGCGGCGGGTTGATAGGTAAGAGTCCGGCCGAGGGGATTGGTAGAAAGCATGTTTCACGGTACCGTCGAGAAACCCAGCCATGAAGGTGGCTTACTACTTTCCTTCAACGGGCAATCTCCATCTCTTGGGGCTCATATCATCGATGAGGATGATAATTGGATCGGCAAGGTGGATTCGGTCATTGGTAATGTCGACAATCCCCTCGTCCATCTCCTGCCGATGGCCAAAGAGACCTCGGTCAGCAAACTAATCGGCCGTAAGGTGCGTATTCGTCCACGTCAACAAGGCCGT
>DARQ01000054.1:0-232 GCA_002503395.1 Euryarchaeota archaeon UBA60 | reverse complement strand
CAGAGGTGGTGACCGCCGAAGTGGAGGTCACAGAGGCTCTGGTAATGAAGAGATGAAGCCGGGTGATTGGAAATGCTCGAGGTGCAGTAATATCAATTTCGCCCGCCGGACTGAATGCAATCGGTGCTCAAATCGGAAACCGAGGGATGGAGGCCGGGATGGCGGCCACGGTGGCGCTGGAGGCCGTGGTAGATTTGACGACCGCCGGGGTGGTGACCGTGGTGGCTACCGA
>DARQ01000005.1:574-3998 GCA_002503395.1 Euryarchaeota archaeon UBA60 | reverse complement strand
TGGCGGTGGTGGTGGCATCTCACCAATGTCTGGAGGTGCTGGAGGTGGTGGCATCTCTGGAGGGGCTGGCGGCATTCCGGGCGGTGGTGGTGGCGTCATTGGTTCTTCATCACTCATGTCATTTCCTCCTATAGGGTAATCTCACTATCCCTACCATCTCCCTTCAAGGTTTAATGGTTGCTAGTGGCATCTCACGAATTATTTCCATACATCGAAATTATTCATCTTTATGGAGTGTAAATCCCATCATAGGGTTCAAGGACAAGGGTTCATCCGGCAACCCATGGCGCAAGATGGCTCATCCCCCCCAGTACTCTTCGTTGTCGGCACTGCCGGTTCCGGAAAGAGTTCCTTGGTAACGGCAATGCAGAGGTGGTCACGCTTCCTTGAGGTCGAGACCTTGACGATTAATTTGGACCCTGGTGCTGAGCAGGTTCACTATGACCCCGAATTCGATGTCCGCGACATGATATCACTTTCCGATGTTATGAGCGAATATGACCTAGGGCCGAATGGTGCACAAATCCTTGCCGCTGACCTACTCGCCGCCCAAGCTGGAGATATCGCCGAACAATTAGAAGGTCTATCGGGAGATCTGATGATTGTCGATACCCCCGGGCAAGTCGAGTTATTCGCCTTCCGTGAAGCATCTATTCACTTGATTGAGGTATTCGGTCGCGACCAAGCGGTGATAATTTACCTGTTTGACCCGATGCTTTCTCGCTCTCCCAGTGGTTTTGTGTCTCAGATGTTGCTCTCAAGCATCGTTGAATTCCGACTCGGCCTACCGTGCAAGAATTTCCTATCCAAGGTCGACCTTCTCGATGAGGATGAGTTGGAGAAAATCATCGAATGGTCTGAGCGATTGGAATCACTCGAACATGCACTGTACGAAGAGGCGGGGGGTCAGAGAACTGAATTTGCCATAAGCCAGTTGCGACTGTTGCAGGATTTCGCGGTTTCACCCGGACTGACTCCCTTATCCAGTGAACTTGAGGAAGGTCTGGCCGACGTGCTGTCTTTTTCCCAGGATATCTTCGGGGGCATGGCCGATGTCCGTGATGGCTTTGCCTCCGACCTCGGCAGCGATACCGGCGACTGAAGATTATCGTGTCCATGTTGTGAACATAAGTCAAAGATTCGAGAGGAGATAGATTAGATGTCCAACCTATTAGCAATCGATGATCTCGGAGATGATTTTGCTAAGATTCTACGCTGGGCGATAACCTACAAAGACGATGATGAAATCGCTCCCGAATCACAGCCTCTCGATGGGATGTCTGTGGGGTGTATCTATGAGAAGCCTAGCACCAGAACCAGAGTTTCATTCGAAGTGGGAATCAACCGTCTGGGCGGACATTCCCTGACCTTACTCAGCGGTGATATCCAGTTGGGTCAAAGCGAGACCATCGGCGACACAGCACAAGTTTTGTCACGATTCCTCGACGGCATCACCTATCGTTGTTACGCCCACGCAGATGTGGTTGAACTTGCTGACAAGGCAACTGTTCCCGTCATTAACGCTCTTTCAGACCTACACCACCCATGTCAAGCTGCTGCTGACATGATGACGATAATGGAGCACAGTGACAAACTAGAGGGAATTAAGGTTGCATGGGTGGGGGATGGGAATAATGTTCTGCATGACCTCATGCTGGCCTGTGCAATGCTCGGAGTCGACTGCCATTGGGCGGTACCACCGGGACATGAACCGAACTCGAAGGTGGTGAAAAGAGCACAACGAATCGCCGCTGAAACCGGAGCTGAATTAGTGCAGACACATACTCCGGTTGAGGCTGTCACAGATGCCAATTTCATTTACACCGACGCATTTGTATCGATGGGTGAGGAACACCTTGAGACTAAACTCGCCGATTTCGACGGCTTCCAAGTCAATCTCAAATTGCTTGAACATGCCGACCAGGACTGGAAATTCATGCATTGTCTACCAGCCCATCGTGGCGAGGAGGTTACTGACGAGGTAATCGACCATGAACAGAGTATCGTTTTCGACCAAGCAGAGAATAGGATGTGGGCGCAGATGTCGATTCTCACCTATCTATTGGAAAAGAATTCGTGGGATGTATATTCAGATATAATGGAAGTCTAGGCGATTGCCACGCTCAATACGAATCCCACCAGACCAGTTGCCATCGCAACCCTCAAGCGCTTTTGCGCCCGGTTGTCATCGCCACCGTGAATGACTCCATTGAGGGTGATGAGATTCAGCAAGGTGGGGATTTGGAAGATTATCAAACCGATTCTCAGGGGGCCGAGTTCAAGGTAGTATGGCACCGAGGCGATTATCATTCCTGCAAGCGAGATGACGTAACCGACCATACGGGCATTTTCAAGACCGATTCGCATCGGCAGGGTATCTCGCCCCTCATCTCCAGACATGTCTTCGCAATCTTTGAGTATCTCGCGAGCTAGATTAATCAGCATCGCGGTCAGTGCAACGCAGAGGACCAGAGGGTCAAGGTGATTGTTGGAGGCTGTCGCGCCGAAGATAATCACCAGACCGACCATCAGAGATATTGCCAGATTGCCGATGAATCCTCGATCTTTGGTGGATATTCCGGCTTCGTAGGAATAGGTTAGGAACCCGGCGCATATCCAGATGATTACAGTAGCCCACGGGAGTGAGGTATTTTCACTATAGAACATGATACTATAAGTAAGAACCACGGTAAATGATGAAATTATTGAAAAGACCACGAAACGCTTTGCCTGAGTAACCGACATACGCTCGGACGGCAGTACTCTTTCGGGATGATTGACACAGTCGGTGGCGTAGTCTTTGATATCGTTAATCGTGTTTCCAGCGCCCATGAATGTGGCTACTGCAGTTGCTAGCATCACGGTGGCGATGAGAGTATCTGCACTCATGCCATGAGGTGCCGCAATCCATGCTCCGATGAAAACAGTAGGTACTGCCAATGCGATATTTTTCAAGCGCATTAATTCCATCCACGCCGGTAGCGCCATGGTACGTGCTATTGCCGTTCTACACTTTACACTTCGGCCGACATTATGGGTGGCGAAAGACTCCAAATGCACACTCGGCAACGTCCTCCGTCGCTGAATCTATCGTTGTCGAAGCCGGACTTCGCAAATCTCTTATCACGCGCCAGAACATTGCCCAATTGACTCATTGTCGCGCCCCAGCGGAAACGTTGGTTGATATGCTCGTAAATCTCATTCGTATTAGCCTGGCCACGACATGCGAGGTAGTCGTGAACCGCTTCTCGAATACGGCGGGTACGGCTCAAACTTCCACCCCACAGTCATTGAGATTGCACAGATTTTTTGCTTTGGCAGCAAGGCGAGCCCAGGTGAATGAACTGTCTATCACTCCGCTGATACTGTCTCCGGTGGATTCACCGTCATTTACAGGGTCACCAGGCCAGTGCCAGGCAGTGCA
>DARQ01000005.1:0-367 GCA_002503395.1 Euryarchaeota archaeon UBA60 | reverse complement strand
GACTTTTTATTCTGGTATTGATTATTCATCAGCATTGGCTGGAGTTCATGGCTGGGGTACATTAAGAACCGAATCAGGGTTAGGGTGAAAGTGAATGTGTATTGTCTGTGACGGTGTGCGTTTTCACTTTCACCTTTTGGCTGGTAAACATTTCATCGGGCGGAACTATCCCGACCTGCGAGTGGGCTAAATAGGGGATGTGTGTGGGCGGGCTTGCCACACTGCTCGCGTAGTGTAGCGGCCCATCATGAAGGCCTCTCGAGCCTTCGACCCGGGTTCAAATCCCGGCGCGAGCACCTAACTGCCTGTATCGTCCCAATTGGAACGTGCTCAAGTTCCAAGTGAAACATTTTGACAGTCAACTGTC
>DARQ01000115.1:2454-2623 GCA_002503395.1 Euryarchaeota archaeon UBA60 | reverse complement strand
AGGGCTACTGACATTGATGATGAATAGGTCGACATGTGGCCACAATCGCCCTAGTGTGGTAGAGTAATCCACCGCCGCATCCTCATTAGCGGTCTTTTCCGACTTGCCGATATTTGCCGCCACCGGAACATTAGGCCACTTCCCTTTGGCTTTGGCCTTGGCCAATCTC
>DARQ01000115.1:819-2269 GCA_002503395.1 Euryarchaeota archaeon UBA60 | reverse complement strand
AAACATGCGCGGCTTCGGATTCCCATCCTGCGGCTCCATCGTCACCCCACCGATCTCGACAAAACCTAAGCCTAGGTCGGCCCAGCCGCGCACCGCCACCGCATCCTTGTCCATTCCCGCGGCAATCCCTAGCGGATTGGGAAATGACAGGCCGAATCTTTCACTCGGTAATTCGGCTCGTCGATTCGTCAACTTCAGCAGACCGCGAGTGAGGAAAAAAGAATCAGAGATCAGCAGTGCTTTCACCGCTCGTCGATGCGCTTTTTCCGAATCTTGAATGGCGATAAGAGGTTTGGCGAATAACGACCAGAGTAGCCCCATTGGCTTGCGGGTGGGCGGTTCATTCTTCAAGGCTTACCCTCGCCAGTCCATACTGGGTACTAATTTTCCTATATTGTTGAGTTACTGAGAGTCGCAAGAGAAGTTTTGAGCGCAAGTATTCTCACTAGCGGCTTGCACGGCCGAACATGCCTGACTTGACAGCGGTAGAGATGTCACTGCGCGAATCAGCACGGCGCTTCATACGGATGGATGGCTGCAACATCCACCATCCCCATCTCTATGCTGCGGAGGTCAGCGAAATCATCGACGCCTTCAGTGAATTCCTACCCGCCAGGCTGAAACTTCCGATTCGTTACGAGTGTGATGATGACCAATTCTCGATATTTGACGAAAAGAACGTCCTCATAGCCCAAGTTGGTGGACTTGTTCCTGAGTTATCGGTATCCTGGACCGAGGGTGAAATCGACAGGCTCTTCGTCGTGTTCCAACAGCAGGTGGTCGAATTACTGGCAGCCGGATATCCCGGTTGTGCCGGTTGTGGGGGGCCGGGCAACGAGAGTGAATGGGATGAAGAGAATAGCCGTCGTCAGCAAGTCGTTTGAACTTTCGGCGAGGCATATTTCCACCTTTGAAAAACCGCACTTCTTTCACAGGTACTATACTAGTACCTGAGGAATGAGCATGTGTGAAAAACAAAAGTGAGGGGTTAAGTATCTTCGCTGATGCGCTCAATCCATGGCCATCCTGATAATCGCTGAGAAGCCTAGTGTTGCCGAGGATGTGGCAAGAGTACTCGGTGCTAACGAGAAAAATCCGTGTTACTGGCACGGTACCGATATTTTCGTCACCTGGGCTATAGGCCATCTGTTGGAATTGCAGAGCCCCGAGGAATACGACGATAAATACCGCCGATGGTCACTTGAGCACCTACCGATAATTCCCGACGAATTTGTTTCCAAGCCGAAGAGTCAGAGTTCTAGGAAGAAGCAGTTGAAGGGAATTCTCACGATACTGAAGAAAGAGGATATTGACGAAATAGTCAACGTCTGCGACGCCGCTCGCGAAGGCGAATTAATCTTCTCGGAAATTATCAAACACTCGGGTACTGAGGTCAACTGCACCCGTATGTGGCTTCAATCGATGACCGCTGCGGCGATACAGAAGGCCT
>DARQ01000115.1:0-713 GCA_002503395.1 Euryarchaeota archaeon UBA60 | reverse complement strand
GAAGCTGATTGGTTAATCGGCATGAGTGGCTCCCGGGCGATCACCATTCGACTGCCGAACGAGCGTGATCGCTCGCCCTACAGTGTCGGGCGCGTACAGACTCCCACACTGGCAATTCTTGTCGACCGGGAATTGTCTCACCTCTCGCATATTCCCGAACCGTTCTGGACTATCAAGGCAGACCTGATCTCCGACTCGGCATCATGGACCGCGACATGGGGGCGTAAATCTGGAAAAAATCCCGATCGAATAACCACATCCGATGAACTTGCAGAGGTCCAGGCCGCTCTAGAAGACGAAGGCGCTTGCGAGGTGATGGAAAGCACGAAAGAGCGGCAGGAATATTCCCCTCTCAGTTTTGATTTGACCACACTACAGCGTCACGGCAGCAATCTTTGGAGGTGGTCGGCCAAGTATACCCTTGACATTGCTCAGACCCTATATGAAGAGTACAAGTTGATCACTTATCCAAGAACCGACTCGTGCCATCTTCCGACGGATATGCGCGACTCCATAGATGAGTTGATTACAGAATTATCAAAACAGGATGATTATTCCGAGCATTGCCGACGCCTTGCCGATGATGGCTTGACTAACACGGCTCGGAACTTCAATGACACCAAGGTCAGTGATCACTACGCTGTCATACCTACCGGCAACAACCCCCCGGCAAATTTACCGGCACCAGCGCGCCAATTATACGATCACATCAC
>DARQ01000050.1:4095-9359 GCA_002503395.1 Euryarchaeota archaeon UBA60 | reverse complement strand
GAATCGGAAGCCGCGGTGATGTTAACATTGAAGTCATGGGACTCGCCGCGGATTAGATAAATCGGTAGGAAAGATGCGCCGGTCTGGTTTGTGAATTGCGCCGACCATCCCTCTCCGGGGAATGATGCGGTCAATGTGAAGGTCGCCTCACGATTTCCGGTATTCTCCAAACGCATCGGCACCTCGGAACTCTCGCCCGGCAGGAGGGTCGCGGCGAGGAGGGGCGATGATGAAGTCAGTAACAGACTGAATTGCTCGGTGATTACCACAGCCAAAGAAAAACTACCCTTGATATCGGAATCGAACGGCCGCGCATCATCCCACCATATATTCCAAGTCTGCGATTGAACATCAGCCCCTTTTGGAATACTGAGGTTGATCCACATCTCAGTTGTGTTCCCAGGTGGAATAGAAGGCAGAACGACATCTGTACCATGGTGGGTCGGATTGGATGAATCAATGCGGATTGCCGGATTCATCGGGTCCATCCAACTCATATTCGTGACGTTGGAGTGAACTCCGACAACAGCTGATCTGTAGCCATTATTGGTAATCAGGCAATTAAGACTCAACAATTGATTCGGCACAGCAGAATAACCCGAAACCGGGTCATCACATACTATGTCCAAAGTGAAATTACTGACTTTCTCAACTCCGAAAATCAGCCAGTCATCGACGTGCATTCCCTCTTCAGAGAGAGAACTATCGCTGGCGAAGTGCATTCCCATGAACCAAGCATGACCGCCCATTTCAAAATTATCTGGTCGCCAGGTAATATTGGTCCACGATGTCTCGGAAGTGCTTGGAGAATAGTCAGACAGATTACTGCGGATATTTGTCCCACCAGTTCGCCACAACTCGATGCTGGTCGCATCTCCCGAACCCATTCGCCCCCAGGTGCGGACATGGAGATCGAGTGAAACATAGTCGCCACTGATGATGAATTGCTTGCAGTAATAGTAGCTATAGACCGCTGGGGCACCAGGTTCATGCTGAGCACTGTTGCCACAACTTGGTTGGCTTGTGCCATCACTGACGGGCCAGAATCCACGTACCAAGCGGTCGTGTGGGTGGCCACTTGGGTATTCGCTACCAGGGTCGGAGTGTCGCCAATGACCACTCCCGACGACGCCGCCATTCTCACTCTGCCACGCACCACTCGAATCTGCATCGGCACCACCACCGGGATAACCGAATGGTAAGAAGGTTAGAACATTGGCGCTCAGCGCGGTTCCGTCCATCGCATCAGCGTCTATTGCGACCGGCAGAATGTAGTCGAGAACATCGTTGTCATTACGGTTGTCGTGGGCATGGTAAACCGTCGCCCGCAGAATCCAACCTCCCTCCAGACTGCCGTTGACTAATTCGCTGTGAGCGGCAGGGGGAGTCCAGTAAATCTCCTTCTCATTACTCTGCCCACCGAATAATTCCTGCGTCTGCCAAGTCTCTGTATAATCGACGTACCCAATCGGGTGCAGCGCTTCAAAAGTGACCTGTGCCGCCTTGCCGGTTGCCGAACTTCCCAAACGCTTGGCGGTGATTGTGATTGGCATCTGCTGGCCGGTGAAGGTGTAGGTGACCTCACTGCCGTTAGGGTTGTACCAGGATTGTGGCTCTACCGAGTCATTACCTACAGCGATGGAGATTAACCTAAAATCATCGTTGGAACCGCCGCGGGCAGCAGCATCGGCTCGCTCGCCTTCATCTCCGACCTCAGGGACCTGAGCCAACAACCCGAAGGTTTGCACCAGCATCATTACCACCAGCATTATCGATAACCCGAGGCGCGAGCGCATAGACTCGCCAATCCGCTAAGGGTCATAAGCGTTCACGCTTGATGACTGACTGCCCGTAGGGCAGGTCGGATATTTGGCAAGTAGAGTCGAAATGACCGATAGGTCGGCGCGCCAAGGCCAATACTCAAAGCACCAAGGGTTTGCACAAGACCGTGTCCGGAGGGAGAAATTCACTGATTCCACGGCTGTGGTTGACCGGGGTTGTCATCGGTCAGATTCTGATAACCCCAATGGCGGCTTTTTCGATTACCTATCTATTCGCCTTCTCAAAGACCGATTCTGGTTTTTCGATCAACTTTCAGCAGATGATGATTCCTTGGATCATCAGTGCCTCATTGACCTACGGGATGATTGCCTTGGCACTGGCATTGCTGATGGGTGGTTTCATGCCCAAGAGCGTAGTCCGTCAAGGAGGCTGGCTCAGGGCAGTGGGAATCATCAGGGGACGGAGGGAAGCCGAGGCGGTGGCGAGGTGCAAGATGCGGCAGTTTCACTCTCCGCAAGGGCGGATGACGCGGCTGATAAATCATCGTTACAGTGAAGGTTATGGACTGCTCTCGATCCATGGCGGTCTGGTACTGTTGGCGATTCCATTCCAATTGGCGATGGTGGTACTTCCACTGGCGACGATTCTGCTGATTCCCGACACTTGGATGGCACAGCAGAGAGTACTGGAATTCGCCTTGCTCTCATATATTGTGATCCTGATTTTCCTGATGCAGATCTATCCGAAGTTCGCTAAGAAATTCGTCACCATCGCCGCCTTCACCAGGAGGTGGCTGATCTCGATGACCCGGCTCTCTTGGTTGGCGCCGATTCTCGTGCTGTGGTTGTTAGGGCGCTTGGCCAGCCTCATCGTCATCACCTGGATTGGTCCAGACATCGGCACCAGCATCGCCGCCGAGAAGGCGATTTTCGAGGACTGGCTCAATATCGGCTCGGTACCGGAGAATTCATTCCTCGACCTGTTGACCGCCTTGGCGGTGATGCCGCTGTCCGCTTTCACCACCCTCACAGTGCTTGCTGGTGGCGGAAAACGATTGCCTGAGTGGTTACTTCTCGAATCTGAAGATGATTGGAAATCACCCGAAGGTGAAGATGACGAGTGGGTTGATGGTGAAGAGGGAAATGGTAATCCCGCGATGGGTGATGAGGAGAAAACCGGTAATATGCTCGGGCGAGGAATAGATATCGCGGCCGGAACTGTTGCCGGAGTCGGTATATTGGCTGGCGGCGAGGCGATAACGAGCAGTGTGGCCGGTGGTACCAATACCGGTACAACTTCAGAAGATGGTTTAGAAACCGAAACGACGATGTCGATGTTCGAGAGATTCGATTAATCACTCTTCTTCGCCGACCAGCATCGCGCCACCATCGGAAATCCAGATGCGAAAAAAACCCTTGAACTTTCCATCACGACGCGGTCGACCGAGATCGGGGCGCGCCAGATTGAGAAGTGTTGAGCGGCATGCGGCACAGCGCACCGCGGTCAATTCCCACTCCGGCTGAGGTGATTCACAACAACCGTCTTCACTCTCGCAGAGATTACGCACGATCTGGAGTTGCTGGGCGACCTCCATACTCCATGGTGAGTTGGCCACACCAGGAGCCAAAGGCAACAGCCATGACATGAGAGTCCAGCCTCCGGCGAGAAATAATCCCATGCCAAACATGGCCGCCGACCACTTCAGCATCATCCATCCGAACAAAAGTGGGATGATGGTGAAAACCAGACCCCAGCGGCGTGTTGTGCGCATCTGTAATACTCGTGCAACGAGATGGGCATCGACAGGGATTGGACGTGGGTGGGACGGGAAGGATTGGTTGAAAGAGCGCAGGCGAGGAATGATGATTAGGGGTAGGCGTGGAATCAGATGGCCGGCCAGAAAACCACTGACGAGGAGAAAAAGTCCCCAGGCGATTGCCATATTCTCACCTTCACTATTTTCTCAATCCGGATAGTGTTGCCGCAACCTTATCCATCCCAGCAGAGATATCTTCGCGCGAGATGGTATAGGCAAAGCGAAGATGACCCTCACCGGAACCCCCGAATGCAGTGCCGGGGGAGCAGAGCACACCACCTTTGAGAAGTTCAAGCGCCACCTCCTCAGAGTTCAGACCTGGGACTTCAACCTTTGGGAAGACGTAGAACGCACCGCGCGGAACATGACAGGATACGCCGGGCATGGCATTGAGCCGGGAACAGATTAAATCTCGTCGCGCCTTGAATTCGACCGCCATCTGCTCAGGATAGTCATCAGCACCTACAAAGGCCTCGAGCACCGCGTATTGCATCGCATCGTTAGAGCACGCGGTGATGTAATATTGCACTTTGATCAACTCCTGCATCACCGCTAGGTTAGTCGATAGGAGGTAGCCGATTCGCCACCCGGTCATGGCGAAGGTCTTGGAGAAACTATTGATCAAGATCAGGTTCTCATAACCGGTGCCCAGAAATGAGACGTGGTCGCAGTCGTAGACAATTCGGTCATAGACCTCATCGGAGACAATCCACAGGTCGTGACGACGGGCGAAGGCGAGCAGTTCATCGCGCTGTTGGGTATCCAAGGTGGCGCCGGTCGGATTGGATGGGAAGTTGTAGAGAATGGCCACCGTATCGTCGTCGACCATCGCTTCCAGAGTTTCAATCTGGGGGATGAACTCATTCTCAAACAGGCACGGATAGAAGCGCGGCTCGCCGCCACAGAGGGTCACATCAGGCCCATACAGGGGAAAATAGGGCTCGGGGAGAAGGACATTCTTTCCCGGGTTTACCAAGGTCATGAAACAGTTCAGCAGAGCGTTCGTCCCGCTCATCGTCATGCACACGTTATCCGCCGATAGGCCCGGTTGGTAGGGTGCCCATGATTCGGCAATCTTCTGCCGCAGGGCTGGTAGTCCGGCAGTTGTTGTGTATTTGTTATGACCAGCACGCATCGCTTTGGCCATCGCCTCGATGGCTACCTCCGGGGGTTGGAAGTCGGGCTCGCCCAGACCAAAGGAAATGATATCGTCTCCGGCCATGTCGAACATCTTGCGCACACCGGTCGGTTGAATTGCGGTGGCGCGGTCGGCGAAGCCAGCCATAACATATGCAATAGGGACTTAGATATAAGCAAAAGCGGAGGTCACGACTGTGAAGTATAACACGAATCATCACGAAGTTTGAATTTCGCTGAAATAATATTGAGATGGGGGCACAGGGATTTGAACCCTGACCAGCGGGTTTCTTCTGATTCGCCGTTTCAGTTAGTACGGACATTAGTGCGAGATGCCTCGGGTAGGTGCTCCAGTTGGTATCAACTTTCAGCAACCCACCAGTCGTCATTCCCGTGCAATTGGAGCCCACGATACTACCAGGTTATACTATACCCCCAAATGTAGTTACTAGATGCAATTCCTCACATCTTGGATTGGCGACGTGCACGCTTTCGTCGGCGTAGTTTCTTCTTACGCCACTTCCAACGT
>DARQ01000050.1:413-3880 GCA_002503395.1 Euryarchaeota archaeon UBA60 | reverse complement strand
CACCGGATAGGGCGTGTAGTGTAGCTTGGATATCACCTTGGATTTCTAATCCGAGAACACGGGTTCAAATCCTGTCACGCCCGCCATCGTTTCGCGCTATATCCGAATTCATCTTCGGTTCTATTTCTCGGGATTAACATTCAACTGCATGGTGTTCAATTCGTCATCGTGGAGAAGTTCTTGGGGTTCAGCTCGGGCATTATCGGGAACCACTTCTGCAACCGAAATGGGCGAGTTTTCTGAGGCGGGACTTTGAGAGGGAGGGGAAACCGGTGGCTCGATATTATCGTCAAGAGCGAAAAAAATCCTACCAACTCGTATTAGTATGAACAGAAGAACCAAAATGAAAAAGAGTTCAAACGCACCTAACGCCATCATGTCTACCGCCATGCTGTTTCACCGATTAGTGTTACCATCATTAATAATGAAAACATCAGAGTTTTCGTGCGCATTTCGGACAGCGCAAGGGCTTGCGCACGGTCTTCCTTGCATAGGTGAATCCGCAGTTCTGACACAGCCATTCCTTGCGACTCATCTCTTTGAGAACCTGACTGCGCAGTTTCTGTAACAAGGGAGAATCCTCGATGCTGGGGCTGGGGGCAATCGAATCGACCATCCTCTCATGCGCATCATCGTGCTCGAGCAAACCGGCGGCGTGGAGTATCTCATGGGCTAGGGTGTGGCGATACAAGGCCTTGTCTTCGACCAGCACCGGGTTGAGCAGAATCTCTATTTCACCGGGGGGTAATCCCAGACGGCGCAGGCGGAACATCTCATTGTGACCACCCTCGAACTTGGTGACCCCCAGACGGTCATCCCCTACCTCCAACCAGTCTAGGCTCAGGCAGTCGGACAGGTGTTTGGCGAACGGCGCGGCGAGCGGGGCGTCATCTCCCCCATCACACTCACCCAGTGCTGAAACCACCTGCTCAAGCAGACCCTCGGGCATATCAGGGGGTGCGGTCGTCATGGTGATTCGACCTCGGCGCTCGCTCTAAGGGTTGGCCATGGGCGGGATGCTGAGCGCTTTGCTGAATTGCTCAAGGCTTATGTGGGGGTTGTCGGTGGCGGGGCTGTCCAAGCGACAATTTGGGCGTGTAGATCAGTTGGAAGATCGCTACCTTGGCATGGTAGAGGCCCCGAGTTCAAATCTCGGCACGTCCACTCTATCTGCACCTATAGAATCAGTTGGACGTGCCCGGGGGAAATCGAATCCTGATGTTTTCGAACTTCCTTCTCTGTCACTCAGTCCAGTTCTCACCCGCGGCAGTCCACTCTTATTGAAGAATGATGTTCTCGTGGATTCTTGTCCTAGAACGGATACCAATTTAACGTGAATTCATTTTGCGTGAGTTTGAAGTCTTGAACCCCCCACGGCGGGTCAGATGCCTTTGGAAAGCGCTAAGGACTTGGCAAAAAAAGCGCGCGATTTCGCCGCCCAGGATTATGATTTGCGGGCGGTGATAATCAAAAAAATAACTCGTCCAATAATCATCTTCACGATGCTATTCATTCTATCAGGACTATTGATTTGGATAGTTGAGCGAAGTCTTGACAATGCCAAGATAGTAACTTTATCAGATGCCTACTGGTGGTCGCTGGTGACTCTTTCAACAGTAGGATTCGGAGATGTTGTTCCAATATCTGGTTACGGAAGACTAATTGCTAGTGCCTACATCATCGTAGCAGTGGTCTTCATCGCCGTGGTGGTGACCAACATTCAGGATGCTTTGCGACAATATGCGATATTGAGGGATTTAGGTATGACTGGAAATTCGATGGAACGGCATGTTATCGTCTGCGGTTGGAGCCGTATTTCGAAGGTATGCATCCCTGAACTTCTCGCCGCGGGGCGAGCAGTTTCGGTGGTTTGTGAAGATGAAAATCAGATTAAGGTAGTTCGACAGGTCGGTGAAGAGATCGGCGGAAATCTGTTCGTTACGTATGGAGACATGACGAAGCGTGGCGTGCTTGAGCGGGTAAATATCGGACATGCTGATTCCATCATTATCGCTACAGATGAGGACACACTCAATCTGATTGCGAGCCTCAACATTCATTCTGAACATCCAGAACTACGTGTCATAGTATACGTAAAACAACCAGAGCTACGCAAGACATTCGATGCTTCCGGGGTAACTTATGTCGCATCTCCTTTCGAACTGGGAGGGCGTTTGGTGGCGTCAGCAGCCTTTGAGCCAGAGGTGGCATTACTGATCGATAATGTCTCAAGTGGAATTGACGGACATGATATTCAGCAGTTCACAGTTCCCGAAGGAGGGGAAATTGTGGGTGCGAATGTAGATTCACTACGCAGAGATTTTCTTTCCATGGGTGGTCCGCTCCTCATCGCCACCGGTGTTCCCAAGAAAGTTGGTGGGTGGGCAGTTGAACCGAATCCGTCAGGTTCGACAGAAATCAAGGCAGGAATGATACTCATCGTTCTCGGCCATGGTGATGAATGTTCGATCTTATCTTCTGATCTAGGTCTGATTCAGGGCCGTTGAAGGCATTACTTACGATTGAACTTGTCCAAATTGCAAACGCTGACAGGATGCCGCATCCTACTGTTGAAACTGTTCAGTGCTCAGCCTCGACACGTCACATGGATTGATGAAAAAGTGACAGAGTGCAAACGTGTTTATCCACACCATTTTCACACTGAACATGTAATAGTGGCATGAATGGAGAATACACATATTGATATGCGGATTGAGCATGGCGGTAGTATGCAAGACGAAACCACGATAATTGCCGAAGCCCATTGTGATGGACCATGTGGGGTTTACGACCCCGCCAGCGCCCGAATCGCCGGCGAGGCGGTGCAATCGATGACTAAGAAGATGCTCGACCTGAGTTGCCCCGACACCTCGGATTCGGCCGGGATGGCGGCCTATCTGAACACCATGAGCCGATATGCGGCAATCAAGGAGGAAGAGGCACAGAAGTGCAAGGATGAACTGCTCATCCTGTGGACTGATTTCTTCAAGCCACAACACCTTGAGGGCAATCCCGACCTGCACGATACCTTCTGGCAGGCGGCCAAACTCTGTAGTGCCTGCAAGGTCGAGGTGTCGGCTGTGCACGCCCAGGAATTGATGGATGCCATCGAGGCGATTCACAACTTGTTCTGGGCCGTCAAGGAGCGCGATGTTCCTTGGATCCGTGCCAGTTGAACCGTCCCAATCTGGCTCGCAGAAGGCCAACATCATTGGCAATGAACACAGTTGAGAGTGAACGAGGAGGAGTCGGTTATCAGCAAGGTTCTGGTCATCATCAGCGGCGACAGTATGTGGCCGACCCTGCGAGCCGGTGACGAAGTCGAGTTCATCGAGTTGGCCGCACAGGACAATGCGGAATTGCGCGTCGGCGATCTGGTGGTGGCGATTCACCCGCTGAAGCCCGGTGTTCAAGTGGTCAAACGCATCGCCGGATTTGATGCCGATGCAAGATTGATTCTGGTCGGC
>DARQ01000050.1:0-230 GCA_002503395.1 Euryarchaeota archaeon UBA60 | reverse complement strand
TCGAGAGGGGACCTGTTTCAGACTCTGGTTCGCTCGATAGTCGGACAACAGATCTCGTCGATGGCGGCGGCGGCTATCTGGCAGAGATTCGTCACGCTGGTTGGTGAAAATATCACCGCCAAGGCGGTCGGAGAACAGGATATTGCCGCATTGCGTGGCGTCGGGCTATCGGCTAGAAAGGCCGAGGACATACTCGGAATCGTCAATGCTTGGCCTCACCTCAAGGCCCG
>DARQ01000067.1:4393-7911 GCA_002503395.1 Euryarchaeota archaeon UBA60 | reverse complement strand
AGAAGGCCTCACCCCAGGATGTCGACCTATCGCTGATGGTACTGGCCTCGCGGCTTGCCGGCAAGGGTGAGGAAGTGGTTCTGGTCTCTGATGATTACAAGATGACCACGACCTCCCAGCGGATTCATCTGCCGTATCGTACCTGCCCGCCTTCGACCTTCTTCCAGCGCCTGTCAGAACTGAGTTCCGGTTCGATAAAGACGCGCCTGCGAGGGTTGTCGCGTAAAGTCAGGGGCGAGGAGATGCGTTATGCGATAAGTCGCTCCGGACAATATGATGTCCAGTCGAAGTTGACCTGGATGATAGATACCTTACTGCAGAGCAATACGCCGATGGCAACAGTGCCAGATGTCGGTGATAGTGTGAAAGTCGAGGTTGAGATGGTCAATACCCTACGTCGGCATATGTTGGGAGAGCGGGTCAAGAAGGGCAAACTTGCCCAGGTCGCAAGCCTGGCCGATGCGTGCTTGGAAATCTCCTTACTCAGCGACCTCATCAACGAGGTGGCAGAGTCGATGAAGTTGGGCCATGCAAAGGAAGAACTCTATCAAAACCTGCAGAGGAAGGGAAGTGAGGCAATCGCAGATTTCGGCCTTGACATGGCGCCACTGCCGGCGGAAAAGGCGTTGATTGCCCACCGTGCCGTGGCGCCTACACTATGTCGTCTTGAGACCTTTCTCGGCTTGATGGCCAAGGCCTGTGGCGACCTCGATGCAACCCGTTCACATCTGGCTCGTGGGTTGCATCATGCAACTCTTATCGATGACGACCAAGCCGAGGCGCAGGCGTTATTCCATCTCGGCTTGGTAGAGTTGGCAACCGATAACCATGGGCGCGCCGCAGAGCTGTTCGAGGCTGCGGCACGAGAAGGTAAGCGGGTTGATTTCATGCGCGTCGAATTGAGTCTCGCGGCGGCAATATGTCGGCAATTATGTGGTGACGAACAGAGCGCGAAGGTGCATATCGAAACGGTGCAACGGCTGGTCGAAGGTAATGAAGGAGAATCGATTGAAGGATTGAGGCACCTCGGCGAGGCATTGCTGTCGATAGGACGGCCGATGTTAGCTTTGGAGGTATTCGACGAGGCGCTTGAATGTGCGGTTGAATCAGGCGCCGCAGACAGTGCGGTTGTGCTCGCCGATTCGGTCGCTCGCTGCAATGCCGCTTTCACCGGCCAAGAGGGAAGTCAATTGGCGAGAATGCGCTCTCTACTCGACCGAGTGAATACGATAGGTGGTGATGCGGCACAGGAATTCCTCACTCAGGTGGAGGCGATTGAAGATAAGCGCCGTAAACAACAGGAACCCCTACCCCAAACCTGGTCTGAATGGCAGCCCTCGGCCAAATTGATGGGCGATGAGTCCTCACTCGAAGTTTTGCGGGCGATTCGCCAAGATGGCGACTCAATGCTACTGATATGTTATCATCGCGAGTTGGGGAATCTTGGCATCTGGTTGCCCGATTCAGATATTGCCCCCTCACCAAGCAGCCGCTATCGGCTCGATGCCGGCACGACCCGGGTCAAAGTCGCACATCCACCGGAGGAGATCAGAGATATGCACAATATCAGAGGTTTAGTAGCGGTCGAGAAACCTGAATCATTGCGCCTAGAAGTAATTAGCGAAGTCACATAGGAGCGAGCATTGAATAATCAGCAACCAGCCGATTGATTGGAGGCATACCATGACCCTGCGCGTATACGACTCACGGCGTCGAGAAAAGGTCGAGTTCACGACCCTTGAGGCGGGCAAGGTCAAGATGTACGTCTGCGGGGTCACGGTCTATGACCGCTGCCACCTCGGCCATGCCCGGTGTTACATCGCCTTCGACCTCGTCCACCGTTGGTTGGAACACAGTGGGTACGATGTTCACTACGTACAGAATTTCACCGATATCGACGATAAGATCATCACTCGAGCCATCGATACCGGGAGGGATTGGCAGGAAATCGTCGCCACCTATATCGAAGCCTATTATGAGGACATGGATGCATTGAACATCCTGCGCGCCGACGCCTACCCCCGCTGTACCGATTATGTCGAAAAGATGAATCTCATCACCCAATCACTGATCGACAAGGGCAACGCCTATGTCGCCGATGACGGGGTTTATTTCCACGTCGATTCGGCCGCTGAGAAGTACGGCCAACTCACCGGGCAGAATATCGAGGCGGTACTGGGTGGCGCCGGTGGCCGGGTCACTAAGACCGGATTGACCAAGCGCGACCACAAGGATTTCGCATTGTGGAAGTCGGCCAAACCGGGTGAGCCAACCTGGGATAGTCCATGGGGTGCTGGGCGGCCCGGCTGGCATATCGAGTGCACGGCGATGAGTATGGATCACCTCGGCGAGCAGTTCGACCTGCACGGCGGCGGTGAAGACCTGCGTTTCCCGCACCACGAGGCGGAGATTTTCCAAGGCGAGTGCCACAGCGGTATCTCTCCGGTCGTGACCCATTGGCTACACAATGGCTTCGTCAATATCGACGGTGAGAAGATGAGCAAGAGTCTGGGCAATTTCTGGACCGTTAACGAGATTTTAGCCAAGGTCGACCCACACGTCCTGCGTCTCGCGCTGGTAAATGCCCAATACCGCTCGCCGATAGATATGAATGAACAACTGCTCGGAGATGCCGAGAAGAATTACCAACGCATTCTCTCTGCCTATCGAGACGCGCTCAAGGCTTGGGGCGGGTCAGCGCTAGACACCTTGACCCCTCTCCCCGAGGGCGATGTCGACTCGCCGAATCAGATGCTCAGATCTCTGGCGCAGATGGAGCGCTACGCAGAGGGATTCGCCCGGGCGATGGATGATGATTTCAACTCCCGAGAAGCGGTCGCCAAGGTTTTGGTCGCGAGTCGAGAAATAGCGAAACTGCTGAGTGGTCTAGATGCCCAAGATTCGGAAAGTTGCGGCCATTTCGCTACCATCTGGCTGGAGGAGTTTGCCGGACAGGTCTTAGGGCTGTTACCGAGTCGAGAAACGGCTCTTGCCGAGTCATCTGAAGACTCGGCCCGAGCAGGCCGGATAATCGAAATAACCGGCCGCGTAGACGAATTACTCGTGCTCAGAGAAGCGGCGCGCGCTGGCAAGGATTGGAGCACCGCCGATGCGATCCGCGATGAACTAAAGCAGATGGATGTGGTGGTCAGCGATACCGCCGAAGGCCCGGTATGGGACCTGGCGGATTAAGGACGACGAAAGGTCCGAGGGAATCATTCTCGATACGGTGAATCGAGTAACCACATACCGGCTCGCCACAGCCCGAGGAAAGCCACCAATCCGGTGGCGACACCAATCAGGCCAACGCCGATTGACCACTCGTCTCCACCGGTTTGTGCGGTGGTGATCCAGCGCCATGAACTGACCATTATCGAGGCGAGGACAACGAGTGCAACACCGGCTGCAGCCTGCATTCGCTCGCGGCTCTGCCACATCCCGACCGCCGACATCAGTGAGAGATAGGCCGGCCATAATAATGCCAGCGCCATAGTCAGAAGTACCAGTCCGCCGCTACC
>DARQ01000067.1:4068-4315 GCA_002503395.1 Euryarchaeota archaeon UBA60 | reverse complement strand
GACGAAGATGATATCAAACTGGCCGCGGCGGCGCCGAGGAATATGCTTCGGGTGACACCGTCGGGGGAATCGACCCGCTCCATCGCCGCCATGACTGCCCGATGCCGGGGAATTGGTTTGAGTCTTATCGCTGTCCAGCCCCTTTCCCGCTCTCAGGGAGGTGCTGTAATCATGCTCAGGTCTGAAGGGTTCTATTCAGAACTCGGGGGAGGGCCAATCGGTGGCAGTTCCGGAATCGAAGTCTTTT
>DARQ01000067.1:539-3889 GCA_002503395.1 Euryarchaeota archaeon UBA60 | reverse complement strand
CGATTCTTCTCAAGGTATAGTATGGCGACAATTAATCCGATAATTAGGAAACCGCCGCTGACCATTCCAACGGTCCCCAGTCCACCTTCACTCGATTTACCTTCTACCGCGATTTCTTCTTCGCACTGCCCACTGTCACAGGTCCATTTCCCCGCAGTCGTACAGACGCAATAGCGGCAATCCTCAGCATCGGGGGGTTTCACCTGTCCGACTGAACAGGTTTGGTCGACCCAGTCGTCACCACCTGAATCAGGCACTTGGCCGGCGGTAGAATATGCTGTGCAGAATGCCGTGATCTCGACCGGAATTGGCGCGGCACAGATAGTGCTGACCTGCTGGCAATCAGCATCCCCCACCAATCCATCACAATGGCTGAAAATCACCACCACACAGGCACTGATATCATCACCGCATAACGAGGTGTCATAACACAGGCTCTGATTTGAGAATGGGCACATCTCCGCACTGGCAACTCCTAGGTCATCAAGCACCGACTGGCACAGTGAATCATCTCCCCCGAGCCAGAGAATCAATTTGCATTCCTCTAGATAATCGTTGCAATCTTGTCCGCCATCACCATTTTCAGAGCAGTAATCAACAATCAGTGCGCTGCAGTTTTCGCCCCCAGGGCATTCACCATCGAGTTGACTGCACAAGGCTATCGAAAACGGGCAGAACCAACCCTGATTGCCCTCGCCCGAACCACCGGTGACGCCGCCACTGCTGGAATTATCGAACTCATCGGTTCCCGACCAATCGAGTTTGACGGCGCGGTCGCCGTTGGCATCCATCTCTACAGAATACCATAGTGGCTGCAACTGGCTCAAGTCCATTTGCGCATTACCCGAGATTGAATAATTCAAGACCTCGAAATATCTCTCGTCCCCCCATGTGTAGAGCGGGTCGAGCGGCACCGCACTCAAGTCTTGGTAAGTGCCTGAAACGAATGAGGCATCGAAGTCGGCACGATCGTCGTAGCGGCTACCGAAGTGGGCGTACATCTCATCGTGGTCAAAGCGCATCGCCATCTCAAGGTTATCGATGATCTGCACCCAGGTCTGAGCACCATCCTCGACTGCGAGGAAAGTTACGTCGAGGGCTTTGGGAAAGGTTCTCTCTCCACCCCAATCGGTGATGTTGGCATATTCCCAATCATTGCCGTTAAGGGCCGTCATCATGTCGACATCGCCGTACACCGCCAAGCCACCGACGATGGTCAAACGGATATCGGGGTCGACCGCATCGATGAGATTTCGATAGGGGTCTTCGTCGAAGGAATCGATGATGACGAAATCGGCGGCAAGACCGGGTGAAATACGCCCGACATCAGCTTCCCAGTGCATTGCATCGACAGCATTGGAGGTAACCATCTGTACCATCTCGTAATTGCTGAACACATCACCGAGCATATCCTCGTCCCACAGGTCGGCGACCTTCAGTTCGTGCAGTGGTGATTTGGTTCCCGAAGGTGACCAATCAGGGGCCAGGGTGATTCGCACCCCGGCCTGCTTGGCCAGATTGACCTTGGCGGTGTCGCCGTAGAGCAGTAGGTTTGATGTCGGTGACCACACCAAACTGGCATCGACCGCGGCAATTTCGGCATATTCATCGGCGCCCAGAGGGATGCCATGGATGATGATGGCCTGCTCCAGCAGTAGATTCTGCTGTTTGAGAATATAGTATTCGTTCAAGGATTCCTCATCAACCCCCTCGGAGAGATGAATGAACCAGCCCTCGAGCGATTCATCGGAAATCAGGTGGTCGCCGTTGTAATCGAGTTTACTGCCAGCATCGCAGACGGCGCAGGTCTTGATATGGTCGCGGTTGAAGTTGTAGAGTTCGATATTTCTTGTCAATATGTCATCGAAGCCATCTTTATTTGAACTGGGAGCGCCTTGCGCCGAGGTCGTGCCGCCGACGAGTTCCTTGAACTCGGCATACTTCAGTGCCTCTGATTGCATCGCCCATTTATCGCCGCCGGTAAGGAAGGTCTTGACCCATGAGACCTCGGTCTTGTAATCGTAGTGGTCCTTCCACTGGTTGCGATTGGTATAGCCGCCCCATTCACTCTGTTGGCTGGGAGAAAGATGGGTCGACATGTTCCACAGTGGGGCGGTATTGTAGTGCAGATGATTATGCATATCGATGAGACCAGGATAGATGCTGGCGCCGGTATGGTGCACCGGGACGCCGTCGAGATTAACCCCGAGTGGGGTCTGTCCGGTCGTCCAAATCGCCTCGATCACACCATCCTTCACAAGAATCGAACCGTTGGGCATGATGTCTTCCTGCGCCGTCATCCTGATCACTCGCCCTGTCAGGATGTATGAGCCTTCGTGAACGTTGTCGCGCGGGGTGTAACAGCGCCCCCAGTCCAGGGCTTCAGCCGGTTTTTCACCACCTTCCTCATAGCCGGGTGTCGGGGGATTTATCTTGTACAGATTTCCGCCATCAGCAAAATCCCGAGCGTAGGAATAGTTGTAATCGGAATCTTCTGGTGGATAGGAGATGGAATCAACAATCACGTCGTCCTTAGAGCGCAATTGCACACTATCCCCCGACCAATAATCCAATTCAAGGCCGGTTCGGTCACGAAAAAATGCGATTCTCGCACCTGACTCAATGGTCGTATTCCAACCGATTGAGCATGGAGAACTACCGCCGCTTGGGTCATCGTCCAGCCACCAATCAGAGATATCGACATCTTCGTCGGTAGGATTCCACAATTCGATGAATTGGTCGGATTCGGAGCTGATATCACCATCACCGTTGAGGTCGACCCCGCCATAATCTGCCCCCTGCGGGCTGGCGAGGATTTCTGAGATGATGATGTGGTCGGGATTCCATTCTCCTTCGGCCGCGGCGACCGGTGATGACATGGAGGAGATGGGAACCAATAGCAACAGGGCGCACAGGAAAACTGACTTCGTCCAACTCCGCATGACCGCAATGCACAGCACCGAGCAAAAGAGGCTTTTGTGTGCTCGGCCAGTATAGGCGAAGGGCCAAATAATACTGCCCTTAGGGCAGTACATGCGAAACCCCGCTCGCTCGCTATTCGCAATGCTGGTGGTTACGGGGATGGTGCTGAGCGGTTGTTTCGCCGCCGAGAAGCAAATCATCGAGGAATTGCTTCACGACTGGGACCTGGGGTTCACCTACATCGACAACCCTGAAGGCCACATTGATTCGCGAATCTACAATGTCACCTCACCATGGGCTGGCAATGGCGACTGGGACTCTGGACAGGAGATATGGTTGAACCGCTCGCTATGGGGTGAGGTCGAATGGGCGGTTTTCGGCAATGAACATGGCGGCAATTGTTGTGAGCATTATCTGGCCGGCACCAA
>DARQ01000067.1:0-480 GCA_002503395.1 Euryarchaeota archaeon UBA60 | reverse complement strand
CAGGTCGGCTGTCTGGAATGGAAGCCGACGGTGCCCGGTCAAGAGGGACTGGGCGAGGGCAGCATCGTCCAGGCGACAAATGGTGACATCATCTCGATGGGCTGGTTCCCCTACCCGAGCACCAGTGGCGCCGACCAGTTCTACGCCTTCTTCTACGATGCTGGTGATGAGGAATGGAGTTGGTGCTACAACCGTACTCCTGAGCCATTCTACGACCGCTCTTGGCAGGTCGAGGTGGTAGGGCCTATCAGCGGCGGAATCTACGGCAATGGCGAATGGGCCAGCCTGGTAATCTCCAATTTCTGGCATCAGGTTCAGAATATAGGCGGACAGATTTCCACCGATGGGCTGAACTACGACTACTTCGGATTCCCCGACCGCGATTCCAACCTCGATGTTATGACGGTCGACCTCAACATGTCCGACCTTGGGCTAGAATGGGATTTCACCAAACCTCACAAGGAGATGCGCTCGTTCCCG
>DARQ01000057.1:6151-7069 GCA_002503395.1 Euryarchaeota archaeon UBA60 | reverse complement strand
AGAGCATAGCCGATGGGTAAATCATCGGGTCGCCCGGCACGACCATATCCGACGTCGGGGTCATCGAATTCCAAGTCATCTTCATCCCAATCTTCCTCCTCTTCACGGGTTAATCTCACGATGATGAAGACTATTGCCAAGAGTGCCAATATCCCCCCGCCACCAGCGAGAGCATACATCAGCATCTTTGATTCTGGGCCACTCGATTTGTCATCGCTGGTATTGGAACTGGTATTGCCATTGCCACCATTTACCACGCCGATATCATCGACGATGGTGTAGGTGATGGTATATTCCAACACCAGGTCGGGCAATCCTAACGATTGGGCGGTTCCCTCGATTTGGAATGAGGCTTGGCCGCTGGCCAGAGTGAGATTTTCGGTGGGGGCTGCAATCAGGTCGAAAGTAATGCTGCCCCCGGCTGGAATCGACAATGAGACCTTGGATGGATTGGCGCTCAATTTTGCCGGCGCGGTCCATAGGTCGGTACTCCAATCAACGCTTATCACCACATCGTTGGGGTTGGTCAAGGTGCATTCGGTTTTGCTTTGGTTACCATCGTAGAGATTGGAGATCGACCATGAATCACAGTTCAGGGTGGGGGTGATGAGTTCGGTGCTCTGGTTCTGGGTATCATTGTTGGAACCGTTACCATTCATATCGGTATATGGGTATGGCCGTAGGGTGGCGTTTGCCCATGGTTGTCCCAGTGGATTTTCAAGGCTTGGATTGACGATGAGCCACGCGGGAGGGGTGAAAGTGGCGTTGAACCAGCCACCATCGGCAAGCAGTACGGCGGCGGCTCCCTGACCTGAGGAATCTATGCTGACCTGACCGGTCGAGGTCGGCACATCAGAGCCATTTCCGACCGCCCACAACAAGTTCGTAGCAGTGAGAATAGCCTGGTCACCGGAATCT
>DARQ01000057.1:0-6100 GCA_002503395.1 Euryarchaeota archaeon UBA60 | reverse complement strand
TAGCGATAGAGAGGCCTCGATGCCAGCAGTGGTATTCACTTGCTTTACGGCTGCGGCAATAGGCTGTACCGCGGTCGAGCCGGCATTGCCTACGTAGGTTGCAGTGATGGTGATCTCGCCACCGACAGCGTTGCTGCCGACAACGGTGCTCCATGGCTCACCGGTAAATTGGCTCATGACCCCGGATGAATCGGTCATACCGCTATAATTGAACCAGATATTCCCATCGGTCATCTGAATGGCAATCGGCTGGCCCTCAGCCGGCAATCCATCGAGTAATAAAGTCGCGTTCAAGGTCAGAAGAGTGCCGTTGAAAAATGCCGATTGCCGTATCAACATTTCTGCAGCCTCGCCACTGCCAGCATCGACGATATCTACACCGAGGGTGATTTCTGCAGGAACCACGGTATCATTTCGGGCGATGACTGGGCCGACTGAAGTCGCCGTAAAGGTCTGGTTGCCATATTGGTCGGCGGCTATCACAGCAACCCAATACTCGGAATTGTGGTCGAGCGGCGCTGATGCGGTTAGGACCTGGCCGAGGCCATCGAGAACTGCCGAGGTCATGGAAAGGATGGCGTTGCTATTACCGGCACTGACATTCAGCGCCGCATTGAGATTTGCAAATGAGACTGGGCCGGAGGCTCCGAGGTCGTGGACATAGATCGAATAATGGTCGAAGGTATCGGTGTTTTCAGACCAACCAACATTGATTTGACCACCGTTATCGCTGCCTACATCGCTGACCACAACCCCACTTACGGTATCAGGTGGGGCTGGAAACGGAATGGTGACGGCGAGACGGTCGGACAGATTGCTGGTAACCCCGAACTGATGGATTGAGCGGACCGCGTAATCGTAGGATTGACCGACGACAACATCCAAGTCGAACGATTGATTCATGATACCAGATGAAATCGGTGATGTGTAATCGAATTCGCCACCTGACGAGGTCTTGAATACCTGGAAATTTAACAGGTCTTCGCCCCAGAAACTAATATTCTGCCAGTGGAAGAAGACCCCGGTGGAATTGAGGGTTTCAAGTACTATTTTCGGTTTTATGGGCACAGCGATATTTGGCGCCCCAGGGTTCCATATCGCCAACATATTCCTCAACTTTATCGGGCCAGCAGCGGTAGAATTGAAAGGTAATTCAAGGTTGAAAGTACCGTTTCCAAGTTGCATTTTCTGATTGAATACATTGGTTAGATTCGCTGAGATATGGGGGTTTGCATCAACGGTCAGAGTAACGTCGTAGAGCACTTCCAAATCTTGCAATAATGCCTGACCGACTCCATTTGCGCTTATGGCAGGGGAAATGATTGCCAAATCATTACCATAGTCATCCACGCCGCTTCCCAAGGTCATCAACAGTGGGGAAATCGCCTGCTCAATCGTATTCTCCAGATCGAGCCAGTACAACGGCTCAAGTCCTCGTTGACCATCTCCGGAATATCCTCTGACAGTAGCCTCAGCAACCGAATCATTATTGGCATCGATACTCAAACTGTGCCACGCACTGACGAATATCCCCGCTTGGGATTCTCCAGCGGCTACGATATGTTCATCGGTGCCATCGCCGTTCACATCTGCTAGCAGAATCTGCTTCGGTGATGTCCAAGGCTGTAGCACGAATGTTGAGGTTGCTGCGATGGTCGTGCCGTTGAGATGGCGCAGCGAAATCGAGCCGGTGAAGGTTGTATCACTACCGTCGGGGGTGCCGGCATTTGCCGTCAAAATCTCCAATTGGCCATTGCCATCGTAATCGCCTATATGCGAAAAATCAACTGCGGCAGTCGTCACCAATGTCGCATTCCAACCGGTACCATTGAACAATGCCAAGGTGACCATTCCATCGGCCGTGCCGATGATATCTGCGTAACCGTTGCTATCAAAATCGTGCACCAGTGTGCCACCTTTGATGCCGTCGAAGAAATTCATCGGGCCTATCCAAGCCGAGCCGCTCCAATTCCACAGGGTTGCGTGGCCCATCGAATCGAAAACCACGACTGAAGAGTCATTACCGACACCGTGAAATTCTCCGGTTATCAGGCCATTGAGTTGCGCCGGCATTCCTACGCTTTCATTCGCCTCGACCATCTGAGTCTGGTTCTCACCGAATACCCCGGAACCAGAATCCCAGACCCTGAGGTTGAGGTCACCGCCCGAACTGGCAGATATCAATTCAGCCGAACCGTCGCCATCAAGGTCAGCGAGATGAGCATCGATAGAACCCGGGGGTAGACTATAGTTTGATACCGCCGACAACCCAAGGGAATTTGCAAAATGAACGCATATCTGCATCTCACTGGAATCGAAAACTCCGATATCATCATCGCCGTCATTATCGATATCACCGACGCGTATATCGGTTGCATTATCGCAGGTCGTAACCCAATTCGAGGTCATCGTCTGAGCCGATGAATTCCATTCAAATACACCAACCATCGCTCCTGAAGCAGATTCGTTCAAGACGATTACTTCTGGTAAAGCATCGCCATCGACAGATGCAATTTCAATATCGGTAATGGTACCGAACTGCCACAAACCACCACCAACCTCCGGAGAAAAAGAAACGTTCAGAGAGGTGCTGGAAATTGATGCAGAGGGTGGCAGAATGAAACCCTGGCCCTGTGATGAATTACTTGAAATCTGAAAGCTGGAATTACTTGCACCATCTGTGAATACCGCTTGCTTACTCATTTCACCATGGCCAGTTCCATTCCAAGCCCACTCCCAAAATCCATCCTCATCGATATCGAGCCACACATTCCCCGGTGAATTATCCTCGTGATCGGTGGAAATCTCAAAGGATGCAGTGGCGAAAGTAGCATTGCGAGGAAGCGAAACAATGGATGACACAGAGGTATTTCCCTGCAGGGAAAGCGTGATTTCGGCCAACCCGCCGCTAAAGGTCTGCACGACTCCGCCATCGGCGACTGCCGGGGGAATAAACAGCGAGGCTTGTAGCACGATGAGTAGAGTCACCAACAATGAACGGAGGGTGTTCTCGGGGGGGGTTGAATGGGTCGACATAGCATCCGCCGGAGACCGAGCGAGGGAGGGGATGCTTGAAACGACTTTCGGCGTCGGCCATAGGCCGAAATAGATGATTCAGCGAGATTATGGCAGACGGCCGAACATTAATCACCGTCGACAACTGAACCTCTGAGCTCTCGCGGAACATCATAATTTCATGCTATTGTAATAATTTCTCACTCTTTATTATCGCGGTTACCCTACATGAACGTGTATATTCAATATTGAAACTAAATGGGCTACTGAGATGTTTTACCTATTATTATTAATAATTCTCCTATAATTAAACGTTCTTTTATAACGACGAAAAAAATCACTACGAATCGTTTAAGAGTAGAGCCGGCCGGCCGATGGATATGCCCTTTGAGGATGGCGGCGGCAGCCGCATTTACGTTCGGGTCGGCGATAACATCGAAATCGATGTCGCCGGCGCCCAATCTGAAGTCGACACGAAACTGCTTAAAATTCGCAAAGGAGAAGCGTGGTCACACGCCATTGCCAAAGTCCGCCAAGCGCGTGAAAATGCCATCTCGGCCGCGGTCGAAGCGGCAAAACGCAGTGGCCTGCCAGAACGCGGTAGTGCGTTCAAGGCTCTGGTCGACAATTGTATTCTAACCAAGAAACCCGACCAGGTATTGGCGGCCATCCACTATCTGCGTGATGTCGAGGGGGTCAACGACTCTCCGCCTAGAACCATCAACAACCTGTTCGCTGATGCGGGAATGCCAGCCCCAGATAACCTATCGCTGTACTTGAATCGCCTGCGAGATCGCGGTTTCTTGACCATCCCGCCAAGTGCGGATGAGAAGAACCGCTACGCGATTATAACCCCTGAAGGGCGCGCTCATCTTGACAAGCGTTCCAACAGCTGAGGTTTACCGATGGGCTCTGATGATGAGCCTGAGCCCCTCGACTGGTCTTTTCAGGGGCGCTCAGGCGCCGACCTGCACAAGGCGATTCACCCGAATTCAAACTTCAAACGTTGCATTCTGGAAGAAGCCGACTTGACTGAGGCAAACTTCGAGGGTTCGGATTTCTCACGGGCGGCGATGCGAGGAGCGAATCTGATGAAATCAAATTTCGATAATTGTGATTTCCGCGGCGCCGACCTGCGCAAGGCGAAGATGAACATGGCCGACTTTCGCAACTGCAAACTTGCAGGTGCCGACCTGCGCGGCATCCGCGGCCGTTACGCCATCTGGCAGGGTGCGGATTGGTGGAATGCCAAGGTTGACGAGGACTTGACGAAAGTCCTGCAAAAGAAATGGAGACGCCCCGAGAGCGATGTACCATCGCAAGACTAGGCCACCATCTCAACAAGACAGGAAATCCGGCCACCGGAGTCTATTCCTCGCTATCGTCGCGGTGCGGGGCGAGAATACTCGCCAGTATTTCCATGTCGGGCTCTCCCCATGGTCTGAGGCTGGCCCTCCCGGCCGCGGTCATTACGATTGAGGAGGCGAAGATGAAGCAACAGCCCGCAGCCAAGGCATGGAAGACCCCTAGGAGAAAATACGTGTTGGCAATCTCGGGAACGTAATCAGCGGTGATTCCCGAGGCCACGCTTCCAGCCCACCAGGCCTGTAGAATCACCAGCACATTGGCAGCCATACCGACATGAGCCGCAGGATGGCGGCGATTGAGAAACAACAGCGCTGAGGCGGCCAGGCCAAGTGCGGCCAAGCCACCCAGACCGCCAATTATCATGAAGTAATTCTCCTCCCTCATCTCTTGGACGAACCGGTCGTATTCCTCGTAGGTGATATTGGCGCCCTGGGTGGTGAATCCGGCCACCGCCACCTCTTTATTCTCGGTTGGATAATCGGTGAAATGAACCTGCAGACTGCCGAAGGCAATCGTCCCCATCAGCCCGGCTCCGGCCAGAAACAACAGACCGAGAATCGCCGGGGTCACCCGGTCGGTGGTCATGACGACAGGCTCGAACTCACCCTTTTTACGAGGAGAAATAGTCTCGGCCTTGGAGTGCAATCGACGATTAACCATCACCACAGAATCAGAAACCGGGGTGTTCTGGACGATGGTGTTTTTCTCCTCAGGCTCACTCATTCATCGCCACCTTCCGCTTTGGTCGCGGCAAGCCCAGCACGTAAATCCTCGGGTATCGACATCGGCGCAAGTGAATCCATGTCAACGCACACCGTCATCACACTAGCCGACCATACCAAGTCCCCCCCTTGGTTGAAATATCGATACTGCCATTCGACCGAAGAATTACCGATTTTGGAGATCCACAACCTGCACTCGACCACATCGCCATAGCGCAGAGGAGCATGAAAAGTAGCCTTATTGTCGACCGCCGGAAAACCAATCCTGCGCTCACCGAATAAAGTTGGATAATCGATTTTCGCAATCTGCGGCCAACTCCCCTCAAAGAATCGATGGCACATATCCCAATACTCAGGATAATAGACGATTCCAGCCATATCCACCTGGGGAAAATCGATGCGCCGTGACTGGGTTACCGCCATGGTCGTGCCACCGGCCTTGGTGAATTGAAGGCACCGCTAGACGGTGGCTAGCAATATCGATTCCGTCGCGGTTAAAGAGGGGGTGCGATTCGGGGGGAATAGGACCCATAGTGTAGCCTGGATATCACTGGGGCTTGCGGAGCCTCAAACCCGTGTTCGAATCGCGGTGGGTCCGCTTCAAATGCCACTACGTTATGTTTTATTTTGACTATTGAAGCGGCCCCACGCACCATTACTGAATCCTAGTGCATTCGCGCTTCACTCGTTACACTCGCTCCAGCGCTCAGGTCGCGGTGGGTCAAATCATAGGTTAGTACGTGTGTCCTGATTGCCGTACCCCCTTCAACAACCGTTTTTGACCACGATTAGGGGTCTTTCCAACCTTGAGTTTAAGTCACAACTCCCTAACGCAAAGCCATGGGATTCCTCAGCCTTCTTCGACCTTCAAAGAAGGTTACAAAAACTTGGTGGAGCTCAGATAATCCTCTAAACGTCAAACCAAAATTCAGCACATTGTTGATAATTATTGCAGGCGAGTGGATTTTTGGTACAGGCGATGCAGTTCTGATAAC
>DARQ01000103.1:3057-3443 GCA_002503395.1 Euryarchaeota archaeon UBA60 | reverse complement strand
GGCGGTCGCAACAATAACCACAGCGATGGTGGCCAGCGCAACGGCGGTCGCAATGGCGGTCAGCGTAAGTACCCCAGCCGAAATAATCACAATAACCGGAGTCGAAATAGTGGCCGAGGTGGCCAACGAAATGGTGGTGACGAGCGCAATGGTGGCCGAGAAGGTCAGCGCAATAATCAGCACAAGAGCAAAGGACAGAGAAATTATTCTCGCGGCCAACAGTAAACTGGTGCGATTGGCCGATCAGGCGAATTATTCAGAGATAGAAATCACTCTGCAGAGTGAGCCCCGGCTCGACCGCATAATCTTCAAAATCAGTGATGCCAATTTGCCGAAGGGCACTTTCATCGGTATGGAAATTACCGCTGTTCTCAGTTGGGCGCGCC
>DARQ01000103.1:2263-3015 GCA_002503395.1 Euryarchaeota archaeon UBA60 | reverse complement strand
CGGTCGACATATAACTCCACCTCATTACCATCCGGGTCACGGATATACAGACTGTGGGTTATCACGTGGTCGCTCATTCCTTCTATGGGAATTTCCCTTTCCTCCAACTCTTTCTTGGCGCGAACCAGTTGCTCGGTGGTTTCGCCGATGCACCACCCGATGTGATACAATCCGATTCTGCGACCTCGTGGTGGCCCCGGTGCATCGCCGACCTCGATCAACAGGAGTTCGTGATGGGTGCGTCCGCTGGTCAGCAGGGCGGCTCGACCGTGGAAGATCTCCCCATAGGTGGAAAGTCCCAGCACATCGGCATAGAACTGCACCGAGGTCGGTAGATCCTTGACATAAAGCACGACGTGGCCGAGATGTTTGATACGCATCAATGCCCGTTTCCTCTTGAATTATTAAGAGATAACCTCGTTTTGACCGGACTGGCCAGCGAAGAGTTCAGTTCGCTTCTGCGGATTATTAGCGCCCACCAATAGAGATGCGGGAGGTTTCAAAGCGCTAACCACTGGTGCAATTCCCACGCCACCCAAGCCAAGCCAGCGCCCGGCAACAGGTCGACGAAATAGTGCTGTTTGGTCCACAAAGCACTGATGGCAATCAACACTGGAAAGGCCCACGGCCACAGCCCGAGGTAGGGGGCATTGGCGACCAGGTGGAAGGCGGTCAGGGTGGCGACCGAGACGTGCATGCTGGGAAAACAATTGGTATTATCATCATAGGACTGGACGAATTTCATGAAACGG
>DARQ01000103.1:0-2218 GCA_002503395.1 Euryarchaeota archaeon UBA60 | reverse complement strand
ACCGGGTACCAGCGGAAGAAGGCCATCTGCATGAACAGTAGAAAGAAGTATGACATCGCGGTATAATTGTACTGTCGCATATCTTCGATCGTCGCCACGGTGAGAATGATTATCGGGTAGTAGAGCCCAGAATAAATCCACACCCAGCCCGGCTTCAGGGTGAACAGTCGGTCGATTTTCATATCGAATCTGCGAGCCGGCTTGATCATGTGATTCTGGGTCCAGAAGTAGAATTGGTAGACACCGACTATCAATATGATAGTCATCAATGACATGATGGCGAGGTCCTTTGGCGGCATCATCCGATTGGGGGTGTACGCGTCCGGGAATTGAGCCTTTTCCCCCATTCTTGATGCATTATTGGTTTTTGAGTCGATAACCATGAGAGTACCCTTAGTTTTTCATCACCCAAGAGATAGGTGACCGAAACTTCTTTTTCACAGCGGTGGGGTCTAGCGACCATGAGGGTACGTGCTGTCATACTCTCGCTGATTTTCCTCACCTCGGGAATCATCTTCCCGGCACTGCAGATTCATTCCGTAAGCGCCGCCCAGGTGAGCCATTTCGGCAACACCGGATTTCCCGCCACCGTCAACGTTTCCTTTGCCGCCGCCGGCTATGATTCGACCACCAATATCACCATCGGCCAAAATGCGGTTGTTGGTTCAGCCTCCTTTGATGTGCGCGGCTTGCCTAATGCCAATGGCGAGAGCCCATTCACCATCGGCGTCGATATCGGCGATGATGGTGACCTCGAGTGGGGATGGGGTGGCCCGGGGAACGGCACCTTCGGCCAATTAACCGAGTTCTCCAACGGCTGGGGCCAGATTGGCGTCAACCTCTCAAGTGGCACAAACACCACCTATTCGATTCGCCTTCCAGCAGATGCCTTCGTCAACTCGGCGACCGTCAATTTCTCAACCCTGAGCCAAATCACCCTCTCGGGCAATGACGTGCGTGATGCCTACCTGCACAAGCCCAATCCCACCTGGGGCAATGTGACCCATAAGGATTGCAATTACGGTGATTCCAACCTTACCCGGGTCGGCAAGAGCGAGTGGGCGAATTGGCACATCTACCGCGGCGTCTACTGGTTCAATATGTCGCAATTACCGGCGGTAACTGTACTCGATGCGAATCTGTCGTTCTGGGTCGAGGACGGGGTAAACCATGCCACCAGTGGCCAAACCGTGACCGCAACCCACAGTTACACCTTGTATCCCTTGCTAAAGGATTGGGAAGAAGGACAGGAAGACAATTTACCCGTACAGGCCGGCCCAGGGGTGACTTGGAATAACGCCATCGATAACCTCACTGGCAGTGATTATGCGTGGGCGACCGCTGGTGCCGGAGGGACGGCTGACCGCGGTAGTGCGGTTGCCGTGGTTACTGACAGCCCGGCCAATCTCGAGCAGAATTGGCTAGATTTCCACACCCAGAATCTCACTTCTTTGGTGCAGGCATGGGTCAATGGCAGTATCACCAATAACGGTCTGTTGATGACCGGCGATGAGAATACCAACAAGCCGGATGGCTCGGTTCTCTCTATCATGGGGAGCAACAATGCCACCCATGGCCCTCGTTTGGTGGTGACCTTTGAGGGCAGTGACAACATCACCGCCGCCTTCGATCTCGGCAATGATGGTAGTCTGGAATGGAATCATTCGGGCAATCTCAGCAGTGGCACCATCAGCCCTGACCTCGCCGCGGTCATCAATTCCTACTTGGCCAATGCAACTCCGTCCTTCACCGATGCATGGGGCAATGACTTCGTCGACATCCCCCTCAATATCACTGGAAATGCGACCTTGGTACTCAGTAACCTAGACCTCGATTATGATTGGAACCCAACCGTCGCAATCACTCCGACCGGTGATTTGGCCAATGAAATAAACCAACACCTAGCCAACCTGACAGCCGATGTGACCGGCAATGTCAGCATCTTCATCAACGTCACCAGCGGAAGTGCCGGAGTGGTCGAGTTATCCAATCTGCAGATAAATACCGGTAACCGACCACCCTCAATCGGTGCAATCGGTCTGCCCAGCGAGACCATTGTACCAGATGGACAATCCTATACGGTCTCACTTGAGGTCACCTGTTACCAAGGCTTGAGCAACCTCTCATGGGTTGCACTGACCCCGCAATTACAGAATTCACCCACCCGTCCGGTACTATTCTATTCGCTTGCCAACAGCAGTACATGGCTGAACAATCC
>DARQ01000003.1:3344-3466 GCA_002503395.1 Euryarchaeota archaeon UBA60 | reverse complement strand
GCCGAAACCATCGAGGCGGTTCTGCGCCAGCGTGGCCGGCTTGTCGGCGATGCTCCGCTGACCGACGAATACGTAGCCGAAAACAGCGATTTCAAAGATATCACAGCCTTTTCCGCGGCTCT
>DARQ01000003.1:0-3164 GCA_002503395.1 Euryarchaeota archaeon UBA60 | reverse complement strand
CCAAGGGCTGGGGCGGCATCAAGCGCAGTTTCGTCATCGGTGGAGCGCTGGGTGCTCGCGGCAGTGCTATCGAAGCTCTGGTAGAGAGAATGATCTGAGGTGATTAATAATGGGACGAACAGGAAAATTTCGAGGACGCAGTCGCTACCACGGGCGTGGCAAGAAAGCCGGCCGTGGTGCCGGAAAGCGTGGTGGCCGCGGCAATGCGGGAATGAACAAACATCGCGTGATGTATCGAATCAAGTACATGCCCGACCACTGGGGTATGCATGGTTTCAACCGTGACCCGAGTCTGTGCACCGTTCACGTCACCGTCAATGTCAGCGCCCTTGAGAAGATGGCAGGCGATGCCGACAGCATCGACTTGGGCGAGTTCGCCATCGATAAGTTACTCGGCTCGGGCCGAATCAGCAAGGCCCTCAACATCACCGTTGAGCACGCCAGCGCCAAGGCCATATCCAAGGTCGAGGCCGCCGGTGGCTCAATCACCCTGTCACGGGGTGGCGACGCTGATGAGTGGGAAGAGTCTGAACAGGGTGAAGAATCCGAAGGCTCCGACTAGGTCGGCAAAGAAATTCAGCTACGACTACAACCTTGAGGAGGAATGAAGAAATGGCACGCCGTCCAATCCCATGGGCAATCGGTCTATTGGGGGTACTCTACTTCGGAACCCTGATCTATTGGCAGTGGGATGCTCTGTTCACCGATGGAGTCGATCAGTTAGAGCGCGACCGAGCGATATTCGGTCTGGCGATGTCGTTGGTCCACCTCGCCTACTGTATGTGGGCCTTAATGACCGACATCCCCGACGGGCTGAAACAGATTCCATTCATCGGCTCGGGTTTGAAATTCGTCGGTTGGCTGATCATCTTCGCAATCTGCATCTGGTATGCGCGCCCGTGGGGTGGTGGCGATCAGGAAGCCATCGGTTTCCTCTTTGTCGGCGTCATCCTGATGGGTTTCATCGCCGCCATAGCACTTACCTGCGTGATGTATTCTGGCGATGAGAACAGCCGCCTGTACGCACTTCGCCGCTTCGTCGATGTCTATCCGGCCATCACCAAACCCGAAGGCCACGTCCGCTTCAACAGTAAATTGTGGACGACGACCTTTGTGCTGATTCTCTACTTCGGCATGACCAACGTCATGATATGGGGTATGTCGGGTACCGCCCTCGACGTTTTCAGTGGCTTCCGCGCCATCATGGCCGGTGCCAGCGGAACCATCATGCATCTGGGTATCGGACCGATAGTCACCGGCTCAATCATCATGCAGTTGTTCGCCGGTGCGAAAATCATCAAACTCGACCTGCAGGACAGTAACGACAAGGCGCTGTACCAAGGGGTACAGAAGTTGGTCGTTCTGATAATGATTCCAGTCGAGTCAATCCCCCAGACCTACGGTTTCCTCGACCCTTCGGTCGACCTCATCAGCAGTTATGGCCAAGGCTGGGCCAATGCGGTCATCGTGGCGCAACTATTCGCCGGTTCGTATCTGGTATTCCTGCTCGATGAACTGGTCAGCAAGTGGGGTATCGGCTCCGGTATCTCTCTGTTCATCGCTGCCGGTGTCGCCCAGTCAACCTTTGTCGGAACCCTTTCTCCGCTCTCGGTCGCCGGTGGTGCCTACAGCCTGCAGAATCCTCCA
Organism: Euryarchaeota archaeon UBA60; assembly: GCA_002503395.1. Classification (GTDB taxonomy): domain Archaea; phylum Thermoplasmatota; class Poseidoniia; order Poseidoniales; family Poseidoniaceae; genus UBA60. Next base: position 1,517 of record DARQ01000003.1, on the reverse strand, counting down.
TCCGGTGTATTACCGATGATATTCTACATGTTCCGGACCGCCTCGAATGCCGAATTGGTCGCCAATAACGGATTCGAATCGATATTGCTCACCCATGCCAACCCGCTGGTAGCGTTAGCCAGCTCGGTTATCGTGTTCCTGGTGGTAGCATTCGCCGAATCGAGCAAACTCGAGTTACCCTTGACGCACGGCAAGGTCCGCGGTCATCGTGGCCAGTATCCGATTCGTCTGGTCTATGCGAGTAACATTCCGGTCATCTTGATGGCAGCTCTACTGGCCAACATCAACATGTTCTCACTACTGTTCTGGTCACATCCCACGCTCTCTAAATTCCCGATTTTAGGGAGCAATGGTTGGTGGTCCAAGGCCGAGTATATCGGCTCATTTCAACCAGGTCAAAGTTCCCCCTCCGACGGTTTTGCGTGGTATTCAAGTATGGTCAACGGAGTCAATGATTGGCTCATACCCCTGCTCAATCAATCCGGTGATGTCTATGGGCATAGCCTATTCCAGATCATGATGCACGTGTTCATCTATGTCTCGGTGATGACCCTAGGTTCGATGGTGTTCGCCAAGTTTTGGATCGAGACCACCAATATGGGCGCCAAGGATGTCGCCAAGCAGATCGAGCGCACCGGCATGCAGATTCCCGGATTCCGTAAGAATCCGGTCGTACTGGAGAAGATTCTCCAGCGCTATATTCCACCGGTGACCTCATTTTCGGGTGCTTTCGTCGGCCTGTTGGCGGCTGGTGCTGACCTGTTGGGAACGGTCGGTAACGCCACAGGAACCGGACTGCTGTTAGCCGTAGGCATAATCTTGAGAACCTACGAACAAATCCAAAAAGAGCAGGCGATGGAAATGCATCCGATGCTCAGGCAGTTCTTCGGTGCCGAGTAGGTCTGGGAAATGGACTGATTCATCGACCTTGAGATTCGCTGGCAAATGCTGAGCAGTCGCCCATTTTTCTTCCTCTTTCTCTACGTCACGTTCATATAGCATGTGCCAAACCGCTGGTTGCTTGCGCCTACCGACGGCGTTGCCGATTGAGCCTTTTCGAAGGCAGTGAAATTCGGCATCCGGTGATGCAAGCCGAAGCAATGCGATTCCAAGGAACCGTCCAACAAGGGCGAGCTTGGGGTTTAGGAAGGTGAACCAACGTTAACGACTTATTGCGAAATGTGCAATAGGAGTAGATTATTATAAATGTAATGTGTTAACTTGTCAAATACCAATAAATATCAGCTAAGCGATACAAAGCTTCTAGGGATTGAAAGAATGATTTCTTACGAAATCTGGTTGATCCTGCCAGAGGCGACCGCTATTGGAGTTCGATTAAGCCATGCGAGTCGAGAGTCTAAAGGACTCGGCATACTGCTCAGTAACACGTGGATAACCTGCCCTACGCTGGGGGATAACCTCGAGAAATTGAGAATAATACCCCATAAGCCACTATGCCTGGAACGGTTTGTGGCAAAAAGCTCCGGCGGCGTAGGATGGGTCTGCGGCGTATCAGG
>DARQ01000049.1 GCA_002503395.1 Euryarchaeota archaeon UBA60 | reverse complement strand
AATTCTACCGCGCCCTGCCGGGTCGAGCCCAAACCACTCCGGATTAGTCATTGCCGCCCGCGATGCGGTGATTGCCTTTTCGACATCACCAACACCTCCTCGAGGCACAGTAGCAATAACCGCGCCACTGGAAGGATCGTGGACAACCATTGTCCCGTCTCCTTCTGCATTACACCATTCTCCAGCAATGAGCATCCTCTCTTCACTCGCCATGACCGAGCGAGGGCCGGGTGCATGAAAGTCCTTCGGCCAGCCGCATAGCGACCGGAGAATCGATATGATGGTGTATTAGCCATATGCGGAGGTTATTAGGCCATCTACCAAAGCCAATGTGAGGGGCGGGACCATGCGGGTTATCGAGGTCGACAAGAAGATGAGCGCCCTGCGACGAGGTGCGAGCGAAGAGCCACCGCGATTACTGCTCATCTGCGGTGCGACCGGGGTGGGAAAATCCACCGTCGCGGTCGAAGCGGCACAGCGACTGGGTTTCTCCCGGCTGCTATCGAGTGATGCGATTCGTGAAATCATGCGAGCCGGTACAGATGAGGTTGAGCAACCAGCACTTTTCCGCTCATCATTCAGTCGTGGTGTGGCTGGCGATGCGGTGGTCGACTGGCTCGACACCTGCCTCGCAGTCAAAACAGGCATTACTGCAACGATTTCACGGGCGCGGCGAGAGGGCATCGACCTGGTACTGGAAGGGGTTCACCTCGTGCCTGAGAATCGCTGGTTACGGGAGTGGCGTGAAGCCGGAGGTCTGGCCGTGGGGGTGGTGCTTCATGTCGACCAAGAGAATGACCACATCGGGATGCTGGAGAGGAGAGAGGAACATTCGTGGCGTCGTGCCGACCGCTACGTCGCGGCAATTCGGCGACTGAGGGCGATTCAATCGGGGATTCTCGAGCGCGCGAAAATCACCGACTGGGTGGAAATAGAGACGACTAGAACCGCTGATGTGGTGGCACGGATTGAACACCTGTTCGACTTACAGTGGAACGCAAGTCGTTCCTAGCGAAGCCCAAATCGTAATGCTCAACAGTCGGGCTTCGCTAAATATTCAAACCCCGAACTGTCTATCCCACGAGGCCGAACTTCGTAGTAATACGTAGTGGCCTTCGGTTTATTCTGAGAGATCGACGACAGCGGATAGTTGATGCGAAAGCCGTGCGTGTCGGTCGGCGATTCCGGCATCGGCGACGATGGTGTAGACCCCCCCATCTTCGCTGACTTGGGGATTGAGCAATTTGACTTCAACACCACGAATCTCACCATGATGCAGCATATCGTCGTGAGTCCAATTTATCGCCGTCCATATCGCTTCCTCATCACCCAGACCAGCGGCAATCAGGTCATTGGTACGGTTTTCAAGCAAGGGCTGGAAGGCTGTCTGTAATTCCACACTCATGTCGATGACCGCATCAGAGGCTGGGTCATATGGCTGGCCCAAGCCGGCGACCTTTACTCCGTAAACCGCCATCGATAGCAGTGACATCAATAGTACCACACCGGCCGCCAAGAGCATCTGCGCCATATCGCCATCATCGCCATCATAATGCTTACTTCGCCGCATCAATTCCCACCTCCACGATACCAGACATCAAGGCTGATTGTCCATGCATCAGAATCAACCTGAAGCAGTCGGTGGACGGTGATGCTGCTTCCCGATGCTTCAACCCCATCGCCATGCGGGGCGCTGGGCTCGGCATTTCTCGCCAACCAACATTCGCCATCAATAGTTGGCGAAAGTCCCGACAACAGCAGGGTGCAAGCACCTTGACGGTCGCCAGCGGCGAGTAATTCAACCAAGCGATTATCGGCTAACTCGCCGATTGCGGCTTCAGCAAGACCTCTGTGAATCGCATCTTCAGCGGTCAATTCCAAGGTCGCATCACCGGCAATGGAGGCCGAATCCGGAATATGAATCTGAATGATGAATAACGCTGACATGAAAAAAAGCCAAAATAGAGTAACCATCTCAAGGATATGCACTTGACCGCAGTCGTCACCATCCACCATTGTTTCAACTCACGGAATGTATGCCGGACTAGGGGTATATGTACCGGTCGATGGATTGAGACCGGGCGGTGGTGACAGACCGATTAACTGCGGTTCATAGACAATGAAATTAAATCCGAGTATACCAACTACTATCATCTGTCCAGCAATCTTGAATCCGGTGGTAATTCTCCCGGTAGCCATCAATCCGGCCATAGTACCATTGCCTAGAGCCTGCATGGTAACACCATAATAGAATACCGTGATGAAGAACAATGCATCGATTGAACGGATCTGCATGTTTCCAATCGAAGCGCCTCCCTCTTCTTCACCGGAATCACCAGCATTCGAGCCGGCGATGGCGGGAATGAAAATCTTGCCCATCATTATAATCACCAGCAGGAAAACCATGTATGAAACCCAAATAACTGCGATATAGGATGAAATCGCCCGAACCCGCTCGGCTTCCAAGAACTTGATCTCCCGACTATCGTTCGCTGCCGTAACCAGAATATCTGAAATCTTGCCTCCGGCTCGGTTGGCTTCGTTAATCAATGAAATCGCCCGTTTGACCAACGGCGTTCCGACCCGGTCAGCAAATTGGTTGATGACTATTTCAAAAGCGATACCCCAAGAAATCTGATTGGCCATCTTCTTGACGTCGTGATTCAGAGCACCGTATTCTGAATTCGCCAATGTTTGCACCGCGACAGTCATCGATAATCCACCCTTCCAGTATTCTGCAAGGTCGCGCAGGAAGTCGGGAAATTTCTCTTCGACTTCATTGAGTGCCTTCATCTGCTTTTCCCAAAATACCGAGGCTGGATAAATCAATATGAATATTCCAAATCCGAACCAATTGAGGAAGATTGCCGGCCGCAGTGACATCCCTAAAAAATCAACTTCGGGCCCAATCCAAAGTGACTTGTTATTCATATTGTCGGGAATCCCATCGTATACGTCGATAGTTATGGCAAATTCAACCGTATCCAAAGTCTCATCCTTATCGTTAGAGATGAAGGCGATGGTATAACCTTCGCCGGGCTGGACATCGGGAATTACCAGATCACAACCTCCTCCTCGTGCCTTGGCGGTATTAGTAGCGTTGGAATAATGCTTCAAACTGCTGTCGTACCAAGTCATCAAGTAGCCGTTAGGGTCGCGAATCTCGACCGTGAAAGGAACCGGTTTAGAATCCTTTACCTTGCAGGTGACGCTCATCTGTTGTGCCAGTAAACTGCGTGGATATGTCCCCAATGTATCGTTATCAAGCCCCGGTACATCAAAATCCTGACCTCTCGCACCGACTCCTCGCCAAGGGTCGACCGATTCCCATGTCGACGGTGAAGGAGTGTCTTGGAGAATATCACAAGATTGGTTATCAGAGTAGGTGGTCTGGAATCTAGGGTCGAATTTACAATACATGTTGATGAACATCGGATTCCCATTCTGGGTCGGCACAAAGTCGGTATTGATAATCCAAAAACCAAGACTGGAAATTCCCAAGAGAAGGGTCAGGCCAATGATAGTGTACAACTTTATCATCACTGTATCGTCCTTTGGTAGGTCGAGATCGACATTGATTCGTGTCTTTTTCTTGCGTGCCATTTTCCCACCCCCCCCTCTACATTTTCTGCTCTTGACTCATCAACCAAATCATCGCTGAATAAGCGATGTGAATCATCGGTAATACGCCGAGAATGATAAGGTACATCTGGCCCTCGGTAATCTGCGAACCGGAACCGGAAACCCAGAACATGATTACCAGCATGACGATTAGGAATAGTGGCATTGCAACTGCAACTACGATATATGATTCGGCCAGCAACGCCAAAGTTTCAAGGAACATCTGCAATCTGGTACGGTTTTCACGACTGTAGTGCTCTGCTCGGTTGAGGAAATACAATTTGAGATTTCCACCAGATGTCAAGGTGCCGACCATTCCTTGGAAGAAATCGGTAAGCCAAGGTGACGCAGCCCTATCAACACTCATTTTAATGGCGGTAATCAAATCGAACCCGAGCAGTGTGATATCACGATAAATCAATCCGGCGTCATAAGCGATATCGCCATAGATCTCCTCGTTCATCGACAACGACCGGAAAATTATCTGCGGGCTTGCATTGGCTGCAGACATCGCCGCGGTGTAGGAAGAGGCGTAGGGCAGGTACTTCTCAAGTGCGGCGCCACGCAATTTTGCTTCCCTTTTAGCGGTTCCCTTGAAGTATTTGAACGAGAACCATGGAATCAGAAGGCCACCGGTGACGGGAATTATTATCCTCGCCGCCGGTGGGAATACCCGAGATTCGTAGTCCGGACAGCCATGCCCTACCACATCTTGATTCTGGGCGACTATATCCTTATTCCAATATTCCCAAATCCTGCAGGGCTCTTTAGAGAGAGGGTCCTGTAATGATTCCCAAAATGCAATGATGCCGATTTCTGGAACAAAGAAAATGGCTACAATCGCTATTGAGATGAGGGATACAGCTATTGTTGTAACGATGTTCACCGCTAGATAAACCTCGGGCATGATGTTGATACCCGCCTGTTCGAGTTGCTTGTTCAGAGAAACATCAGCACGCGCCTTCTTCTTCAACGAGCGACCGAGAATTCGATGACAGAATATCTGCCATTTGGTTAAGTCCATCGCTTCACCTCCTCACGGGCCTCAACGTAGTCCATCAACTCGGGCAAGTACTTCCTTTGGGCGAACGTAGTATTCTGTAATTACCTGTGAGACCTGGTCTGACTTGCGAATATCGTTGAGTACCATCCATTCCAGAATACGCTTACGGGTACGCAATTCACGCCGCATCTCGTCCTGGCTGAAATTTATTTTCACCATGATTTTCTCAAGAACGTATGACTTCCCACTGAACACATAATCATCTGATTCTGGGTCCCAGCGAAATACTTCGTTGGTGATGAGTTCCATCGAGGTAGGGTCGATCCCTACTATTTCTACAACTTGTTTTGTGCGCCGAACACGGCGGCCGTTTATTCGCGTTTGAATCTGAATCGAACAGGCTTCCAGTGCCGGTAGCAGTACCCGAGGGATATCGATTGGCTTATTCTCGAGCCGGTGTACGAGCGAGGGTACGGAGTCAGCGTGAACCGTCGAATATGCACAGTGCCCGGTAGCCATCGCCTGGAATAGAACATAGGCCTCTGCACCACGAATCTCACCGACGATAATGTACTCAGGTCGCTCACGAAGGGCGGCTTTCAGGAGTTCGAACTCACCTATTTCACCCTCGGTCGACTCGCCACCGAAACCCTGTCTGGTAAGACCTGGAATCCAGTTGGGTTGGGGGATGTTAACCTCACGGGTCGATTCGATACTGACAATCTTCATCTGCCAAGGGATGAAAAGACACATTGCGTTGAGAGTGGTTGTCTTACCGCTGGCGGTTCCACCGACGAATAGCATCGAAACTTCATTCTGGAAGGCGATCCAGAGATATGCGACCATCAGTGAGGACATGGTGCGGAAAGCGACGATATCGGCCGGGCTGAACGGGTCATCCTTGAAACGGCGGATACAGAAGGAAGAGCCTCTTGTCGAGACTTCACGTCCTAATTTCATGATGATTCGAGAACCATCCATCAAGGTCGCGTCGAGAAGTGGGGCGGCGATGGAAATATGCTTACCACAACGTTGAGCCAACTTGATGACAAATGATTCCAGTATATCATCAGTCTCCCATTTACATGTTGTCTCCACCGACTCAAACTTCCGATGATAGGCGAAAATTGGGACGTCGGTACCATCACATGACACATCCTCAACATTCGGGTCGTTCATCATCACATCCATACGTCCGTAGCCAATCAGGTCGCGACGCAGATAATAGAAAATCTTGGATTTGGATTTCTTACTGACCTTCATCCCATACGACTTGATGATTTTATCCATCGCGGTGCGAAGGTAGACGGCTGGGTCGGCATCGATTTCGTCGATCGACGCGGTCAGGCTCTTGACGAAGATATCAAAAATCTCAGTCCGATATTCCTCCTCCTTCTTTGTCAGCGGCGGCTCAATAATCTGATAGATGATATTCAATGAACGTAAATCACGCACGATTCGGGCGAAGGCATGCGGCGGCATCACAGGATATTTGTCCATCTCTTCATACTCGACGCGTTGCCGGCGCTTTCTTCGGTCCCTTCCAGAGCCGCCCCCTCCTGAGCCTCGCTTTTTCCTCGCCATCTCATCCCTCTGCCTACGGCAGAGTATGGATGCGGGATTGCTATAACCTTATGCGAAGCATAGTCGAGTTATCGTCAATTACTAGGTGATGACGAATCATGCAGATAATTCGAGTAGGAATTGGTGGGACTTTTCTGTAAATGACTCAAGAGATTCCGAGTTTGATATCACGAAATCAGCTTCTTTGATTAGGGTCTGTAAACCCCATCGCCGCTCGCGTTGGTCACGGACTTCAAAACTCGCTCTATCACCATCTTCACTGCGTCCTCGTGCGGTGATTCTGGCGAATCTTGTAGAGGGGGGTGAGGAATCGATTGCAACTACAGAAAAATCAGCACCCCAGTGTTCAAGAAAAATCACCCGTTCAGCAACCCCTCGCATCCCTTCGATAATCATCAATTCGTGGTTTGCTAATTCAGCATCGATCAGGGGGGCGAGTCGGGCTGCGAGAACCCCGTCACCATATTCATCGCGCAACTCTTGGGCCATCCGACCGAATACGTGCGGGTCTGGGGTCAACTCACGGGCTTCGACCTCGGCGCGAATCATATCACCCATAGAGCGAACCGGCAGTCCTAGTTCCATGGCAACCTCGGCAAAAACACCCTTGCCCGAACCGGGCATCCCACAGATGGCGACAACCTTTGCCATGTGACTGCCTCGACCCCTCTATTTTCAAACCTCGCCCAATAGAAGAGATAAAGAGTTCAATTTGAGAACTCTGCCGGTCCCCATTTCCGATTGAGTAATTTCATCAATAGACCGCTGGCGACCAAGAGCATGAATGATATCACCAGAATCCAACCGAAGCCCTCCTTCGCCCTCTCATCATCGAAACCGACGTTCTTGGAATTGATTCCCTCTTCGAACAATGCCGTGGCCATATTGTCATAGAAGGCGGTATCTCCCTGGGTGAAGGATAACAGGAATAGAAAAAGCAACGGGATGACTGTGCCAATCCAGAAATAGGTCATTATCGAGGCATCGAAAATCGCTTTATTCGGTCGTAGGCCCATCAAGAATGCGGTCAGCGAAACGATGTAGACACTATTTGCCAACATCACCACCAGAGCGACCGGAAAAACCCCCCAGGCATCGAGACTCCAGGCCATCAATATCAGGAAGATGATACTAATCCAAGTGGTGGTCAAGAAGTAGGTCACTACTTTGGCGCGAATCAATTCCGGCACGCTCATCGGCAGGGTATTCATGTGTTCGGGCGAATCGATGCCGGTCAGCCACGAATAAAAATTAAAACCAAAAAATCCGAGGAATGGGGCATATGATAGTAGATTGATTGGCACCGGAGCCTCGGCAAAATCGACCATCCATGCCAACATGAGTAGAACTATCAGTGGAACGGAATATGATACTATCATCTTCTTTATCGTCCCACTACGAAGCAAATCTACGACTTCCTTTGTAACCAATAAACGCATTCTACCATTGCCAAGAAAACCGAGGCGGTCATAGACCGGACGAAATAATTCCTCGCGCTCGATGACCGCCTGCTCAAAATCTTCTCCAACTGAATTCGCCGCCAATAAGGCCATCCCCAGAGAGACCATCACCCCTAGAAACAGGTAAAGAATATTATGCGAAGACTGCAGTGCGAGGCCGATTATCAACCACTCCAGTTTCAGGCTTCCCAAGGCGAACAAAGTAGCCATTAGAATTACCACTAAAGGAATGGTTTTACCCCACATCCCCCCCCTCGTCCACAGCGCCGAACCGAGAAATGACAATGCCAATCCTTGTGCAAGAGTAATCACCATCGCGGCGCTGGTAATAGGAATACTGCTCCATTCCAAAGGGGTTGGAAGAGCGATGAAATCGCCGAGAATGATGCCAAGTGCCATTCCGAAAACCACTGGTAATAACACCAGCATCAAGTAGAAGGTCACCTCTTTGAGGTAATAGGCGAAATAATTCGTCGACTGTTTTAGTGGCTGCAGGGCTGGTGCGGCCAACAGGTAGTTTTTGCCCGAGGAGCGCTGACTGACAAGAACCCGGCCGAGGAAAGCGAAAGAACCCATACCCAAACTGAACATGAACAGCGGAAAGTGGAGGGCGAAACGCATCTCCTGCCAGGTAAAGGCGCGTCGATACTCGTCGACCAGTACCGCATCACTCTCAACTCCTTGACCGACCAGATAGCGCAGACCGATTGAAGCGACCATGGCAACGACCGCCAAGAGCGCGGGAAAAAGGAGAATATGACGCTTTTTGGCGAAGTCGACATTTTGTCTCCATTCCTCGCGGAACATCATTTTGTAGGTTGTACCAAATGACTCGACCAGACTCGGTACCGGGTAGAGTCGATGATTACCACCGGTCGATAACCTGCTCGAAGATGAACGCGGGGTATATTCCTCCCAATCGATGCTGGAGATGATACCAGGCAAGGGTTATTCCTCCTCGCTCATGCCATCGGTAACCCCTTCGGCCTCAGCGATTGTATGGCCGACCAACCTGATGAATACGTCTTCGAGACTCTCGCTCTCATCCAGCTTCAACTCAGCGATTGTGCCGGCGGCAAGAACCTTGCCACTGTCGATTACCGCAACCCGGGTACAGAGCCTTTCAGCGACTTCAAGAACGTGACTACAAAGGAAAATCGTCCCCCCTTCAGCGACGTGATTCAACAACCACTCGCGGCATTTGCGTTGGTAGATCGGGTCGAGGTTGGCAAATGGCTCGTCGAGGAAATATAATTTCGGCTCGTGTATGAAAGCGCTGGCCAGCATCACTTTCTGGCGCTGACCCTTGGACAGGTCTCGACACATCGTATTGCGCTTTTCCTGCAGTCCAAACCAGTTTATCCAGTACTCAACTTTTTCGTTGATGTCAGAAATGCCGCGCAGGGTGCAGACGAATTCAAGGAATTCGGCTGGAGTCAGGTAAGATGGTGGCGATTCCGATTCAGGGACGATGCCGATGTTTGCCTTCAGGCGTTGTGACTCGGTTTCGGCATCGATTCCCAATACCTCTACCCGGCCGAGTGAAGGCTTCAACTGCCCGGTTAGCAATTTGATGAAGGTGGATTTCCCAGCCCCGTTGGGGCCGAAGACGCCAAAGAATTCACCCGCATGGACGCGCACGTTCAACGGGTGCAAGGCAATGAAATCTCCGAACCGTTTGGCCAGATCCTCGGCTATCACCAAAGGTTCCGAGGTGTGGTCGTTGCCTTCTTTCCCAGCCATTTCCACACCCTGTGCGGGTGGCCGAAGCAAACGGCTCTTATGTAGGTCGCGAGGGTTGAATACCTGATTTAGCAGAGCCAATCGTCATTTAGCGAGGCACCTTCCCCCTTACCATGAGCAAGCCCCCACAATCAGATGTCGTGACTTGCGAGAAGATTTTCGTCGAGGCGGAAAATCCCGGCAAGGGAGTGGTGGCCAAAGTCACGGTCGCTCGCCCAGACAAACTCAATGCCCTGAATTCAGAGGTTTCACAGGCCTTGAAAGAGGCTTGTAGATG
>DARQ01000119.1:29785-39133 GCA_002503395.1 Euryarchaeota archaeon UBA60 | reverse complement strand
GCCCTTGGTCGCAGACCCATATCCAACCATTGCTTGGTCATTGCCCGGACATTTGATTTCCATACCTTCTGTCGTGATTCTGCGTGTTGTTCCAACACCGATTGAAAAAGGTCGAGACGGTAGAAGAAATGCTCGGTGTCACGAATCTCGATGGCCGCTCCCGGATTCATCTTTGATGCCGGATTTTCCAATTCATGCGCCTCGTAGGTCTGGCCGCATTCATCACATTGGTCACCGCGGGCACCGTCAGCACCGCATCTCGGGCACTCACCTTCGATGTAGCGGTCGGGCAGGAAGCGCCCACCATCAGGGCGGACTTCGTAGTACTGCTGCATCGTCTTACGTTCAAAAAGTCCTGCCTGTAATAATTTAAGAAAATTTTCTTGGACATATTTCTCGTGTTGCGGATCAGAGGTGCGATTGAACAGAGCACCGCCATATTCGGCGCCGCGAGAGTCGATATTAGGCTCCCATTTACACCCTAGGCCGAGTAGCGCCCGGGAATTGATTGCATGATATTTATCGATGATATCCTGGGGTGAGACTCCTAGTTGCTCGGCGGTTACTGTAATCGGTGTGCCGTGCTCATCACTTCCACTGACTAGAAGGACGCGATTTCCCTTCGCCCTTTCATAGCGGAATTGGATATCAGGGGGAAGGTAGCAACCGGCAACATGTCCGAGGTGAAGTGGCCCATTAGCATACGGCCATGCAACACATATCAGCACGTGCTCCTTGCTCATCTTACTCAGCCACGCGACAGGCATTCGCCATATTGCCTTTTCACCGCGTAGAGGTCATGTATCGACCACCCATCCAGTGAAAGTCTCAAGAACTTAGTACTCATCCGATTGGATGAAGCAGTTATCAGGGGCATTGCCGCTAATGGAATATGGTTTACTCATTCTATACGCATCGATGGCCCTCGGTGTATCGTTTTTTTGCAGTATTCTTGAGTCGGTACTACTGTCTATTTCATACGGGCACATAAAAATTCTCGAACTAGAAGGGAAGAAGAGTGGCCTGATCTGGTCGAAATTGAAGGAAGAAGACTCGATTCGCCCGCTCACCGCCATTCTGACGTTGAATACAATCGCCCATACCGTAGGTGCGGTCGGGGTCGGTTCACAGGTGCAAATTCAGATTGGCGACGAGTGGCTGACCATTGCTTCAGCATTACTGACACTTGCGGTCTTGCTCTTTTCTGAGATTCTGCCCAAGACCCTCGGGGCTGCGTATTGGAAGAAAATTTCTCCCGCCGCAGGGCACCTGATATTGTGGCTGACCATCCTCCTCCTGCCGTTTGTATCTTTGATACAGACATTCAGAAGAATGCTACCTGTAGCGAAAACCGAGCGTGTTACCAGAGATGAACTCGTGATTATGGCCGATATCGGCGAAGAGGAGGGGGTGATTGAGGAGGATGAAGAGACTGTCATCACCAACCTGCTCAAGTTGGCTGAAATATCGGTCACAGATATCATGACTCCCAGAGTTGTGGTTACGACCTTCCCCATCTCCCACACAATCAGAATGGTGCTCGACGTGATGCCGATCCTGAGGGTGTCGCGAATACCGGTTTATGGCGAAGACATAGATGACCTGAGAGGCCTGGTGATTCGAAGTGAATTGCTCACCGCTGCAGCCAGAGGTGAGTGGGCACTTACGATGGAAGAATTAATGCATCCAATCGAGAAGATATCCGATGAATCCAATGTTGATTCGGCTCTGGATATTTTTCTCGGCAACCGTCAGCAATTGGTTGCAGTAACTGACAAGTTCGGCGGCACGTGCGGTATTCTCACCATGGAGGATGTCCTTGAAACTCTTCTAGGCCAAGAGATAGTTGATGAAACCGACGAAGTCGATGACATGCGAGAATTGGCGATGGAAATAGCCAAGGAAAACGGCAACTCTTTGAGCCATACAGATGCTGAAGAGGAATAACCTCCGGTTAGGGCGAATGGAAAAAAACGAAGGCCACTGAGTGGCGTCACGACACTCGGTCTTTGAGTGAATGGTTATTCTTGGCGTGGGTAGTGAGCGAAGACCGTGCCTGGAATAGGTTTTTTATTGGCCTATGGTAGACTACGACTTTGATTCGGATTCCTTGGTTTCCTTTGAATCGTCACCAGACTCTTTGGCTGCTTTCTTTTCAGCTGCCTTTTCCTGACGCTTCTCAACATAATCTCCCATGCGTTCAAAGCGTGCAGTCCATCCGGTTTCCTCCCCAGTAGGAGTATGGGTGACGAGATATGCTCCAAAGATATAATCCCATAGCGATTGGTTTGCCTCGGTATATTTCCTGAAGTAATAATTCATCACAGGTACGAGTATCAAGAGTACACCGAAAGAGACCATCACCCAATCTGTATCACCGGTACCAGCCGCACCTACTCCCGAAAGTGCTACCCCCATGAATAGACCGACCAGGAAGAATAGCGTATCGGTATTGGAAAAAATCCCATGGAAGAATATGGGCTTCTTTCCAGTGAAACGAATATACTTGGTTCTGGAGGCGAATTGTCCGATATTCCGACCCCATTTTGTCGGGATGACGATGATGTTGGCGGCGGCCATGATTCCACCAACAATCAAAATCATTGTAATCTGTGCATTAGCGATTATATTGAGGGCAACTCCGGCTACTACAGCACCCCAATTCCAGACGAAATTAATCGATGCTGCGGCCACTCGATTTCCCTTACTGGCAAGCACGAATTCATCCGGCAGCGACCGGTCGATTGCACTCTTGGGCTTCTTGGCCTTGGATTTTGCCGGCTTCGCCTTTGCGGGCGCGGCTTTCACTCTAGACTTGGGAGCGGCTTTCGCCTTCTTCGCCGGCTTCTTTGCCGCCCCTGCTCCACCTTGCATTTCTCCAGCTTTATCTAACAGACCCATTTTCTTCAACTCCTCAGTTCTGAACCTACCGCTTGGTAAATCGCGAAATCATCGCTAGCGACAAAATCATTGATTGCATCCTCGGGCATCTGTCCAAGTTTACTATCGACTATCTCAAAGAATTCAACGCGCATCTCGTCATCCGCATCGGCTGGAGCTCCAGCGACCAACTTGTAGGTCTCAAATTCCGAACTCGCCAAAAATTCATTGATGGCATCTTCGGGCATCATGCCCAACAGGTCGTCGACTATCCCAACGAGTTGAATGAACATCTCATCGCCATCTCCTTCCGTTTGCTCGCTGGACAGTGTATCGATGGACTCTTCACCTGACAATACCGCCAAGACCTGTTTTCGCGAGTCTATCAGAGACTTCAGAGCCGGCTTAAGTTTACTTAATTTCGCTTTCTGACCCTTCTTCTTAGCCAATTGATATTTCGGTTTCAAGCGCTTGATCTCGTCCTCAAGAACCTCTAGTTGAGATTGTAACTCCGTTTCTTCCTCTTCTGAGAGGTCATTATCATACCCGCTATCATCATCGCCATCGGCATCATCTTCTGGCGAAGGTTCTTCGATTTCGTCGGATTCTTCAATCTGCTCCAATTCCTCGGCCTCATCAACCTGCTCCGATTCCTCGGCATCTTCAACATCTTCGATGATTAGTTCAACTGTAGGTGCATCGCGCACTGCAGTCTCAGCATCGCTGTGCTCCTTACCGCGCAAGACAATAATTTCACGATCCAAATCATGTCCGAAACGGTCGGCGTAACGGTCGAGAAGACTGCCGGTCTCACCCTCACCGAGGCGGTCTATATGACCATATACCTGTTGTAATGGCTTATTACTTCGGCGTTGCCACATTTTTTTGTACGACTTGTCCTCATCTCCCAAGTCAGAATCATCGTTGGAAGTGGCATCAGGAAGATTGGGTAGTGACGGAGCCGTCAATATTCCCGGGGAATCATCATCAGAGGTTTTTTGCGGAGGAGGTGGTGGTGCTGCTAATCCACCCGGCGGCGGTGGTGGTGGCATAGCACCAGGTGGGGGTGGAAGTTTTGCTCCATCTGGCGGCGGAGGCAACTTATTCTTCTTCTTCCTGCGCCCCACGGAGACCCCTCAACAGCATACTTGAGCAGAGACTCTATATTGAACGTTCTCATACTATAGTTCCAAATGCTTGGGTTGAATGGAATTTATTTTACGACGATACCACCTTGCCCCAACCCTTGAGCACAATGAATGCGGCCGCCGCTTCTGGAAGTTCAATCACCTCTCCATTATTCAACTCATACTCCCTTTCTCCGATTCTGGTACGGGCCCAATCGACATCTATCTGAACCGTCATATTACCACCCATCGAAAGTGCCACCGCCTCACTGAGAGGGTCGAATGTGTTAGATGAATCCACATCCAAACGTCCCAGGGGTAATTCAGTCACTCGGAGTCCGCATTTTCCATGCAGCGAAGTCGGCCACCTTATCACCCGCCTGGTGTCTACTGTGACCACTTCGTCGGTCTCACCAGCACCCCCGAGAATTATTGCTGAATCGCCACGCAGGATGTCAATCAGGGCATCACGATGGAAATTTGCCTCTCCACCGCGCCCACCCAGCGCATTCCAGTTTCCTTCAAGTAGGCGCTGGCGGCGATTTTCATGCGCCAATAATTCAGCGATTTTTTTCACTACCGTGGGGCCTCGTTTGATATGTTTACCTCGCAATGCGGCCGAGCGTTTCATCGCCTGAACCATTTCCTCAATAATCGGTTTGGCTTCCGCCACCTCTCCTTCCCGCACCAGGTCCAATCTTTCCATGGTCAGATTCATCCCCTGGCGTAATCTGTCTGTCCATCCACCGACATCGTAATCCTGCCACCTTTCCAAGGCGAATGCGACGTCGATACCCTCACCGCGAATGTGCGCCACTAATTCTCTTCTAGCATCACTATCCAAATGGGCTAGATCAGGGTCTCGATAGTGTAAATGGTAACCCCGGTGGCCGGAAAAAGTCACCTGAAGAAATTTTTCATCAAATCCGAATTCGGGATTGAGAAAGTCATTCCACAACCTATGAGCTTGAACTTGGATGTGTTCCAACATCGCGACGAAATCCAAATCATCAATCCCGGGTAAATGGTCACCGTCCAAATCAAAAATCAAATCTGCCCCTAACCATTCCTTGTCGTCCATTTTATACTCGTCGGGATGACGCCAATATGCGGTACTGTAGAAGGTCGAATGCGGCGTCCTTTCAACCAAAAAACGACGCAGATGTTGACTCGAGTCGAATGCTCTGTGCCGTAGCGGCATCCCCCCACCAAACGGGATGAACATCCACTCACGCGTCCTTAACCGCGGCGGCATCCACATTTTGCTGGAGCGATAATATTCGCCAAAACGATATGCGAATGTCGCCCAGCCACTACCCTGCACGCTTACCGTAACCACGCTGTGGGCGACGGCACTTAAGCGTCACAGCATGAAGATGAGGTGAAAAAAAATCACTGCTTACGATAGAATGGACTGGAGCCATCTGGGCCTTTGGTCACTGCTCCAGCACCTGAAACTTCTTGGTAGTGGTCCCAACAATAGTAATGTTGGTCGAATACCATCGACTGCCCAAAGGTCAATCGCTTACCACAGTGGTGGCATAACGGCCCAATTTCACCATTTGGGGCGAAGGCCAGCGGTATGTGCTCATGCGGCATCGTGATTCCTCGACATCCATGCGAGTGCGCGACGGCCTTTCAACCCGTCGCTTGGTAGTCAAATATCCAAGGATCATCCTGCGCTGGAGCCGAGTCTACTGAGCCAAACTCACTAATCTCTGGAATTCCGACATCATCCATTCAATCACCTAATCCTATGAATTCGATTTCATCAACCGCGAAATCGGCATCGATAAGGCCAATTTTCTGACCTTCTGCGAGGAACATACGAACACTTCGCCTACCATCTTCGCCATAATCAATGGTACGCTGGTTAACATACATACCAACAAATCGTTCATTGGTAGAATCATCAATTCCACGTCCCCATTGTTTGGCAAATTCAAGAGCTTTGGCGGGAGATTTCAAGGCGTGCTCGATGGAACGCTTTGTATCGAGAGTGATCTGTTTCATCAATTCGCCCCCCAAATCTCGTCGCACCACATTGCCACCCAGAGGCATGGGGAGGCCGCCGGTCAACTCACCCCACCAAATGCCCAGGTCCAACAGAACCTCTAAATCGAAATCACCGTAGGTTAACTGACCCTCGTGGATTATCAGTCCCGAAGTGAATTCATCTGCTAGAATACGGGGTATTATTTCATCGAATGGAACCACTGTAACCTCGACCTCACCCCAAGCCATACGTAATCCCAAATATGCGCTGGTCTTCAAACCCGGAACTGCGATAGGCCCAGCCATGGCATCATCCTCGGTGATTCCACGTTTGGCTACAATCATCGGACCGTAACCTTCTCCCATACTGGCGCCGCAATTCATCAGAGCATAGTCATCGGATATTTCCGGAAAGGCGTGAATAGATACGGCACTGACTTCAAGGTCACCTGCCATCGCTCGATGATTCAAAGTCTCGATATCTTGCAATTGGTGAACATAGGATAATCCAGGGGTCGCAAAGGCCCCTGTTGTCATGGCGTGAAACATGAAGGCATCGTCTGGGTCAGGTGAGTGGCCGATGCGGATTTCCATATATTCGCCCCGTTATCGAGCCTCTCGAGGGCATGCTACTCTCAAACCCTTGCATTGAATAATCAGCGTGGTTATACCAAAAAACCTCTTTTCTTGAGAATGGTCAATAAGGGAGGGCCTTATCGTCACACGAGGATAATGGTGCGGCAACCTCACAATATCAAGGCATGGATTTCTATTCTGTCGATAGGATTACTTCTCGTCGCGATGCCCTCGGCATCAGGCGTATCATACCTATCTTCTGGATTGGCCATCTCTGGATTTTATAATCCTTCTGAGATTGCTGGAGACTCATATGCTGTTTCCTACTCTCCCGATGAGGAGTTGATTGCTGCGGGTTACGATAGCGGGATTGTACTCTATAATTCCACAACGAAGGAAGTTATCAAATCGATAAATCTGAACGATGCCGTATACAGTGTGGAATTCTCTACTGATGGCCAATTTCTCGCCCTCGGGATGAGAAGTCTGGAGGCCCACCAAAATGCCCTTGTATTAATGAGCAAGGATGCTGGTTGGAGTGTGATCGACGATGTGACTGGTTCAAAGAGAGTTCTTTCTGTTGCCATTTCACCCAATAATTCAAACATCGCATTCAACGGTGCCACGACCAGTATCATCGAAGCAAATTTGTCTGATTTAGATGATTCCGCAACCTATGACGGAATCCATTCAAGTGCTATTACTTGTCTATCATATAGTAGCGAGGGAAATTTCTTACTCAGTGGCGGGAGTGATGGTAGATTGGTGAAATGGAGCCGTAATAATGGCTCCACTCAAGTGATATATAACTTTGATACGGTCGGTATTTCAGATTGTTCGGTTTCCCCCAGCAGCGACAAATTCGCGGTTCTTTCAGGTGGAGGAATCATACAGATATATTCGGAATATGAAGAGTTAGAGTACAGCATCGACATCACCCAGGGTTCGCGGATTTTATGGTCGGATGATGGCCTCAGGCTATATGTGATTCAAACTATCGGCGCCAGCAAATTACTGTCCTATATTTCAGCCTCGGGGACTTGGTCCAGTGGGACTATCACAAATCTGGGCCACGTGGTGTCGGACTTCGATATCAAAAAGGATTATTCCACCCTGATCACCGCGACCAATACCCGCCATCTGGCGGAATACAGCGATTCATATACGCCGCTATATTTTGGCATTGCAGGGTTGGATACCGATGGCGATGGCATTCCGAATGATTTCGACGAGGATGATGATGGTGATGGGATTATTGATAAATGGGATTCAGAATGTCCTGGAGGTATTTCTTGCTCACTGACACCGAAGCACAACTCTGTAAGGCAGTTGAAAATAGTGATATCAGAGGATGAGGTTTTTGCTTTCGACATCATCTTGCTAACCTCCGAGCAGAGTTCAGCAATACGAAATATTACCACCATCAGTATCGTGGATGATGTATTCTTAAGTGACCAAGAAGCTTACCGGATATCGGATTCAATATGCTCGAATATCGTCGCAAGGGATTTGATTGATTCGTGGCAGGCGAAATTATCAATAGAGGGAGTTTCTCTCTCAAATGGTGCGGTCGATTGTACCGCCACCTATGGATTATTGGATACATCCGCAAATGATTATGAAACGCGTATCAGGATCACCTCCTTCATCACCTTCAAAATGAATGGAAATCCGACGATTCCATACAATATATCGATTACCGGCACAATTCCAATGCCTAGCGGCAGTGCTGCTCAGATAGCACCATTATTTCCAATATTGGTGCAAGTTGATGCTCTAGGGTCGGATAAATATGAAGTGCTGTGGGACACTATTGGTTCGGGTATTGTATTACCTGTCAACGAAGCTGCCGCGGATGAACTTTCTGTACTAGAAAAAATGCTTAACTTCACTAAGGATAATATTCTGTGGGTTATTATAGCGGGGATATTTTCAATTATTGGAATTATCACTATTATCCGGAGGCGGAATTTACAGATTCTCAGTCTAAATCCGGATGACGAGGAAATTGATATTGATGAGGGTCTGGATTCATCCTATGAAGATACCAAGTGGCGGGCTGATGAAGGAGAAGCTCCACCCAAGCCAAGTCTTGGCCCACCACCCTCGCTCCGGCAAAGAGTAGCTACTTCATTTTCGCTAGAATCGGTTTCCTCAATAAAGTCTAAGAATGTTCGAAGGCAACCAGGTACACAAGATATTCCTGAGGATTCAAAGAGGATTCGTTTGGATAGTCACAGCATCCAGCCCAACCCGCCGGGCGAGTGGGATTATGGCTGGGATGCAACCTACGAGGATACCTCCGAGGCGCATGATTACCGAGAAGAAATTGCCCTACCTAAAGTTCGTAAGGTGAAGATGGCGGAGGAGGAATCACAACCTAAGAAGCGCCGCAAGGCTAAACGTAGATCGAAGAAAGCCACGGTTAAGGAGAAAGTGAGTGAAAAAGAAACAAAAAGCACTTCTCCTCAAGATGATGATGAACTAATGGATTCGGCACTGGATAAACTGGTTTTCAGCGACAAGGGTGACTAAAAAGTAACGAAATTCGCAACTTCCTCGACCCCACATACCTCGCGCAGAAATTTATTCAATCCTTCCACTTCCTGCGAATCCATTTTATTTGAAACCTCGGTGAAATATCTCTCTACTCGAGCAACTGAGAAACCGGTTCGGTCTGAACTATTTGCAATAACAACCTCTTTGTACTCTTCATCATAAAAACTCTTCAGCGACTTCACAAGGTCATGATGCGCTTCTGCCAAGCATT
>DARQ01000119.1:4539-29635 GCA_002503395.1 Euryarchaeota archaeon UBA60 | reverse complement strand
GTCTCATCATACCACGCTTGGCCCAAATCCATTTTCACAAGTTTAGGATGATTCTCTGCTTCCCACAGGGCTCGGTCACCGATAAGTAATGCCCCATCACACCTCTCAAGCATCTGTGATAGGTCTGGCCCCATCTCGATTGGTCTGGGAGATAACCCTCTCTTCTCTAGCAAATACTGTAGTAGGCGGCTGGAAGTTGCGCTATCTGTAGGTAAGGCGATATCACGCATTTCCTCAACCGGCCTGGAGCCGAATAGCAATACACTGCCCACGCTCCCGTGGCTGGATATGCCAATATCAGGTAGAAGGACCAATTCGTCAAAATGCTTGGCATAATCAGCCAATGGAATGGATGCGACCAGACAATCTCCCCGCAATAGGTGACCCGTCAGCCAAGCCGGTGGTGCGGGTAATATGGTCCAATCATTTTCCAAACCATCGAATATCGGATCACAATTCAAGAATACCACACGGCCGATGGTTTTCTGCCACTGTGGGCGAGAAGAGTTCACAGTATCACCTCGCCATAGGTAAACGCCAACTTTTCTTTACTGGGGTTTGATATTCGGAAAATAGGGTATAGATGGAATTTCTCTGCACTGGAATACACCCTGCATCGCGTATCAGTCTCGACAATTGCTCCCGATCATGGTCTAGGGGGGCGGTTGAACCAGCCAGATGCATTATCGATTCCTGCTGCACCGTTCCGTCGATGTCGTCTGCACCGAAACTCAACGCCAACTCGGAAATCCCATCACCGAGATTCATTCTGTAAGCCTTGATATGAGGGATGTTATCGAGTAATATCCTGCTTATCGCTATGACTCTGAGAATCTCTGAGCCAGTGGCCAATTGTGCTTCGGGAAGACGGCTGGAATCAGGCAGATATGGATATGGTACAAAACATTGGAATCCAGCGGTCTGGTCCTGTAATCCGCGTAGCGAAAGAAGATGCTCGACACGATGCACTGCGCTCTCTATTGTGCCGAAAAGCATTGTACAATTCGTCGGCATTCCGATGGCATGAGCCGTGCGATGGATGTCGAGATACTCCTGACTGGTTTCCTTTCCCTTACAGATGATATCACGTATCGAGTCGTTCAGTATCTCTGCACCACCGCCGGGGAGTGAACCGAGACCCGAATGTTGCAGACGGCGCAGGGTCTCAGCAACAGTCAGTTGCGAGATATTGCTGATGTGCTTTACTTCGACCGCGGTTAATGCCTTGATATGGAGGTGGGGAAATTCTTTCTTGATAGCGGAGAAGAGTTTCTCATAATACTCAATATCCCAATCAGGGTGCAGGCCACCGACCGAGTGAACCTCATCGACATGCGGTGCATAGTGGCGCAGTATTTCGAGAAAATCATCGATATCATGGGCATAAGCATCGGAAGCCTTTCTACCCCTCCTAAAGGCACAGAATTTACACGATAGAACACATATATTCGTCTGATTCACATGAACATTATGATTGAAAAATGCCCTTTCACCATATCGAGAAATCTTTACCGCGTCTGCAATCTGTCCAATGGCATCCAAATCATCGTAATCAAACAAAAACAGACCGTCTGATTTCGTCAATCGCTCTCCTCTTGACAACTTATCGACAATTTCCTGTAGCGGTGGTTCTATCTCAATCTGTTCAAGTAATCCTGCCAAGACAGGTTGCCAATCAATTCGAGTTCCGGCACAGATGGTATCTGAATTCCAACTTCCCGACATGCGCTCAAACCGGCGAAACATTTCGCCGCTATCATGGTTCTCATCTATCATCAGATTAATTTGTTCGGCTTTAGAAAATCTAAAAAGAATATTTTTCGAAACTCCTCAAACCAGAATACCACCGACGCAACAGCCGGCAGAACTATCCATGACTCCCATGGTAATACAGTAGTATGCAGTAGTTTTCCCAAATATACGTCAGAAAAAGGTAATTGTAATTCAGCACCCTGGACGAATAACAGCAATAGTCCCATGCTGAATATTACTGAGAGATTAATAGCGGTATTTGAAAAAGCCCCAAGTTGAAATACAGAATTGGAACTACTACGACAATTCATCACATTGAATAGTTGGAAGATGATGAAAACCGCGAAAGCCGCAGTACGGGCCTGGGCGAAACTAGATTCGGCATATCCTTGCCAAGCCTGTTCATCACAGGCGACATTTCCGTAGCTATCGAAGTAGAATACCACCTCGCCGTTGAAGGGGCTGATGAACTCATTACCGTCGATGTATGCGAACGGTTTGGTGCAGGTATCTGAGGTGATAAGCGGCCCATCAGAGACATAGAAAATCATCAAGGTGCCGATTACCATTATCGCTCCGAGATAGAAGATAATACCCATGTCCTTCAGGTCCGGAAGTCCCTCATCTGTCGGCCTCGGGGGACGATCCATCACCGCCCCATGGCGTTTCTCAACCCCCAGAGCTACAGCCGGAGGGCCATCCATCAGTATATTGATTACGAGAATCTGGGTGGCTGTGAGTGGCAATTCCCATTGGAATACAAAGGTCGAAATCACAATCAAGGCAACGGCCGCGACATTTGTCGAAATCTGGTAGCGAACGAAATTACGAATATTATTGAAAATCTTTCTACCCTCTTCCACGGCCTTGACAATATTGGCAAAGTTGTCATCTTGCAGCACCATGTCCGCAGCATCCTTGGCTACATCGGTGCCAGCGATTCCCATCGCGATTCCGATATTTGCTCGGGTAAGGGCGGGAGCATCGTTAACCCCATCTCCAGTCATCGCCACCACATGCCCCTTGGATTGCAATGATGAGACGATACGCATCTTCTCATCAGGGGTGACACGCGAATAGATATTGCAATTCTCTACTTTGCTTTCCAACTCATCATCGTCCATTTCCAGCAGTTCCTTACCGCTGATAATTTCGTGCGCCTCATCACAGATAGCCAATTCTATTCCAATGGCTTTGGCGGTAGTACTTTGGTCGCCAGTAATCATCTTCACCTGTATTCCTGCTCGCTTACATATGGCAATCGCATCATATGCCTCATTACGAGGTGGGTCATTTATCCCGACAAAGCCCAACAATATCAGGTCTTTTTCAATCTCTTCCACTTCATCCAAATCACACCCAGGAGGTATTTTACGTGCTGCCAATGTGATTACCCGCATAGACTGCGCAGCACATTTTCGATTTGCCTGAATATAGATATCGAGGTCTGATTGTTCAATTGGAACAACTTTGTTTTCGACTATCTTATGAGTTAATAGCCCCTCCATCATCCCACCTGCACCTTTGACCAATAACCAATCGTCTCCTTCCCAATGATGGATTACCGACATTCTCTTACGGGTGGCATCAAAGAAGTACTCAAACTGCCGTGGATTTCGAACTGCATGCTTCCCTACATCACCGACTATCTTCCAACCCATTACCGCACAGGCGGAATCAGTAGGGTTGCCTATGGCGCCCCAATATCCATTTTCATCCTTGAATATACGGCTATTATGACATAGTCCCAAGCAACTGGTGGCTAGACGAAAATCAAGTCTTGCAGAAAGATTTGTCAGTCCATCTTCATCGATTTCCCCATCTGACCCGACAAGTCCGCCAGTAACAGGATTGAATCCACTACCACTGACATCCCAAGAATCCCCACCTAGAAAAAAACGCCGCACAGTCATTTGATTCTTTGTCAGAGTGCCGGTTTTATCAGTGCAAATAATCGTTGTCGAGCCTAGTGTTTCCACCGCTTTCATTTTACGTACTATGGCCTTATGACGCGCCATATTGCGCATCCCCAGTGATAACGTGATTACAAGAATAATAGGCAGACCCTCAGGGACAATCGCGACAAAAATTGCGATTGCAATCATGAATTGCTCTGACGCGACATCGACCAATGACTCCGAACCATCACCAAGGAATGCAACAACCATCTTGACGGTGACCAGCAACACGGCGACGACCAAGGCGACGATGCCGAGGAATTTTCCCAGCGATTGCAGTTTCACCTCCAACGGTGTCTTCGGGACTTCGGCGGAAGAGATTCCACTGGCTATCATCCCTAACTCGGTATCCATCCCAGTCTTCACAACCACCCCGATTGCCCTGCCAGTAGATGCCACAGTACCCATGAAAGCCATACTGAATTGGTCTCCGAGCAATGACTTACTGGCGACAGCATCCGGACTCTTCTTCACATCCAACGACTCGCCGGTCAGCGATGCCTCATCGGTTTTGAACTGATATACCTCGAGCAGGCGTACGTCGGCTGGTATGTTCAACCCCTCACTGAGTTTGACAATATCACCAGGTACCAGATCGGTGGTGAGGAGTTCGATGTCGACGCCATTTCTTATCGCCACGCACGATGAAATCGCCATTTCTTTGAGGGCACCCATTGCCTGTTCTGCCTGTTCCTCCTGCCAATAGCCAAAAATCGCATTTGCGGTCAATACCAAGGTGATGAAAATCGCATCTCCGGGCTGGTCAGGGTGCAATATCAATGCGATGACCGCAGCGGTAATCAACAGGAATATCAGCGGGTCGTTGAATTGTCCGAGAAAGCGCAACCACTTGGGTGAACGGGGGGGTTCTATCAGTTCGTTAGTTCCATATTTCAGGCGCAGTTCCAAGACCTCATTATCACTCAGTCCCTCAAGTGAGGAATTGAAGTTGGAAAGTACTTCATCCCCATCCATGGAGAACCAGTTGTCGGTACGGATATCACGGCCCAAGGTCACCCCTCCTGTTGCGCGCTACCAAAAGGAGCACTAAAGGTGAACTGTGGGGTATCCCATTGAAAACGCCTATATTTCTTGGTGCATTTATTACCGCACAATTCACAAGTCGAGTGTGTTTCGCAACGTTGTGAGCGAAGCAGAGCAGCCTTATATCCCCGCTGAAGAGGAGCCGGCCGAGTTAACTCCCAGGGTTTTCGTGATAGGGATTATTCTCGGCGCCCTTATGACCGCCGCTAACGCCTACCTTGGCCTCAAGGTCGGGATGACTGTTTCTGCATCGATTCCAGCCGCAGTAATGTCGATGTTGATTCTGCGTGGATTGAAATTCAAGGACGTAAGCATTCTCGAAAACAACTCTGTGCAAACAATGGCGAGCGCCGGGGAAAGTCTGGCTGCCGGAGTGATTTTCACCGTCCCTGCTCTTCTGGTGATGAACATCTGGTCGGAAATTCAGTTGCTTGAGACCTTTATCATCGCCACATTAGGCGGAGTTCTTGGTACAATGTTCACCATCGCACTGCGACGCGTATTCATTGTCGAAGAAGCATTGCCCTACCCTGAAGGAGTGGCGTGTAGGGAAGTATTGGTGGCTGGTGAAAAGGGCGGGTCTGGATTGGTGGCAATCATATATGCCCTGATTATCGGTGCCTTGTACGGCTGGTTCGTCAAGGGTTTTCACATCACCAAGGAACTCGTTCAAGGAGCATGGGGTTTCTTCGGCACTAGGGTATATGCTGGCTCGGAGCTGTCCCTGGCCCTGCTTTCAGTAGGATATATCGTCGGCCTTCGTATCGCTTCATTCATTTTCCTCGGCGGAGTGCTCGGATTTCTGGTCTTGGTCCCAATGTATGGGATGATGTTCGGCTGGCCGGCTGGCGACATGACCGCCGGATTCATGACGATTTGGAATGATCAGATCCGCTACGTTGGTGTCGGTGCTATGGTCGTAGGTGGAATATACACACTATGGTCGATGCGCAAGACCATCGTCTCGGGTTTCTCCAAAGCACTGAATTTCGATGATGAAGATTCGACCGACCTTCTGCGCACCGAGCAAGATATTGACATGCGCAAAGTATTGGCGGTATGTGCCGGAATCACCTTGCTCACTTTCCTGTTCTATTGGTGGGTTACAGGAGAAATTCTTCTCGCCTTCGTTGGCGCGGCATTCTTGGCGGTGGCGGCATTCTTCTTTTCCGCGGTAGCAGGATATATCGCCGGAGTTGTTGGTTCATCGAATTCTCCGGTGTCGGGAATGACGATTGCGACCCTGATGTTCACCGCAGGACTGGTCTGGGTAGTCGGTGACTTGGTATTGGGGATGACCACTGAGAGTCTGATGACCGCGACATTGATCATCGCCGCAGTAGTTGCTGTGAATGCTGCCATCGCCGGAGATGTGATGCAGGATTTGAAGACCGGCCATATGGTCGGTGCAACCCCGTGGCGTCAGCAGGTTGCAGAAATTGTAGGTGTGATGGTAGGGGCAATCGCCATCGGGCCGGTATTGATGCTCCTACATAATGCATTCAGGATTTCCAAGACTGCATGTATTCGCGACCCACCCCTTCTCGATGGAAAGATTCCAGTTACTGCGGAGCAGGTTACCGAGGCTTGTGAGACGGCATTATTAGCCCCTCAGGCAGAATTGATAGGAGCGATTATCAGCGGTATTTTCGGTGGTGACTTCAACCTGCCGATGGTATTGATCGGAGTGGTCATCGCCTGCATTATCATCTGGAAGAAAATGCCGGTGATGTCGGTGGCGATTGGTATTTACCTACCTCTATTCCTTTCAGTACCTATCATCGTCGGTGGACTGATTCACTTTTTCGTCTCGCGGATAACCCACTACCGAATCGATGGCACCCTTGAGGGAGATGCCAGTGAGAGAGCTGAAGAGACGGCGAAGAAGGTGACGGATAAGGGGGTTCTCATCGGCGCCGGGTTCATTGCCGGTGAGTCATTGATGGGCGTACTGATTGCATTCTTCATCGTGACCTTTCAGCACCCGAAAGATTGGTTCGATTCAATCACCCAACTAGGTCAGACATTGTCATTGGTTTTCTACGGTTGTTTCGTCGCGATTTTCGCCTTCTTGGCAACTCGGTCTATTCCCCGTGTCGAGGGGCATTCATTCCTTACTGATTTCTTCTCTGTCATCACAGATGCCGGGCGGCGTTTCATCGAATCGGTACGGCCGAGGTAGAATTGTCCGATATCTAAGGTGTTAGGGAGGGAGTCCATGACCATCTTCAAAGTTACCTTGGTGGTTGACACGGAGTTAATCGAAGGATTGATGAGAGTTGTCCCGGGGTTGGGTGATGCTCAACATCCAGGTTGGCGGAGAGTTACCCGGTGTTGAATAGGGGTTGGCCTTGAGTAAGCATCAAAGGCCAAACAACAGACCGTTGATTCGGGGTAGAGCGATTGACTCATGAGCAGGCTCCTTCGGTTGACGAATTACGGGCCATGGCGGCCCGTTGCCGATCTGAGATATTGCGCATGACTCATCGTGCTGGTGCTGGACATCCCGGTGGCTCTCTATCTGAAATCGATATTCTCGTAGCCCTTTATTCCACCCGCTTACGCTATGACCCTAAACAACCGAATCTAGCCGACCGCGACCGCTTCATCCTCTCGAAAGGGCATGCCAGCCCGGGAATGTATGCAATCCTGGCCGAGCATGGATTCATCGCTCGCAAGGATTTGGAATCGTACCGTGTTCTAGGCGGTATCTGCCAAGGACACGTCGATAGTAAATGGACTCCAGGGGTTGATTTCAGTGCCGGGAGTCTCGGCATGGGTTTGTCTTTTGGTATCGGCTGTGCCCATGCCGCGAGGTTGGATGAAAGCAAGAGAACGATATTTGTCATGCTCGGAGACGGGGAACTCCAAGAAGGTTCGGTTTGGGAAGCGGCGATGGCTGCGGTGCATCATGAATTGGGCAACCTCAAGGTTTTCGTCGACCGTAACCGCATTCAAAATGATGATTTCGTTGATGCTCAAATGAGAATGTTCGATGTTCCGGCCAAGTGGAAGGCATTTGGCTGGGAGGTAAAGGAAATCGATGGTCACGACATGGAAGAGATTCTTGAAGGTCTAGCATGGTTGGATAGCATCGATGAAGGGCCGGCGGTAATCATTGCCAATACCGTGAAGGGTAAGGGTATTTCCTACATGGAGAATAATCCCGCCTTCCACGGTGCACCACCCAGCGATGAGCAATTGCTTATCGGGCTACGCGAACTGGGGGTCGAGGTATGAGCAGGATGGCGGCTTCTCGCGATGGCTATGGTCAGGCACTGCTCGATATGATCGATGATAAAGAAGTCGTTATTCTCGAAGCCGACCTGGGAAAATCCACCAAATCACTACACTTCAGGAATGCGCGCCCCGAGCGTACCATCTCATGTGGAATCGGTGAGCAGAACATGATGTTGGTGGCGGCTGGACTGGCTTCATCCGGATACACTCCATTCGCCAGCACCTTCGCAATTTTCACCGAGCGAGCTTTTGAACAGATTCGTAACGGCATCGCTCGGCCTGGTCTCGCGGTACATATCTGTGGCAGTCACGGTGGCGCTCATACCGGAACCGATGGTGGCAGTGCACAATCAATCGAGGATTTATCCATCTATCGCACCCTGCCAAATATGACGGTAATGCACCCTTGTGATGATGTCAGTGCCACGGTATTGACCAAGCAGTGCAGGAACTTGACTGGACCATCATACATGAGGACCGCCCGTAACAAGACGCCGGTATTGTACGATGGTCGCGAGGATACGTTGAAAATTGGCAAGGGGGTTGTTCACCGAGACGGAAACGATGTGGCAATAATCGCCTGCGGGGTCCTGGTCGCCAAGGCTATCGAGGCGGCAGATATTCTTACAGATGATGGTATCGAAGCCAGCGTGGTAGACATGCACACATTGAAGCCACTGGATGAAGATTTAGTCGCAAAACTGGTGGGTGACTGCGGTTGTGTGGTGACCGCAGAAGATCATTTGCTGATTGGCGGGCTCGGTGGAGCTGTCGCTGAGTTTTTGGTTTCAAACATCCCCGCACCACTTGAGAGGGTAGGAGTGAATGACCGCTTCGGCGAATCCGGGCAGGCTGAAGAGATGCTCGATTTATTGTCAATCAATACTGCCGATATCGTCGCTGCGGCGAAGCGTGCAATAAGCAGAAAATAAATTATGGAAAGTGATATGATGGAGTTTTTTCTAGATACAGCAGAGGTTAGTGAAGTTGCCGAGATAGCGTCGTGGGGAATCCTTGATGGGGTTACTACAAATCCTTCTCTGATTAAAAAATCAGGCCGTGATTTCAGGCAGGTCGTAAGGGAAATCGCCGAGATCTGCGATGGCCCAATATCTGCCGAGGTCACCGCCCTCGATGCTGACGGAATGATAGAACAAGGCCTGGCATTGAAAGATGAATTACCAGATAATGTGATTATCAAGGTACCATGTACTGATGAGGGTTTGAAGGCCACAAAGGTATTGTCTGGAAAGGGTATTGGCGTCAATGTCACACTTATTTTCAGTGCCGCCCAAGCGTTGATGGCAGCAAAGGCTGGGGCGATGTATATCTCCCCATTTATCGGTCGAATCGACGACACCGGTCATGATGGCATGGAATTGATTGCCGAGATAATGACTACTTGGGAAAGTTATCGAGTCTCAGACACCAAGGTCCTGGCAGCATCTATTCGCCACCCCACGCATATCCTGCAATGCATGATGCTCGGTGCCCATACCGCGACGATGCCAACCAAGGTGTTCAAGCAACTATTGAAGCATCCCCTGACCGACCGGGGCATCGATGCATTTTTGGCTGACTGGGCCGATGTAGAGAAGGCTGGAAAGGCTTGATTCCACCTTATCCCTTGCGCCGGTGCGTGGAAAAGCCTTGAAGAGGAGGCCTAGACTGCGAAACTCAAGGGGGATACCATGGGGGATATCGACAAGTTAAGGCGTCTGCTCGATGGTGATGTAGACCACGGTGTCTTGGCCAAGAATCCGATGCTCGCCAGTATTGCCGAAAGGGCCTATGGAGTCAGTGTGAAGCCAATGAGGATGTCCAAGCCTTCGCAATTTGAGGTTACTGCTGGTGAATCTGTAATTCCAGCTCATCCCAGTGGCCCGATCGACCCGATCAACTTGATGGTTGAAGTGATTGAAGGGGTGGAACCCCCGTCAATTTCCGATTCGCACAAGATGCCTCAATCGGTGACTCGTGACGGTGGAAGAACAGGATTGATATTCTGGCCATCTCTGATGTTGTTGGTGACTGAAATCGCCAATTTATTCGGTATTTTCGGTATGCTTTTCGGCGATATTTGCGTCGAGCCCGGTGCAAGTTCCGGTACCTGCCCGGACCAAGGTGCGACGCGAATCAACTTACTTTCAATCGGCGAATTGGATAGTGGATGGGCTTGGTCGGAACCGTTGCAGGCCGGTGGATTCGGAATTCCCGATATTGTGTTGGTAGTTGCTCTATTGTTTATGTGTGTGATTATGAAAAAGCGCAAGTGAGGCCTTTAGCATGCACGAAGAAGTGGGGAAGGCCAAGCGCGGCATTCCCGCAAAGGAAGAGGACTTCAATTCATGGTATCCCTTCATAGTCGAGGCTGCTGACCTGGTGGACAAGCGCTATCCAATCAAGGGAATGGATGTATGGCGACCATATGGTTGGAAAGCGATGCGCCTTATCGATGCGATAACCCATCGAGAAATGGAATTGACCGACCACGAAGAGGTACGGTTTCCATTATTGATTCCAGCCAATCTATTACAGCAGGAGAATCGGTTGGTCACATTACTCAAGCGGGCCAGAGAAGAGGGGGTTGACCCAAGTGAATTACGCCTTGATGAGGATGAAGCGGGGTTCGAGAAGGAAGTATACTGGGTCAAGAACGCCGGGGAAAATGAATTGGAGGTTCCGATGTTTCTGCGCCCTACCAGTGAGACCGCCATGTATACGATGTTCCCACTATGGATTCGCAGCCACGCTGATCTGCCGTTGAAGATTTATCAGATTGTCAATACCTTCCGCTATGAGACTAAACAGACACGGTCATTTATCCGGGTGCGTGAAATTCACTTTTTTGAAGCCCATACCGCCCATGTTGACGAGGCTGCCGCGAACCAGCAGATTGCTGAAGACCTTGAAATCGTCAACCGAATCATGCACGATTTGTGCTTACCTGTGATAATGGCCAAACGGCCGATTTGGGATACCTTTCCCGGCGCTTGGTACACTATCGGTATCGATGTTGTCATGCCCAATGGTCGTACCTTACAGGTCGCTTCGTGCCATCATTACCGCGACCAATGGGCAAGGGAGTTCGGGATAACTTACGAGGGTGAGCAAGCCGAACAGAAGTACTGTCATCAGACCACTTACGGGATGTCTGAACGGCTTCTAGGAGCGGTTGTAGGTGTTCATGGGGATGACCATGGTCTGATAATGCCACCAGCGATTGCTCCGATTCAAGTAGTAATAGTACCGGTGACCAAGAAAGATTGTGCTGATGAGATAATGGCGGCATCAGAAGAATTACGAGCAACTTTGTCAGGCGCAGGAATTCGCGTGAAAATCGATGGCCGTAACATCCGACCGGCAAAGAAATACTATGATTGGGAAATCAAAGGTGTGCCCCTCCGCCTCGAACTCGGGCCTCGTGACCTCGCCAATGGTAGTGCTTTTGCAGCCCGCAGGGGCGGTGGGAAAAAGGCTCTCAACCTCGTTGATATCGTCGAACTGGTAAACTTGGAATTAGCCGAAATATCCGACTGGATGCGCACTCGGGCCGCCACACAGCACGATGATATCATCAAGACATTGCCGGAATTATCTCAAGGAGAAAATGGTAGTTGGTCAATCAATGCCGAGATTGACGGAGCTAGCATCTATGAGATTCCCTTCGATGGCAGTGATGCTGATGCCGAGACAATCGAGAGCTTGACTGGATTATCGTTCCTCGGTGATGCGACCGAAGAATATCCTGAGGAGAGATCCTGTTGCATCTCGGGTAAGAAGACCAAGCGCCGGGTCTTACTCTCCAAATCGTACTAGTGAAGGCCACTACGTGTTGTTCCGGCATTCGACCTTAGAGGAGATGGGTGTTGGGGTTTGACCAAAATACCGAAGGCGTGCTAATATTCTGCTTCTCAGTGGCCTTTGATGTCTTTTGCTTCAACTAATACTCTTACTGCATTGACTAGTTCCCGGTGGTCATTCAGAGCCCAATGCTCACCAGTTGAATCAACCAGATGGGCGCGCGGCTTGTTCGGATCATCTAGGTCTTCAAGGCGATTGGCAATGACCGCATCGAGTTCGGCACCCTTTATCAGCGCCAGAGCGCGATGAATCAAATCGTGAATCTTGACTCCGCACTCCAGTTTGAAACCGATTCTGGTCGCGCCATTGGTCAGTTCTCTCAATTCGAGGATATGTTTCTCGCCTTCGACAAGGGTCAGTTCCAATTCACCCTGCAGACTGGCAATCTTACCCTCGACCGGATCATCGACTACATAATCCAGAACCGCAGCACTGTGTATCCAACAGTCGATTTCGTCGCCGGCCAGAGCCTTCAATTCCAGTAGCATCTGTTCCGGGCTTGGAGATATAATGACCAATGGCAAGTCAATTTCAGACTTACAGGTAGTCACTCCTGCGACCACGGTCACATCGTGACCATGGCGATACAGTTCAACCGCTATTCCCCAACCGGTTTCACCACTTGAGGTATTTTGGATATACCTTACGTCGTCAAGAGCAGAGCGGGTGGCTCCCAAAGTGATGACGATACTTTTCCTCCTCGGCTGGCGTGAATTGACCATGTGTGCCAACTCCGCAACAACCTGAGTATGCTCGACGGTTTTCCTCTTTCCCTCCTCTTCAACCCCCCATATGACATGGGCACCTTGAGTGAGCAAGGAATCTGTGATTTCGCTGGTGACAGGGTCTTCTGCCAAATCAGAGTGCATAGAGGGAACGAATATTAGTGGTGTATTATTTCCCCTGGCGGCCGATAGAGCCATCAATAACGGCGAAGAGATGATACCGTGAAGATGACATGCGAGCAAGTTTCTGGTAGCCGGGCACACCAATACCGCATCGAAGTGCGAAAGTTGACCCATATCACCATCCCAGTCGGTGATGATCTCGCCTTGGGTGGCCCACGAAAGCGCCAGCGGGGTGATGATTTTCTGCGCCGAATTGGTCATGCAAACAGAAAGGGTGGCACCATGGCGACGTAATTCGCGGGCGATTCGTACGCTATCGACCGCGGCAATGCCACCCGAAATACCGAGCAGGATGTGCTTGCCGGACAATGAGGTGCTGTGCGACTCGACGTCTGTATCGCGCATGTGACCAAACTATCGTGGCCGGATTGCCTACATGTGGCCTTCGGTAGTGACCTTCGACCTTGTAAGTGAACGATGACGCGGGGTTCATCAACCCCCTACCTGTCGCCAAGGCTGTGCAAAGTGGCGACGATATCGTGTTTGCCGGGTCGGTACCGGAGCAATTCAACGACCCGTTGAGCCGTTTGCACCAACAAACATCGAATTTGGTATTGGCTACCACACTGATGATTGGACTATTGTCGTGGGGAGTTCTGTCGACCATTGCATCAAACGCCATCTATCTCATTTCAGTACCGTTGTTTTTTCTCGGATGGATCTGGTATGCGTTCAAATCTCGCCGCTCATACGCGCTGGTTCTGGCGCAACTGCAGTTAGGTTTCGCATCACTTATATTCGCTACTTTCGGCGTCATTTACTTACTACAAGGCTTAGCCGGGAGCATCTGGGATCTGCTCCTCGGTGGTCTGATGGTGTACATGACCATCAGCACCTTCAGGCGGATGTCACTATTGAGTAATCATCTATTTGTCGCTTGGTACCGAGGTGATAATCTGCCATTCGATGCCACCAGCAATCTGGCTGCCGGAGAAATCCTCGCCATGTGTCCTCACTGTTCATCGGTTCTAGCGATTCAACCCGAACTACTATCGTCAAAGGACAAATGCCCAAACTGTTCCGGTGATTTGGTCACCGGCTCAAATCTTGAAGAGGAATAGTTTGTGTTTCAAGGCTGGTAGATTGTCCATGCATCGTTTGAATATGCAGGGCGGAAATACTGCTCGCCATAATGGTCGACCCATTCAAAACCGTCCAACAATGTCCCGACAGCATTTGGCAGAGGGCCTGATTTCTGTTGACTTGAGTGGTCAGCGGGAGCATGATGACTCTCAAGTGGAGCATTGAATAATTTCTCTGCTCTAAGATTTGATTCTTCACCCTTGCCACCCGAACGAGAAATTGCCGCAATGGTAAGTGAAATAATAGCCATCAATAGAGCGGATATTGCAATGATACCAGACTGGTCTGATATTTGGAAACCTATAGAGGATTCCAGTTCTTCCAGTAGTACGACATCGTCTTCCCTATGTTGCTCATCCTCTTTAGACAACACGTCGATAATGGTATATGAAATGGTATCGCCAATACGAAGGTTTACGATATACCACCCACTCTTCAGTGAGTCTGGCAAAGTAATGTTCAATGAGCCAACAGATGAATTCAACTCTCCTTGAGTATTATTATCAGGATAGCCAATAATCGAGGTTTCCCAAGACAACGGGAAAATTGGACTTCCATCCTCATTTTCAATAGAGATATTGTACTCAATAGTTAGATTTTCTCCAGCAACATGAACGCCTGGAGAAAAGAGAACTATATCCATTTCCATGTTCTCTTCGGCCAATGGGAAGTGCGCGGTGACGGATACGATGTTCTGGTTGCTCACCGCAGTAACCATCACACTGTAATATGCACTATCCTGAGACAAGGGAATAATTATTTCTACCTCAGCCAATGATTCGCAGTCAGATGTTGAAAGGTAGCCTGATTCACCACTTATTGTGCTCCAAAAATATGTTACCTCACCCTGCAGATACTTGCAACTGAAAATAATGGTTGTAAGGTCACCAGGATAATATTCTCCAGTGGACAGTGTTATCTCCAACTCAGGTTCGGCTAGAGGAATTTCAAATGATAGTGAATCTAAATACCCGGTTTCATTATAGCCGATTGCATTGAGATAGACGGTCGCACCGTTCAATCCTGCGGGGATGGATTTTGTGATGATGACCTCTCCGTTCGTATCGGTCAAGTTATACTCAAATTGTTCAAACATATTCGTGGCGTATGATTGGAGTGAAGAATATACGCGAATCTGCACTGTATGCTGTATGTAAATTGATGGTATCGGGTTGCCCCAATCATCCTTAGCAGTGATTTTCACTTGTACATCCTCACCTTCATGTGGTGAGTCGCCGACAATTTCCGCCTCCAGATTCAGACCCTTGCCAATATTATTTGCCACATATGCATTATCGGCGACGAAAATCATCGTCTGTACTTTTTCAGTGTCCATGGTAGAGGGATTTATCCATTCAAGGGTTAGGGTTGCGACACCGGAAATATCGATGGTGGACAAGTTGATTATTGTTAGAAGATTTCCACTTCTGTCGCTAGTCATCTGAGGAATCAACACCGTGGTTTGCCCTCCACTATTTATCTTCAGTGAAAAATCATGACCGGAAAGCGGCTCCCAGATATTGTAGTATGAATTCGAGTATAGTATCGCTTCGGCCTGAAATACAAATGGCTCATCTCGGTATACCAATTCATTGATTGGCGGACTGATTATCGATGCTACCAAACTACTGGTGTACAAGGTATAGGTTTCCATCTCAAATTGACTGGTGGTCGATGAATTAGCCCATACATCGACTTGAATAATCCAATAGTAGGAGCTAGTACCTTGGTATAGATTTGAAGGGAGGAGAAATGCAAATTCAAACATCGGATCGTCCGAACTCACGTAAATCTCTTTTATCTGTGATGCGATTTCACCGGTCTCACTATCCTCAGTATAGTAGCGCAGATTTGCATCGATGCTCCCCGGGTCACTTGGTCCACCGGTGATTGGATTGCTAACGAAGCCACTGATTTTCACCGTCGAACCGGGAATAACGAGTTTGTATTCACTGCTCAAGGATAAATCATACAGATTGAGTTCAAAATCAGTGCATGAATCTCCTGAAGATGAAGATGAAAGAACCAAATTTCTGTAATCCGAGTCATAATGAGAGGAATACGAAACCCCCATCTCCCAATTATTGGAGGTTATTATTGAATCCACACATATCTCATAATCTCCAGTTGGCTGCAGTGAATCAACATCCCATTTCACTGAAATTTCACCACCAACCGGAGAAACATTTCCCCGTATCAGGTATTCATCACCGGTAGCAGAGACGGCCCAAACTCGATACGAGGTAGATTGACTTGCGGATGATACAACTGTACTAGCAGCGCCGGGAACTTCATCTGAACCATCATAGCAATCGTCAGAGCCATCTTCAACCCAATCAAGTGGAATCACATGGTCGGTGTCATACAAGTAACCTTGCGTGGTCGATAATGAGTCGGAATATATCTCGTCGCAATCGAAGACTCCATAATTTGTTGTATTTCCGAAAACGTTGTATGGGTCACTCCACATATCACCTGCTGAAAACCCGGTCACCTCAGCAGTAATGGTCACGGGATACCCTGGAATCCCATCGGGAGAAGATAGTTCAGGGCCATCGGATACGGTATATTTTACCTCTAAATCGTTATTTAATTCATACTCTGTTGATGGTGAAAAATCTATTGTCATGAAAACAGTAAAAATCAGGAACACACTGACTGACACAACCGAAGTTTTCCTTAGCATGAAAATCTCGATAACAAGTAACTATTTACAATTACCTACAACGCGAAATTACATGCAGGAAGAAAATAATTGCTGATGAGTACTTTCAACGGCTGGCTAGTGTGAGGTTCTTCCACATGTCCTCGGGGACTTCCATAGATAGTCTCAGACCTCCCATGGCACCAAGGTGCACTGGGTCGTCTACGGTATGGACTGCAACCTCACCCATATCCGACAGGCGCCGCTCAAGCAGAGAGCCGAATCCATTGATGCCTGAACCGCCACCTGCCAAGACGATGTTCTGGCGGAATGCTTCGTGGTATTCAGGGTTTGAAGAAGAGATTAATGACTTGATATTTTCGACGATATTATCAGTAATGGATTCACACGCGGTCTGAATGCAATCGGTGATATCGAGAGTCATCGCCTTACCCTCAACCGAGAAATCTACCAACACCGGGTCTTTAGGAGGATCTGTGGAAACGAAGGAGTGTTGCTCTTTCCAGCGGCGTGCCATGTCTTTGGTGATTTGGGCACCGGAATATTTGAGTTGTACCTCACGGATGATCTGGTGGTCTATATAATCACCAGCGAATGGGATGTGCATCTGATCTCCGGGTTCTGGAATTGTCCCATATACACGACAGATGTCAGCTGTACCGGCTCCGATATCGATGACAATGGTATGGTCGAGCATGTCGAGGGCATACGCGACCGCGAACGGTTCAGAGATGATCATGCAGGCATTGACAGAGCCAGCGGCGGCGTCAAAGATGGCTGTTTTATCGACATAACTGGCTTCGGCAGGTGCACCAATCACCGCGACCACACGGTCGTGGTTTTCGGGGTCGGCAAGGCCAATGATGTGGGTGATGAAGTGGGCGATGTGTTTCTTATCCTCGGCATTGTCCTTTATGACACCATGTTCAAGAGGACGGAAAAGATTGAGTGCGAGGCGATTTTTCAGTGCCTCTTCACCGAATAGCACATCTCGGGCTAGGAAATTTCGGGCGATGACATCCTTGGGTGTGCCGATAACGGTCAAGACTTCCTCTTCTTGTCCGACACTGGAGACCATCACACTGCGAAAGGTCCCGAGGTCGACTCCAATGTACAGTACTTCTTCAGCCATGCTCCTCGCCGGATGGAGCGACCCCC
The DNA here is from genome assembly GCA_002503395.1 of Euryarchaeota archaeon UBA60. Taxonomy (GTDB): domain Archaea; phylum Thermoplasmatota; class Poseidoniia; order Poseidoniales; family Poseidoniaceae; genus UBA60. The sequence goes on along the minus strand of DARQ01000119.1, from coordinate 11,963 downwards.
AACCACTTTATGAAGAATCTCCCGCCCAAGAGAGGAATAGGGTGCTGAGTGGGGGTGATGTTGGTGTCTGGATATGACTGTCAATCACCCCACGGAGGGAGTCATCTCATCTCACAGCCAATCCTCGCAGGGCTGACAATACCATGCGGAATACTCAGGATATAGTTCGGACATGGTTCCGCAATTCGGGCATTCTTTCAGCGCTTTGTCGCCGAAGTGCTCCATTATTATTCGCACGTGCTTGGCATCGTCGATTCCAAGATGCTGGCGCATCGCCCATAGTAACTGGTCCTCACTGGGCGAAATGATGCCATCTTCGAGAACGATTTCAACTGCAACCCTGTAATCATCGAGAGATACGGCTTGCCGGTAATCCAACGACACACCTCCCTTCTCAAAGATAATGTCGGTTCCGCCGGGGTCGTCGACGAAGAGCACCAGTGAGGCGGCGCTCAAATCCCCAGAGCGCATTTCAAAACTCACCTTACATCCTTCGTTGTTGGCATATACCAATTGTGAATGACGGTTGATGACGTTGGCGATACTGCGTGCGGTATCCTCTGCGGTTCGTCCTCTGCTCCAGCCGGTTTCACTATCCTCATCGAAGATATAGAATTCGGTTCCAATCCCGGGATACTCGAGACGAATCTCCTCCCCTCCGTCGAAATCATTGGCTACCAATGTCATTGAGGCGACGGTCGTCTCAACAAGATTATCATCATCATCAAAGGTGATTGATAGCGGCGTTCTCTCTTCGACAGCGGCATTGAATTGACCCTGCATTCCATCCATCCACTTATCTTGTAAACGTCCTAGGCTCTGCTCTTGTTCCGAGGATAGATTCTTTTCGATACCGAGCAGATCTTTTAATTCCCCACTTTCAAGTTCCTGCTTGAACTCATTGAGCAATTCCTCATCTCGCCGATAATTCGGTGGCGGGGCTTTCTCTTCCGGTACCGCATCCGGATCTTTCCATTCATAATCGCATCGAGAGCACGTCAGGAATCCTGAAATCGACGAATCCACAGATTCCCCCCCACATCTGGGGCAATCACCCTCTTCACTGATTGAGAGATTCTCATATGCTTCTTTGCGGCCGCGACGAATACCCATGTGACTCCTAGGTCGGGAACCTTTGATGAAGGTTATCATCAATGCCTGCGCAGAATTGTGGCGATTCCCATGCCCCCGCCGATGCACATCGTAGCCAAGGCATATTCTCCTTCAGTCCGTTTCAATAGTGTTGCGGCTTTACCCAATATCCGTGCTCCACTGGCACCCAGAGGATGTCCGATGGCCAGTGCTCCACCATCGATATTCAACCGCTCATCATCAGCCTCCAGTGCCAATTCTTTCAATACCGCCAATGACTGTGAGCTGAATGCTTCATTCAATTCTATGACATCGACCTCATCAAGCCGCAGGCCAGCCCTCTCCAGCGCCTTCAGGCTGGCTGGAACCGGGCCGATTCCCATTATCTCGGGTGCCACACCAGCGACCGCAGTCGAGACTATTTCTGCCAAAGTGCCAATAGAATGCTCTTCCGCATATGAATCCGAACAGATGAGGTTGCATGCGGCACCATCGGTAAGCGGCGAAGATGTAGCCGCAGTCACCGAGCCATTATCTGTGAATGCTGGTTTCAATCCAGCCATCTTTTCCAACGTGGTCTCGCGGATGCAACCATCGATTGAAACATCACCACTTGGCGTGGTTATCGGTGTCAACTCATCGGAAAAATAGCCTTTGTCCTGTGCCGCCAGGGCCTTATTATGACTGTGGAAGGCGAATTCATCCTGCGCTTGTCGTGAAATAGAATACTGTTCGGCGAGATTCTCAGCAGTTATACCCATTGCAATATATGCGGCGGGAAAATCCCGCTCGATCATCGGGTGTAAATCCCGATTCCATCCGCCGCGCTGGACCAACGACATGGTTTCCACCCCGGCACAGATGAATAAATCGCCGGAGCCCATTTTTATCGCTCCGGCGGCGGTGTGAGCAACCTGCATCGATGAGCCGCACAATCGGTTGGTGGTGGCTCCCGGAACAGTGTTTGGCAATCCGGACAGATATGTCACCATACGCCCCAGATTCAGCCCTTGCACCCCTTCGGGGTATGCACAGCCGAGTAGCAGGTCCTCGACATCAGCCGCTTCAATACCGCTGCGCGAGATGGAAGTTCGAACGACTGAAGATACCATGTCCTCGGGTCGTGAATCAGATAGAGCACCTTTGTGAGCGCGCTGGAATGGTGACCGGAGATAGTCGCATATCACTGCCTCCATGACCATTCCACAACGATTGCTCTCATCATTATTACCCCTGAATCACAACCCTTCCACAGCGAACGGGTTATCAAGGAGGGGCATTACGGCGGCTTGATAATATGCTACGGGAATGTAAGGCTCACGGCTCCTTCCTCGGACAGAATTGTCCGGTATGCAACGATGAGGGCAAATTCATCATGAGCGATAGAGAGATGTCTGGACTGGGAAGATTGATAGCTGGAGTACTGCGTCATTTTCCCGAGAAATTCGGGCTAGAAATGGACTTGAATGGCTGGGTCGACCTCAATAGTATGACCGATTCGTTCAAAGAACACCGCCGTTACTACCATTGGCTCAGACCTTGGCACTTCAAAGCGATTACCGAGTGCGATGACAAAGGCCGCTTTCAGATTGAAGGTGATATGATGCGTGCGACCTACGCCCATTCGGTAGAGATTGAAATAGACCATCCGACTGATGATATCCCCGAGGCTCTCTATTGGCCATGTAGTTCCGAAGACGTTGAAATGCATTTGGAATTGGGATTGAAGTCCAGTGAAAAGCAGAATTACGTTCACCTTTCAAAGACTATTCGCAATGCGATGGAGGCTGGACATGTTCACATCTTGCGTCCCTCGATCATCGAGGTCGACACTACTCGTGCCATCGCTGATGGCCACACCATCTACCGGGCTGGAACGACGGTGTACCTGACTGAGGTAATCCCTCCTACCTACGTCGACGTCATGCCTGTAGATGACCCGATCATAGAGGAAATTGTCGCCGAATGGGAAACCGAAGAGGCCGCTAAAGAAGAAGAATGATTCATACCTTCTTTCCACATGCAGGACAGAAATCTAGGTCGTCTTCCAATGTGGCCTGACATTTTTCGCACCATTCTGAATCCGTACTTTTCTCCGGAGAAGAAGACTTAGACTCGGCGGTATGTATCAAGCGCACTACTTCGGTTATCTTGATTGGATCGATTCCCGCATCATCTAGAATCTTGTATCTTTGCTGGAATGAAAGAACCTCTTGAATACAGGTCTCGATCTGTAGTTGACGGCGCTTTCGGTCGAGACTATCTAAGATATCATCGGTCTGGCCTAGTTCTGACTGAAGGTGGCGAATCAATTCGTCTACTGTAGGCTCGCCCATGGACTTCCTAGGCCGATTACATATTTCACGTCCTCACATGCGTTGGTTTGAAAGTCGAGGGCGAAGACGCGAAGATAGGAGAGGGGTCAGTGGGTAAGGATGTTGCTGAGCGGGTGGTGATAAAACTCGGAGGCGGCCTGCTGACCGACAAGTCCAGTCTTTGCACCGCCAAATATGAAGTCATAGCCGAAATAGCCATTGCTATCGCCGAATTGGTCCGCCGGGGAATTTTTGTCATCATTGTCCACGGCGCTGGTTCTTTCGGCCATCTCAAAGCCAAGTCTTGGCAGTTGCACCTTGGACGTAATGATGAAATCAGCGGCGGAATGGAACTCAAGTCCCAAGATGAAGCAATTTCATCGGTGCGCCGGGATATGGATGAACTGAATGAGATTCTCGTGGCCGAATTATCTCGCAATGGGGTTGCGTCCACAATTCACCCACCGCGGGAATGGGTGGTTGGTTCCGGTGTTGGATTCAAAGGGGATGTGTCTAGATTCGCAACCTCAAGATGTGGTCAAGTTCCGATAACCTTTGGTGACGTCGTCACCTGTGACCCGCCAGTTGATTTTGGGATTTTATCTGGTGATGACTTAGTATATAGAATTGGAACCGAAGTCCCAGGGGTTTCAAGGATCATCTTTGCAATGGGTGATGTCGATGGAATCATGTCCGGATTACCCGAAGACGATACCAGTCTATTACTCAATTCCTGGCGACCGGGTGAAGCGCTGATTGGCGAACATCATTCAAATATCGATGTGACAGGGGGTATCTTCCTGAAGTCAGAGCGTGCATCGCAGGCTGCTGCAAATGGCATTGAAGTCATGATGATCAAAGGACTGCGCGAGAGAATAATTGCCGCTGGGAGTGGTGAAGACTGCGTCGGCACCAAGATTTTCGCTTAATTGCCCCCCACCATAGTCATATGCAATATGCTCGTCGACCGGTTTGGAGCAGTTAGGATGAGCACCGATGATGACGATGGGCTACCGGAGATTGATTTGGGAACTCAAGCGCAGTCTTTAATCGATGCAGGTCACGATGAATCGCAAACTGCGATGATGTCTGAAGCGGTTATCCTTGTCGATGATGAAGACCGTGTGATTGGTGCCGAATCAAAACTAGAGGTGCACCGTGGCGAGGGGAAATTACATCGCGCTTTTTCGGTTCTTTTGTATGACATGGAAGGGCGGTTGCTATTACAGCGAAGGGCTCTGAACAAAATCACCTTTCCGGGAATATGGGCTAATTCATGTTGCTCCCACCCGCTCTACATCGCTAATGAAATGGAGTTGGAGGGTGATCTGGGGGTTATTCGGGCGGCGGTAAGAAAACTTGGGCAGGAATTGGGTATTCCGCCCTCGCAAATTCCTATTTCGTCTTTTGAGACGCTCGGCAGATTCCAATATCTGGCACGAATGAATGATGATTGGGCCGAACGGGAACTTGACCACGTGATTGTGATTCAATCTGACGTCGATCTGGAAATAAATGCCAATGAGGTTCATGAAGTCGCTTGGGTCGGTAAGGACGAGTTTGCAGACTGGTGTGCTGCAACCAAGCAGCGAGGTGAGAGATTTGCCCCTTGGTTTGATGGAATATGCGACTTATTCATCGATAAATGCTGGCCCGATTCCCATTCGAGAGGCGAATATGACCCCTTGATTCATCAACTCGGCGACCTGAGTCCGGCGCCAAACTCGAGCCAAGTCCCGTACTCTGGGGCAGAGGATATTTTGCCGGCGTTAGAGCAGCATAGAGCCGAGGTCGAAGCGCGAATCATCGTCGCCCTGAGCCACGATATTGATAGTATTCTAAATCAGGCTATGATGCATCTGATCAATAGTGGCGGAAAGCGCATGCGGGCGACCCTGCCGATAATTGTCGCACAGGCTGTAGGTTCGGTTAATCCTGGATTGTACGATGTCGGCGCGGCGATAGAGATCATTCACAATTTCACCTTGGTTCATGATGACATCATGGATGAAGATGATGTTCGCAGGGGCCGCCCAGCTGTTCATATCGCCTTCGACCGGGCTACTGCGATAAATGCTGGAGATGCGATGCTGGCGGTTGGATTCGAGGTCCTGGCGAAGAGCGAGGATATTGAACAGTCGTATCTTCAAGAACTTGTTCTCACCTTGAGTTCGATGGTCCGTCGGGTGGCCGAGGGTCAGCAGAGAGACATCGGATTTGAGTCGAGGGCTGATGCTGTGAGTGAGGCAGAGTACCTCGAAATGATTGAGGGAAAGACCGCGGTGATGTTTGAGACCTGTGGGCGGGTAGGGGCACTATTATCTGGGGCAGAGCCGGAAATTGTCGAAATCATGACCCACTGGGGCCTCGCGGTTGGGATGTGCTTTCAGTTGATGGACGACTTGATTGATGTCTGTTCAGACTCACAGACCACCGGGAAACCCTCCGGTAGTGATGTCGCTCAGGGAAAGCGCACACTGATGGTTATTCATGCCTTGTCACAAGAAGATCAACCTGCGAAGCAGGCTCTACTGGCGGCTCTGGGAAAAGGTGATGCGGCGAGCGAGGATTCGGTCAATGCGGCGATTGCCGGGCTGGCTGAATTAGGCTCTATTGACCACGCCAGAGCGTTGGCTGAGTCATACCATGCCGAAGCTCACAGATGTCTGGATGCTCTCTCCCAGAATTCGGGAGTAGATACACTCAGGGAGTTGACGGATTTCCAGTTATCCCGAATCAGTTGATTCACTACTGGCATTCTAACCTTAGAGATTCTCACCGGCCCGCTTGGGGCAATGGATGAGCAGTTGTTCAGTCGGAATAGTTTTCCTCGGTCGGCATCTCCGCCTTCAGACCCTTGCGCTTACGAATCTCACCGATCACATCTTCGTACAGATGTTGCGGCAGTTCCTCGAATCCTGAGTTTTCGGTATTCCAGATTGCCCGGCCTTGACTGGCGGCGCGAATATCATTGGAGAATCCGAATGACTCACCGACTGGGACTGTACCGATGACGGTGGTGACCTCGCCATCAGCGGGCATATCCTCTATGATGCCACGGCGTTGTGTGATTTCACGGGTTACTCCTCCCAGCCAATCGTTAGGGACGCTGACGAATAATTTCTGCATAGGTTCCAGTACTGACGGGCGGGCTCTTATCATCGCACCCTTGATGGCATTGCGTACTGCGGGAATGGTCTGAGCTGGGCCACGGTGAATCGCATCCTCGTGTAGTTTGGCATCGACCAGCCGAACCATAAGTCCCATCGTCGGCTCTTCGGCTAATGGCCCTCCATTGCACACCGCATTGAAAGCCTCGATAATCAGTTCACGAGTCTCGTGTAGGGCTTGGATACCCTTGGTGTCATTGATCAGAACATTGGTTCCATTGATTGCATATATCTTGCGCATCTGGTCCCTATCCATTCCATATTCGGAGAAACGGTTGCCGATTTCCTTGGCGTCTTTATTACGTACCGCGCCATCACCAAAGACCCCTTCGCGCAGGGCAGTGATGACTTCAGGTGACAATTTCTCGACCTCGACATAGAATCGGTTGTGACGATTAGGGGATTTCCCCTCGAATGGATGGCCGTGGTTATTTCCCGACACGCTTTCACGATAGACAACGATGGGCTCGCTGACATTGACTTTGATCCCCTGTTCTTCCTCTATTCGGTAGGTGGTGATTTCCAGGTGCAATTCGCCCATTCCGGCGAGAAGCGCCTCGCCGGTCTCCTGATTGGTCGAAACCTGAAGGCTGGCATCGGCTTTTGCCAGCGAGCGAAGGGCATCGATGAACTTCGGTAAGTCCTTCATCGACTTCGGTTCCACTGCGACGGTGACGACAGGTTCGGAATAGTGGCGAATCGGTTCAAACGGAACCATATCCTGATTATTGGCGATTGTAACCCCGGCTGCGGCAGAGCGGATTCCGGTGATTGCGGCGATATTTCCGGCAACAACTTGTGGCACTGGTATTCTGTCCGCACCGACCATCATGCTGACCTGCTGAAC
>DARQ01000119.1:3845-4435 GCA_002503395.1 Euryarchaeota archaeon UBA60 | reverse complement strand
CCGACCGCAACTTCTCCTGCGTGTGTGTCCATCCAGATCTTGGTTACCATCATCGACAGTTCGGCATCTGGGTCGCAATTCAACATCGCTTGACCGAGTTCACTATCAAGGTCTCCGGCCCAGATATTGGGGATGCGATACTTCTGCGCTTCGACTGGACCAGGCAACTTATTGACCGCCATATCTAGTAGTACTTCGTGTACCGGAGCTTTCTTGGAAAGGGTCTTCTGGTCTTCGTCGTGACAATACGCAAAAATATCGGTGAAAGAGATTTTTGATTTCTTCATATATGGTACGGTAATCCCCCAGTTGTGGTAGGCCGAGCCGAAGGCGACGGTACCATCGGCGACACTGACCTGCCATTCCTTCTTCTTTTCCTCAGGGGCGAACTGGCGAATCAACTTGTTGACCTTGGTGATGGTGCCCTTGAATCTCTCCATCATATCCTCTGGGGTGATCTGTAGTTCATTGATGAGGCGGTCTACCTTGTTGATGAAGAGTACCGGCTTGACCTTCTCCTTCAATGCTTGACGAACAACCGTCTCGGTCTGAGGCATCGGGCCTTCGACAGCACATGCCAAGATGAAACA
>DARQ01000119.1:2416-3735 GCA_002503395.1 Euryarchaeota archaeon UBA60 | reverse complement strand
CCATCTACCGAGTGTACCATCGAGGCACTTGCGGCGTTGATGGTGATGCCGCGAGCGCTTTCCTGGTCATCGAAATCCAGAACCCGGCTCTTGCCAGCCAATTCCTCAGACATCATTCCCGCACCGGCGATGAGATTGTCGGATAGGGTGGTCTTACCGTGGTCGATATGGGCGGCGATACATAGGTTGCGAATCTGCGGCAACAGATGCATTACCTCGCTTGCTCGTTTGATATTGTCTTCTTTACGGCCCATGCTGACACCCTTGGTAAACGCGGCGACCTATAAGGGGTTGATAAACGCACCTACAAGGTCGGGGTAGTCCGATTCGACGATAGCATAATCCAGTGCGACCTAAACCGCACTGGCGGCGATTCTCATATCGGAGAATAAAGACGATATTTCTTCTTTGATGGCTTTGATATCACGCTTCAATTCCACCAGTTGGCGAGCGAATATATCCTTACTCTTATCGAATGAGGACGACTTGTTCTCCTTCTTGGCACCGGCGAGTTTGCGCAAGGATTTTCGTAATGAATTACGGCAAGTACCGACACGTTTCTCAAATGAAGTCATGTCCACCATGTCGTTGCTGCGCAACAAGTTTTGTGCTTCTTTGGCATATTTGACATCTAACTTGGCAATCTCGATTGAAGCCTTAGGGGTGCGCTTGAGGTCACTGCTCAGTCGCAGGATGCTGAGCGCTGAAATCAACCATTTTGACAGGTCCCACTGATACCACTTGTAGCCATTGCGATAATCAGCTTGGAAGGCATGGTGGAAATTATGGTAACCCTCACCAAAGGTGAATAGGGATAAAAAGGCAGAGTCCTTGCTGGTATTCGTGGTCATATATGGTTGAGTACCCCAGATATGTGCTGCAGAGTTGATGAGGAAAGTTCCATGATGGACGAATACTGTGCGCAATAGACCGCCCCAGATGAAACATCCGATTCCGGTACCAAGACCACCGATAGCAAAGCCGATGGCACCGGGCAATACCATCCCGACAATGAAGCCGATGATGAAAATGTGACGATGTTGCCAGGCGAGAATCGGGTCGGCCTGCAAATCACGAACATTGGAAAAATCATTGTCACCGTCTTCCCTCTGCAATATCACCCAGCCCATATGTGACCAAAAGAATCCACGCAGTGCATTGTATGGGTCGTCGTCCGAATCGGTGAATTTGTGATGGTTGCGATGGTCACTGCACCACTCGATGATTGAATTTTGGAAAGCGCCGGCGCCGAATAGAGAATAGAACAACACAACCGGCCGTGATGCACTATAACTGCGATGCGAGAATAAACGATGATA
>DARQ01000119.1:269-2272 GCA_002503395.1 Euryarchaeota archaeon UBA60 | reverse complement strand
CGGACTCGCTCCTCCATGAGCCTTTCGCAACGCGCATACCTATTGACCGTTTGGTAGGCATGTTGGTAGGCAGGTCATAGTGTGTGGCCGGTTTTCACCGCCGAAGACCATCGAGATTTACATCCAGGCTCGCCATCGACCCCCCTTATCTGCGGACTGTGGTGTACTCACTACGGTCGGCACCGACTGGGATGGTGGCATCAAAGCCCACTTTAGAAGTCAAACCATCCTCATCCCTTGAAGGGTCGAGGCTTGAACCCTTTTGCCGAGTGAGTATCACCGTGTCTTTATCTGGCTTCCATCTGGTCATCATCGCCCATTCGACTCGTATCGGGTCACTGATATCGATATCATCATCGACGATTATCACCTGTTTCATCGAGCGGTGTCCTTCCAGAGCGGCGGTGATGGCAGCTCTTCCGTCGTCATCTGTACGAGGTCGAATCGAGACCACCGCTGAAAGCCAGCCACATCCGCCATCGGTAAGATAAACATCGACACAGTTGACCACTTTGCTGACCGCTTTTTTAATGCTGGGTGCCCGAGGCAGTCCCATCAGACAACGATGCTCAGACTCGGCTGGAATTAAGCCATGGAAGATCGGCTCTAGGCGGTGGTGCACACTGGTGATTGCAAATACAGGTTCCTGCCTGACTCCATCCAAAGTTCCGGTGATGTCGACATATGGGCCTTCATCGTCATCCTCTAGGGTGATATGTCCGGCCATGGCATATTCAGAATCTGCCGGGGCGATGACACCGTTTTCCAAAGTCACAACCTCAAGTGGCTTACCATAGACTTCCTGATGCAGAAACGCGGCTATGGCAAGTTCATCAACCGGCTGGTCGAAAGACATCGCTGCGGCGAGAAGAACGACCGGGTCCGGTGCATTGACGATAGCGATTGGAATCGTCTCACCGGCAGCCCTGGCGGCATCTACCATGGTGCGCAGATGACGCGGCACTAGACGCGCCACGACGTGATTCTCATCGCGTAGGAATTGACGATGGAATGAGACATTTCTCTGCCCGTCATATTCGGCGATGACAATACTGGCCGACATGTATCTTCCTCGGTCTTCAGGATAATGCCACGGAATCGGTAGTTCCCGCAAATCTACGGTTTCCTGACCAGCCTGCATGACCGGCGCATGATCAGCCTCTACAATTAGTGGTTGAGATGAGTTTTCCAACGCTTTTCCCAGTAGGTCGACAAGGTCGGCGGCGGCCACACCAAGTACTCCAGCAAGGCGTTTACGGGTCATGATATTGAGAGCTAGGCGGTGATTTGGAGCCTCGGGAATATTTTCGAATAATAGTAATTCATGATTATATTTTTTCGATGCTGAAAAAATCTCATGAATGCAAGAAGTCGGCTCGGTAATAGTACGAGCCCGACCGAGGTGGTCACGGAAGGCCATGGCTCACCGAGCCTTGCCCATCCCTTCAATTTCACCCCACTGGTGCTGTGACAAATACAGCCTTCGAGACGACTGTAGTACGATATGGAGCAGCAAAGGCTACGCCTTCCAGTCGGCACAGTCAAATACGGCTTATTGGTCGGCGAAACGCTTCAAACGGTGGATGAACATGGGTCGTGGTCTTTTTGCGGGAAAAAAAATGCGCAAGGATCGACAGAAGTTCCGTTGGTCAGACCGTTATTACAAGAAACGCATGCTGAAGTTGAAAGAGAAGCACGACCCTCTTGGCGGCTCGACCCAAGCGCGTGGAATCGTTATCGAAAAGGTTGGAATTGAGGCCAAGCAACCCAACTCTGGTATTCGCAAGGCGGTCAAGATTTCTCTTATCAAGAGCGGTAATAAATTGACCGCCTTCGCGCCGGGTGACGGGGCGATAAACTTCATCGATGAACACGATGAGGTTATGGTAGAAGGTATCGGTGGCCGCATGGGTCGGTCTTACGGAGATATCCCTGGGGTCCGCTACAAGGTGATCAAGGTCAACGGCGTCAGTCTCGACGAAATGGTTCGAGGGCGCAAGGAG
>DARQ01000119.1:0-134 GCA_002503395.1 Euryarchaeota archaeon UBA60 | reverse complement strand
GAACCAGTCGAGGAGATTGAAGAGAAGCCAATAGCCGGGATTGGAACTTTAGTTTTCGGCAAGTGGGACGTATCCCAGATTTCCTGTAATGACCCGGGTATTGCACCATACCTCAGTTTGCGAACCGTCGGGGT
>DARQ01000116.1:2910-5253 GCA_002503395.1 Euryarchaeota archaeon UBA60 | reverse complement strand
TGGGACCTGTACGCACTCGAGGATACGACTATTCCCAAAGGGGCAACCACCAAGATCCACACCGGAATCTCCATCGCCATCCCGCCGGGCTGGGAAGGCCAGATACGTTGCCGCTCAAGCCTTGCTGTGAAGGGAATGATGTTGCCCAATGGCGTGGGTACCATAGATGCCGACTATCGAGGAGAACTTATGGTGCTGTCCACCTGGATTGGAGAAGGTGACTCATTTCAGGTCAGCGCCGGCCAAAGGGTGGCACAGATTATCTTCGCACCGGTCCCCGAAGTCACCTGGCACGAGGTCGCCAGCGTCGAGGAACTCGGCCAGACCGGGCGCGGCAGTGGTGGATTCGGCTCGACCGGAAAATTCTGAGCCAGCGTTAAACCATCGGCCAGCCTCGCTGAGACAGACGACCGGCTGGGCAGGTCAAAATGAGGTGAGCGGGGTGAGGGTTCTCAAGATGGGGATTGTCGAGCACGAGGTGGTCGATACAGAAATGCGCCGACTGCAGAAGTTACGCATCGCCGGGGAGATTCCCGACACGATGATTCTGGTCGAACACCCTGAGGTAGTCACCATCGGGCCTCGGGCGCGCAAGGAAGGGATTGTCATCCCCAATGGATATGCCAGCCGGCCTGTCGACCGTGGCGGAGGACTTACCTGGCACGGCCCGGGACAGGTCATCTGCTACCCGATAATCCAATGGCAGCGGGAGGGGGAGGCGCACGTCGGCAAAATCATCAGTCTGATTGAGGGTTGGATAATCTCAGCTCTGGGTGAGTTGGGGATTTCCTCTAGGAGCGATGAGCGGATGCGAGGGGTCTGGGTGGGGGATAACAAAGTCGCCAGCATCGGATTATCTTTCTTCCATTGGACTTCAAGGCACGGTTTCACCATCAATTACGATACCCCGTCAGGGAGATTGGAGGAGATCTCTGGTTGTGGTCTGGAGAGTCAGGTCACGACCTCGCTCGCGGTGCTGGGACATCGAGTCAGCAAAGGGCAGATTCACGATGCCCTGATTTCGACGGTCTCCTCTATCAACAGAGAAATCACCGAAAGCGAAAGCCAAGTTGATTCAAATTAGGGCTCGGCTTTCCGAGGAAAGATAGTTCTGGGATTGAATAAATGAGTGAACACCGAACATCAAATCATTACATAGTGGCCTTCGACATGGCAGAGCATGGAGCGGGAATGGTGGCCTCAGGTCGGCACGCCGGTGGCCGGTGGTGACATTCCGCCGGTTGCTCACTTGGATTGGTATATTCCCAAACTGGGCGAGGGTTATTCCCACGACCTATCGCAATCGGGACTGATGATGGATTGGGATTGGGCCGAACTTCTGTCCGGGCAGGTTGGCCAACTGGATAAGTGGTGGTCACTGGGCCGGGCCGACCCGAGTGAACTGGTCGCTGAACTGGAGGGGGTGTCTCCCAACAGGGTGGTCTGTTGCGCCGGGGCGACCCAAGCGGTGCAACTGGCGCTGATGGCCGCTTTGGAGAGCCGCGGCCAAGATGGGGATGATGGGCGAGATGGACGGATGACCCGAGTAGCGGTTGAGATGCCGTCCTATTCACCGGTGACCCAGAGTGCTCGACTACTCGGCCTTGAGACAATTCCCTTTCATCGCCTCCCCGACCAAGAGCGTGCGTGTGCGCTGCCATGGCACCTCGACCGAGTTGCACTATCGGAGATTCTGCCGACGGTGGGAGCCCTCATCTTCACCCCGGTGTTGAATCCATGCGGCTGGTCATTGACCGATGATGACCGAGTATGGCTGGTAGACGCTACATCTCGACACGAGGTCATGCTCATCGCCGATGAAGTGTATGACCATGCACTGAGGCCTGAAGGATTGTACAAGCCGTTCTTTGCCGAAGGCGAGCATTGCATCTCAGTCAACTCACTGACCAAGTGTCACGCGATGGGGAATCTACGCTTCGGCTGGCTTATCGCCAGCAAGTCGGTAGCACAAGCGGCACAACGAGCCTTTCGTACCACTGCGGCACTGCTCCCTAGTCCTGTCATCACGATGGTGGCGGCGGCATGGCCACACCTCGATACGGCGATGGATAGAATCACCATGTTGCGACAAGCAAACCTCCCGCGGTTGCAAGAAGTGCTGGCTAAGCACGAAATCGATTGGGCGCCGCCACCTGCAGGATTATTCGGTGCCTTCAAACTGCCCGGCGGGGCATCGGCTTTCGAGGTCGTCGAGACCTTGGGCAAGAAGCACGACCTGCTGGCAGTGCCCGGCTGCATGTTCGATGAATCTCTGGCCGACTGGCTTCGGGTCGCGTGGTCAATCGATGCCGACAAATTCGTTGCGGCGATGGCCGCCCTCGA
>DARQ01000116.1:2043-2749 GCA_002503395.1 Euryarchaeota archaeon UBA60 | reverse complement strand
ATGGGCGAAATCGTCGTGGCGATAACCGGCGCTTCAGGCGCTGCATACGGCCAGCGACTGGTCGAAGTCCTTGCCCAAGATAACCGCACGGTGCGCTTGGTAGTCACCGATGCCGGCCGGCTCACCTTGGCGCACGAGTGTAACACCACACCCGAGGATATTGCCAGCGGTGCTGGTGCTTCGGGTGGAGGTGAGGTGATTCTCGAAGATAATGCCGACATCGCGGCGCGCTCAGCCAGCGGCTCGTCCGAGATCGATGCGGTCGTGGTCTGCCCGTGCTCGGGCACGACTCTTGGGAAACTGGCGGCAGGCATCGGCGATAATCTCGCAACCCGCTCAGCGATAGTGGCGATGAAGGAGCGGCGAAAACTGATTCTGGTGCCGCGCGAGACTCCATATGCGACCGTGCACTTGGAGAATATGGCGAAGTTGTCGTCGTGGGACACGGTGATTCTACCGGCCAGCCCGGGTTTCTACAACCATCCAGAGAGCATCGAAGACCTAGTCGATTTCGTAGTCGCCCGGATTCTCGACCACTTGAAAATCAAACATTCACTCGGCCAACGATGGACTGGTGAAGAATTGAAGTAAATAGATACTGATTTACTTACAGTATCTCGTTTTCTAGGGTGATTTACACTGAGTTTAAGACGGCCAACAGAGCCAACCATTCATCAATGACGGATGGCAGGGAGCATTAGGTGGG
>DARQ01000116.1:0-1946 GCA_002503395.1 Euryarchaeota archaeon UBA60 | reverse complement strand
GCTGATCTGGTTGCCAGACTGACAGACAACGCACCCGAAGTACACACAGCCACACTGATTGAATCCAGTGGTGCCGCTGGGAAAGTAATCGTTGGGCAAGTAACCGATGACGAAGGAGCCACGGCAGGTGTATCCGGTGTTGGGACTTCCGAGGACGAAACGGGGGAGTTGAACGCAATTTTCCGTCGTGGGGTGGCAACCGTTGTCGGACTGCCGATTCCGATTCTAGTGATTGCCGGATTAATTGTTACCAGCACCTTGGGCTATGGAGCCTACACTTTGGTTTCACAATTCTTTGAAGAGGATATCGAGTATGACCTGATAGACTTCAATGGCACAAGGGCTAGAGGATTCGCCCAGGCATTGGTCGACATGGGAAACCCCGGACGGCTCTCGGGCAGTCCCCAGGAAGGGGCGGCGGCCGATTTGGTAATCGATAATCTCACGGCGCTGGGATTCAGCGTTCAGGATGAGTCCTACGATGTGCCGATGTTTGAGATAATGAGTGAGCCGGAATTGTCGATATGCATTCCCGGTGGAACGATTCCCATCTGGAGCAATATCGCCCCCTGCGGAATCGGTGATGTCGGCCAACAGGTGACGACCTTCGAGCACCGCACTGATTTCGTCTTACAGGGATACTCGGGAAGCGGTGACCTCTCCTATGCCGATAATCTCGAGGTAGTCTACCTCTACAACGGCTCTGAAAATTCTGGATGGGCGAACGCGACCGACAAAATCGCCCTAGTGTTACTGGAAGCGGTCGGGGTATCGAGCAATACCGAACTGTATTCGCGCGCCGCCGCCAATAATGTCGCGGCGCTGATTCTGTGGAACGGGGTGCACAATTGCGGCAAGATCGTGGCCGACGACTGCGTGCCTATCTTCAAGTCGATCGGCGTCGATGACGTGAAGAGCGCGGCCGGTGGGGGCATGCCCACGGACATCCCTTTCATGATGGTCTCGAACAAGACCGGGAAGGCGATTTATGACCAGGTTCTCAACGGCGAGGGCCGATTGGCAGTCTCGACCGAGGTAGACAATGCCGGAACCCGCACCATCCGCACCCCATGCGGCACATGGTACGGCCAGAGCGAGGATATGATAGTCATCGGCGCCCATCACGATACCGTATACAACGGACCTGGCGCGGTCGATGATACCTCAGGGACCGCCTCGGTCCTGGAGATGGCTCACCAGTTCGCGGATGAAGTAGCCAAGCGCGGCGAACCGCGACTGACGGTGCGATTCTGCACCTGGGGTGGTGAGGAAGAAGGACTGTGGGGCTCAAAGGCCTATGTCGAGGCGCACAATGGTGAGTTGTCGCAGAATCTCAGGCTCTATGTGAACTTGGATATGAACCATGTCGATATCGATAAGAGCAGTGAGCGAGGAAAATCGGTGACACTGTTCGGAAATAACAAGGGAGATGTCGATGCAATCAAGGAACTGGCCAAGCAGTACCAGCAGAAACGGTCTGCAGTTGCCAGCCAATACGAAATCAATTTCAGACTGTTGGAGGGAGAGAAAGGGGAGGAGAATGGTCTGCCCTACAACTCTGACCATGGGCCCTTCGCCTATGACCTGGATAATCCGGGGAAGGTGCTCGTGTGCTATGGCTCTGGGTCATGGGAATACCATACATATGCTGATGATATGAGTAGATTCAATGAGGAGAGTCTGGGAATCTCTGTAGTAATATACGGCTCTTACATTACTCATCTTGCCTGGGAAACTTCGTAACCTCGCGGCAGGAAGCACTCTACCCTGCCGCTCTTTGGCGGCGAATACATTCGTTTCATTCTAAGCGCAGGAATCTACGGGGCTTCCCTTTACCCGGCCCCTCAGTAGGTTTTACCCACCCCATCTTCGACTTGAGTGAATCCATAGGGAATTAAATTGCAAGTGCCCTCCATCTATAATCCGTCAGTTGCATGGGTACCCTC
>DARQ01000101.1:13958-14130 GCA_002503395.1 Euryarchaeota archaeon UBA60 | reverse complement strand
TACCGCATTCGGATTTGCTCACTCGGGCACCATCGATGGAGTCGAGACGACCGGCATCGCCGTCATCGATGCGATTTCTCAGGTACAGTGTGGTGGTGTGAACGACCCGACCTGTCGCGACCCATCTGGCCAATCAGACCCTGATACAGCCAAAGCGGTTCATACGGTCACT
>DARQ01000101.1:12849-13838 GCA_002503395.1 Euryarchaeota archaeon UBA60 | reverse complement strand
GGGCTTTGAAAAGCAAGAGCATAGAGCGTATGCTTCATGGGGGGAGGCGCCATCGGTGACTCGTAGGGATTTACCATGTCCGACTACAACCCTTTCAGCGCCCGTCGGGAATTTACCTTGGGTGATGGCAGCGGCGCCACCTTCGCCGCCCTTTCAGCGCTCGAGGAAGGGGGACATTGTGACCTGGCCAAACTACCTTTCACCATCCGCATTCTGCTTGAGGCGGCACTGCGTCGATGTGATGGGTTTCTCGTCACCGAGGATGATGTTGTGCGCATCGCCGGATGGCAGGCCAAGGCGGTGAGGGAAGAGATTCCCTTCACCCCTTCAAGGGTACTTCTTCAAGATTTCACCGGAGTTCCCGCGGTGGTCGATATCGCCGCTCTCCGCGATGCGATGGTGGCCCTGGGTGGAGATCCGAAAAAGGTCAATCCCCAGGTTCCGGTTGACTTGGTCATCGACCACAGCGTGCAGGTGGATTACTCCGGTATTTTCGCCGATGCCAAGGAGCGAAATCTGGAAATTGAATACGAGAGAAATATGGAGCGTTATAAATTCCTCAAATGGGGTCAGAAGAGTCTTGAAAGATTCCGTGCCATCCCCCCGGGGAGAGGGATTGTCCACCAGGTAAATCTCGAGTGGATTGCCGATGTCGCCCGTGAGGAAGACGGTTGTTGGCTCGCAGACACACTGGTGGGCACCGATAGCCACACGACGATGATCAATGGGTTGGGCGTCCTCGGCTGGGGAGTTGGCGGCATCGAAGCCGAAGCGGTCATGCTCGGCCAACCGATTTACATGCTCGCACCGGATGTCGTTGGCTTTGAATTGACCGGGAAATTAAAACCAGGTGTTTCGGCGACCGACATGACATTACGAATCGTGGAATTGTTGCGGGAACACGGTGTGGTCGGTAAATTTGTCGAGTTTTTCGGTACTGGCATGGCCGCACTTTCGCTTCCCGACCGTGCGACTATCGCCAATATGGC
>DARQ01000101.1:6361-12764 GCA_002503395.1 Euryarchaeota archaeon UBA60 | reverse complement strand
GCAAGTGGCAAATGTCGAAGCATATTGCCGAGCGAATCACCTGTGGTATTCGTCCGAACAGCCGACTCCGGAGTACACCACAACCCTTGTGCAGGACCTGTCCGAGGTGGAGCCCGCTCTGGCTGGACCGAAGCGACCCCAAGACCGGGTTGAACTGGTGGCGATGAAGGCGCACTGGCACGACAGTCTTAGCGGCCCCCTCGGTCATCATGGGCATGGGATTTCAGCCGATGAAGTGGCTCTCAAAGTACCGGTAGAAGGCACGGATTATTGCTTACAACACGGCGATGTCGTAATCGCCGCAATCACCTCGTGCACCAATACCAGCAACCCCAGCGTGATGCTTGCCGCAGGTCTGGTGGCAAGAAACGCCAGAGCCCGAGGCCTTGAGGTCAAACCGTGGGTGAAAACCTCGCTCGCTCCGGGCTCAAGAGTGGTCACGGATTATTACCGAGCCTCAGGATTGGACGGAGATCTATCCGCTTTGGGATTCAACACGGTCGGCTATGGTTGCACGACTTGTATCGGAAATTCAGGACCGCTGGAACCGCCGATTGAGGCGGCTATCGATGCAGGTCATCTGGTCGCTGCCTCGGTACTTTCCGGCAATCGGAATTTTGAGGGTCGGATTCATCAGAAGGTCCAGGCCTCATATCTTGCCAGCCCTCCTTTGGTGGTGGCCTATGCTCTGGCTGGAACCTTGGATATCGACATGGCCAGTGAGCCGCTCGGCCATGATGGTGAAGGAAAACCAGTAATGCTGGCAGACATCTGGCCCAGCGATGAGGAGATCGGGGAGACCATCCGCCTCTCCATTACCCCTGAGATGTTCACCGAAAGATATGCAAGTATAATGCAGGAAGAAAAGTGGGATGCCATCCCAGTTTCAGCCAGCGACCTCTACCCCTGGGAGGAAGACTCGACCTACATCCGCCTTCCGACTTTCTTCGCTGGAATAACCCCCGAGATCACCCCGATTACCCCTATTGTGGCGGCCCGCTGTCTACTCAAATTGGGTGACTCAATCACCACCGACCACATCTCACCAGCCGGTGCCTTTCCACACTCCGGCTCCGCCGGTCAGTATCTGGTGGAACACGGCGTTGCCCCACGTGATTTCAATTCCTTCGGCAGCCGCCGCGGAAACCACGAGGTGATGGTTCGAGGGACCTTCGCTAACGTGAGAATTCGCAACCTATTAGCACCTGGGACCGAAGGCGGATTCACTACCCACTTCCCCACCGGAGAAGTTCTTTCCATCTACGATGCGGCACTACAATACGGCGAAGATTCCACCCCCCTAGTGGTATTGGCAGGCTCGCAATATGGTACCGGTTCATCCCGCGACTGGGCTGCCAAAGGTACTCTGTTGCTCGGCGTCAAAGCGGTCATCGCAACTTCATATGAGCGCATTCACCGCTCTAATCTGGTCGGCATGGGAGTGCTACCACTATGTTTTGCAGAAGGTGAGGACGCTGATTCTCTAGGACTTGATGGCAGTGAATATTTCGATCTGCCAATCGATGATGCGGTCGAGCCACTGCAGTGGTTGGACATCACTGCGACCGCCCAAAACGGCAGGCAAACGATATTTCGCGCCCAGATTCGGCTCGACACACCGGTCGATGTCGAATACTACAGAAATGGTGGGATACTGCATACGGTGATTCGTAAGATGGCTCTTGAGTGAATCTTTGCCTCCACCAGCCACCCCTAGGCCACTACAATACCCCCTCTTCCACTCACCAATCACCTCTATGCCGTCAATGATTGCGCTGCGGAGTCAGCGAAATCGATGGGTTCATGGCCTAGCCTGTGAGCGATGGTGCATGAGCGGAGAAATTCGCGGGCCGGTGCGCTTTCTGTTCCGACTCCCAGACGAGAATATCGATATTCGGATTGAAGGTGATGCCGAGTGGGTCGGGAAGATTAGGGAAGAACTCGGTCTTTCCGATGCCGGATGGTTGCAACCTCTCGCCGCAAATACGGTTTCACTCAATCGCAGTTCTAATGCCAAAGAACTTGATGATGAGGTCGATGAATCTGAAGAAGACCTGCAACTCGATGATGATACTGAGATACTTCCCGACTCTGAACCTATCGATATGGGGCCACCGCCAGACCCGAGCCGAATCCCGGTCGTGCGCAGGCCGATAGGCTCGCTCGATATACACGCTGAAATGGCAAAACTGGGAATAGAGATTCCCGACAAACCCAATGCCCAACAATTGGCCATGGACCTGGAGGGAATAGAAGAACCTCTTCCGGCTCAAGGACCACTGGTCAGTGACCCTATGGCAGAGGCGTGGTTGCGAGAATTGATGCGGATTGTCGTGCGCAAGTATGGGCTTTCGGCGCTGGCGTTGGAGACCATCGAAAAGTCGTCGTCCTCTCTGCTCGGGGACCGCGCTGGCATGGAATTGGATCTATGGCTCGAGAATCTGTTTCGGCAGGGAAAATTGGTGAAGGTGCACGGCGGTGACCGAACTGGCTACGGCCCCAATCCGAAATGGCTCGATTCACGGATGTGAATCAAATCGGCGCACGGGTATCATAATCGGCCAACTGCACTTCATTTTACGGCTCGCGCCGGTCACGCGTAAGGGGAGGGATTTAATACATCGATGATTACCGAAACGTCGATGATGATGATGTCGATGAAGAACGAGCAACTAGCCAAGCGCGCCCGAAGTATCGGTCTGGTGCTGATAATGTTGTTTTCAATTGCAGCTTCTGCGACCTTTACCAGCGCTTCAATCGCACGAAATTATACGACTAATCGCGACCCTGAAGATATCGCCTTCGGCGACTTCGATTGTGATGGCGACCAAGATATCGCTCTGGCGACCGAAGGCACCCACTCGATGAGTGTGCTGTGGAATGATAATGGTGATTTCAGCCAGCGCGATGACATCTGGGTGTCGGGCAACCAGAGCCACAATGCCGAGTGGGAAGAATTCGCCTGGGTACGCATGGTCGAAACCGGGGATGTGACCGGTGACGGCGTTGATGATATTGTCATCTTCCAGCGCAATAACCCATTCAGGACCGACGACTCAGGTCAACCGGCTGGTCAACCGGGTAACGTTACCATACTCGAAAATGACGGCTGTGAAACAGGTACGTTCTCAATCAAAGCCCGTTTCACCCACTTCTGGGCCTGGGACCTGGCGGTAGATGACGTCGATAAGGACGGTACCGACGATATTGTCGTTCTCGACCTTCTGCCCGATATCACCACCCAACGCCTTGTCACCTACCGCGGGCCTATTACATCATCTAACCAACAAGGTTCTGCGACGAATCTAGGTGCCTCGACCCAAGCTCGATTCATCGACTTTGAACTCGGTGATTTCGGCGAGACCGAAACCAACTTGGGTGGCCAATGTACCGATTTGGATGTTTGGTTCCTAGTCTTGCGTGGAGCAAATTATCAAACCGGGCAATACACTACATTCGGTCATGACGATAACGTGTCGGTAATGGAATTCTCGTGTCTGACCAATACTTTCCCCGCCACCACCAGCACAGCAACAATGAACGGCCCGTGGGCGTTTGGAAACGGCTGGGGTGGTTTCAACATCGCCGACATCAATGGCGATGGCGACATCGACGTGATGGCCCAGACCCAGGAGAATACCGAGAATGTGACCTACCGAACGAGTTCCAGCAGTGGAACTTGGTCGTCCACTTCGCAGGTCTATATCGGACCCTATATCACCTACGAATTAACGATAGCCGACCTCAATGGAGATGGCGAAGCCGATTTCATCAATCCGACCATCGCCGAGCAGATTAATTCAACCAGCAGTTCCGGATCGGTTGAAGGAAATTACTACCTCACCCCACCTTCGACGGTACAGGTGACACTGTCAGATGGAAGTGGCGGTCACTTGAATTCACTGTCCTATAATACCGGTCGCCGCCCACTTATGGCTGAGGTCGGGCAACTTGTCGGTGGGGCTTCAAGCCCGTTGGATATCGTCGTCGGTCATACCAGTTACAACTTCGGCAATTGGATCGACAACGCGGGCTGGGCCGGTCAGTACGATACCATAACAATCGTCGAGATGGATAATATCGACTTGGAGGTCTCGAGCATTGATATCTCACCGGTCGACCGATATATCGGAGCCGTAGGCGAAGGCCAACGTGATGTCAATGTCACGGTGACGAATACCGGAATGAATGTTCTCAACGGTCAGGCAACCTTGACCTTGGAGATGAAAGTAGTCGATGAGGCCAATTCTCAGAACCAAACCGTATATGCTTATGATTGGGATAGCGCCGAGAGCAAGTCCGGATGTGGTGGCGGATGTAATTGGGCCTACGAAGACTATCTGCACGATGGCAATAACTGGCATCTGGAGACCAACCACTCAACCGGTTTACCATCCGCCAGCATGGGCAATAACGATGTCAACTCGACCGCTAACTGGACTGGAAATAACCCTACCAATTTCATGTGGGACGGGGTGATGAAAACCAATGATTCCGGAGTCGTGTGGTCTGGTTACGATCGCAACTGGGACGAAGCCATGGTGCTTGAAGACGTCGACCTATCCGGTAGCGACCGGGCCTGGCTATCGGTCGAACTATTCCGTCACCTCGGCTTCGGTGCACTGGGAAGTGTCGATGCGAATAACCAATGGTTGCTAGGCGATCTTTGGGATGATGTCGCGATGGTCGAAATCTACAGCGAAGAAAGGGGTTGGTCGACAATCAATTGCCCGACCTCGGCATTCCTAGACGGAGCTTGCTGGTCCGGCTCGAGCATATGGGGTGGTTACGACAGGGAGCGGGTCGAGAAGATTTACGCCTACGGGGCCGCCGCCGAAAGCAATCTTTGGTACGGCATCAGGAATGCAGGCACATATTACGGTTGGAGCAACTTCACCGAGGAGGGCGTCGGCGCATTCGACCTTTCGCCTTGGGCTGGCCAGACCGTCGATATCCGTTTCCGCTTGCGCACCGGCTTTGAAGGAAGTGTTTCCAACAGCGATGACCAAAGTTGGCAAGGCCGCGACGGCTATGCTATCGACAACGTGACCATCTGGAAGCAGAACACCGCTTTCACCGGTAGCCCGCAGACCCAGCAGTCCAATATCAACATGAATAATCTACAACCGGGTGAAGAATACGAGGCCTCGATACAGGCGAACTTTGCCAACGACACCACATATCGCATCAGTGCAACCTTGAGTTATGGTCCCGACCAACAACCGATAAATGACGAGTTGACCGGTTATATCACCACCCTGAATATCTTCGACCCGTCGGTTGTTAGTATCGATTCCTTTGAACCCGGAGCAACCTATGCTGAGGGCGTTCAAGACATCATTGCCACGGTCGCCCACTATGGAAATACCATGGTCGACTTCGATGTTGAGGCGACAATTTACAGTGCGGTGCCGAACGACATCAACTGTGGCCCGACCCCAAAAACATGTGAAGAGGACTTTGAAGGCGGCGAGAATGGCTACCGCTATACCGACGATAATAGTGGTGATGGCCAAGGTGTAATCCTCACAGATTCGGGAACTGCCTCTCCTCTCTTCAATAGCAGTGCCTACTGGTTCGGGCATCATCAAGTGAGCGCTAATCTAGGATACGAGGATGTATGGAATGAGTCGTTCGCGCTCAAAGAAATTGACTTGACTGCAATGCAGGGAGATTTCGCTTCGCTATCATTCGACTATTTCGCTGAGACCTTCTTCTACATCGATTTGGATGGATCCAAATACGAAGTCAATGACTATGTTGCCCTCGGTCTGGACTGGGACCGTGCCGGTGTTCTAGGCGATGGTATTATACTCGGGCAATGGAATGATTTCAATGAGGACGGAACTTGCTTTGTCGACGAGGATGGTGACGGATTCATCGATCCGATCAACGAGACCGAAATTGACCAAAAGGAAATTACCTTTATCGGTGACCCAACGAATAATCAAGAGGATGCGGGCAATTACAATGTCTTTTTCGATAGTGAGGGTGCGGTCAAGAGCCAGAGTATCGACCTCACCCATCTCTACATTCTCAACCAGACCGCACTAAATGGCAATGACTGGAATCGGGAATGCATGTCCCTGAAGGGTACCTTGACCGACGTTACATTTGAATTCCAATCAGATGATGATGGTCATAATGGATTGAACGATGGGCTTAGAGGCATCGGTTTCGACAATATCGTCATCAAAGAATTCAGTTTCGTTCAAGATGCAGTAGTCAGTTCCTCGGTCTCTGGATTGGATGCAGAGGGCGAACAGAAGGTAACCATCGGCTCGCACGACTTTAACCAAGGAGTGTACATGGTCGAGGTGGAATCCATTTTTGATAACACGACCGCGGGAACCTCTTGGTTCGGTGAAGAGGAGTTCAACGAGGCAAATAATATCGAGAGAAT
>DARQ01000101.1:550-6208 GCA_002503395.1 Euryarchaeota archaeon UBA60 | reverse complement strand
AGCATGCCAAAGGATGACTCGCTCACGCATGAATTCTCATTCTTGGCGGTAAATGGTGTCCTAGAGGGCGATTATCTGTTTAACCATCATGTCGTTGACATAGATACCGGTGTCGAGGTTCATTCAGCCCAGGCATTCAACGGTCAGTCTAAGCACCTTCTTCCACAAGAGAGGGTAGATCTCACTTTCGGCGGATTCAATGGCTGGGTTGATGGCCATACCTACAACATTTCCTTCGATGCTGAATTATCCGATGGAACTCCGAAAGGTGACCCTCTTTTCTTCTACGCCAAGTTTGAGACCACCATCGACATTGCAATACTAACAGATGAGGACGAACAGAACCGATACTCCAACGTATTGAGAGACTTGGAAGGCCTAGGTATGTCATATACCAAATTCCCTGCGGGCGAGTGGGAGACCTACCTTACCAGCGGTTGGTTGAACAGCCATTACGAAAAAGTCCTAATTCCTTGGCAGAAGGAATCTACTGCTCTAGATTGCCCCCCTCCCCCGGCACCACAGCAAGGGTGTGGTTATTATGATACGTTGGGGGCTTATGCTCAAACATTGCAGATTTATACCACCGCCGGGGGTACTCTTCAAATGCATCTTGGGCCCTATCAGAATGCAATCGAAGATGAACTACCATTCGATATCGACATCCAAGACCGCACTACCTCTGAAACAGAAATCGCCTACGCGGACCTCGAGATAAATGACCCGTACCACCCGATACTTGAGGATGTAGAGCGCTCCAATCTACAGGGTTTCACAACCGGTGATACGTTCGCCTCAGCAATATTGAATTCGATACCACAAGGAGGCCAAGAGATTCCAAATCTATGCGGAGGAACGATTGATTCCGGTGGTGAATTCTTGAGCATCATGGGGAGCAGCAGAAGTGACTACGATAGCATTCTTTCGGTATGTGGCGCCCAAGAAGGTGGAATCATCATCTCGACAATCGATGTTGAGGCGAAGAGTGATGCGTGGAATTCCACCACTCCACTACTCGCCAACATGCTGAAATTCCAAGTCACAAAGTATCCAGTTGGATTTGATGAGGCGACAAAGGGCTTCGACATCACAGTCAATGGAGTTAAGCCAGATACTATGCCGAGCGATACCACAACCTACGATGTCAGAGCGATGAAGAGCGATGCTCATCTGGATTTCGGATACACGACCACCACTTCGGCCATACTGAACGCCGACTGGGAATTGACTGGCCCTTCAGGATGGGATGCGAGTGATAACGTCTATGGCACATTCCACAGCGCTGATGAAAGCCCGAGTGCTGACTTCTGCGTTCCTTCAGCAAATGACGGAGATGGCATTGTAGACGATTGTGGACAGGGCGAGACCTGGGGGCTCAAGTTATTCCTGCACGATGACGCGGGGCATGCCAGAATAGCATCATTGACGCTGGTTACCGATGATGCCAGCGCCGATGAGTTCAAGCCATTCGCCAACTATTCTGTGGTCGAAGAAACTGGGAATTCTGACTATGTGACCTTCCGAGAAAACAAGCCGGGCAGCGATGCTTGGGAATTATGGCAGATAGAATTGGATGAGGATGCCGGCGACCAGACCATTGTCAATTTCAATGCCAGTGCAAGTTATGACCCTGATGCTCTTGACGGGCACGGAATCAAGACCTACATCTGGACTGTGATTTATGACTGGCCATTCGATGGAGATGAAGGAGATGACCACGTTTTCTCTAAATTCGGATATACCGATGGTGAATTCTCGTACACATTCCGCAACGTCACAGTTGGTGATCATGGCTTCGAGCAGCAGATTCGAATCGAATTGCAGGTCATCGACCAAGCCACTAGAGCTTCTGACGTGTACAAGATTTACTTCGTGGTCGTTGAGTCAGGGCATGGCGATAGTGAGCCGAAGGTCACTCTCGACCAGACATACAACAATACCGGAGCGGTGACCGGTGACTGGTTCAACGTCAGTGGACAGGTTGAGTCCGGAGTGGAGAATGATAATCTGGAAATTATCGTCGCCCTATCGCTTGAAGACCTCGATCAAGACGATGGCGACTTCGTATCATCGCTACGCGCTGATGGAAAATGGAACCAAGCACTCAACTTGGGCAATTCAGATACGTTTGAACTTTCTCTGAACATCTCAGACCTGTATACCAACAAGGCTGAGAAAGTGACGGTATATGTCAAGATTATCGAAGGCGAGAGGTGGGTGATTTACAAGTATCTCGAGTTGAATCTTCCTGCCTGTAAAGGCGTTAACGCACCTGTTGAAGCGATCACATCCGGCGGTGAATGGCTGCTAAATACCGATGGTGAGTGCAAATGGAGCGGAGAGTGGGAATACAATACTGATACCGGGGAATGGAGTGAACCGAAGGCCAGTGGCGGCCCTACCAATAATCCCGGTTCGGAGAACACCATTCTGATGTTAGGTGCCGGTGGAGTAATCCTACTCATCGTCATACTACTGACAGTCCTAGTGCTACGCCGAGGCGACGATGATGAAGATGAATCCGGATTCGGTTCGGTCACCAAGGGATATGCGGGTATTCCAGCGGTTGACCCGATGGAAGCCTATGTTCAGCAGTTGATTGCTCAAGGTTATCCAGAGGAGACGGCGCGGGCCTATGCACAGCAATATGCTGCGCATTTCCAACAGCAAGCCGCTGCCCAACAACCGGGATATCAATGAAACAATTTATTGAAGAACTAGATGCAACCGCCCAGTTCCATGGATGAGGGCGAGAACTTCAAGGTAGCCGACATTGAACTTGCTGACGAAGGTGCTCTGCGAGTCGATTGGGCGCGCTCAAGGATGCCTGTTCTGGCAAAGTTACGCCAGCAAGCATTGCAAACCAAACCTCTCACTGGTATGAGGGTTGCCGGTTGTCTCCACGTGACCAAAGAAACTGCGGTTCTGATTGAGACCTTGGTATCGGCTGGAGCCGAGATCAGTTGGTCGGGATGTAACCCCCTTTCAACTCAGAATGATGTTGCTGCGTGGCTGGCCCGCGAGGGTTATGCTGTATATGCCTGGCACGGCCAATCGACTGAGGATTTCTATCACTGCATCGACCAAACCATCGACTTCGCCCCAACCTTGACCCTTGATGATGGCGCCGACCTCATCTATCGTGTTCACACTGAACGCCGTGAAAGTGCCGCAGGGATAATAGGTGGAACTGAGGAAACCACCACCGGAGTGCATCGACTACGAGCGATGGGCGAGGCCGGTGAATTGCTCTATCCGGTAATCGCGGTCAACGATGCGACGACCAAATGGGACTTCGACAATGTCCACGGTACCGGCCAATCGACCCTCGATGGGATTCTAAGGGCAACTTCAGTTCTCTACGCCGGCAAAACATTCGTCGTCGGTGGTTACGGTCATTGTGGTCGGGGACTAGCGAATCGAGCCCGGGGGATGGGCGCTATAGTCGTCATCTGCGAGGTCGACCCATTGGCCGCTCTCAAAGCGCATATGGATGGTTTTGCGGTCATGCCTATGGATGAGGCCGCAAAGGTCGGTGATATCTTCTGTACCGCTACAGGTATGGTAGATGTTCTTGTTCAGCGTCACTTTGAGGTGATGAAAGATGGCGCAATCATCTGCAATACCGGTCATTATGATTGCGAGATCAATATCGCTGACCTCGAAGAACTGGCAACATCGGTAAGGACGATTCGTACCGATAATGAAGAATTCACCTTGGCGAATGGAAATCGAGTATTCCTGCTAGCCCGAGGGAGGCTGGTAAATCTCGCCGCGGCTGAAGGCCATCCCTCCGAAGTGATGGACATGTCTTTTGCCAACCAATTTCTCGCCCTTTGTCGGCTTGCCGCCGAAGGTGGCAATATGGCACCTATTGTTCACGATATCACCAAACAGCAGGATATAGAACTGGGTACGCTCAAATTATCCGGAGAAGGAATCGATATCGATACCCTGACCGCTGAGCAGATAGCCTACCACGAAGACTATTCCGCTGGAACATAGTGCGTAATAACACAGGGTGAACGCTGGGTGGTCTCTGTCGGAATTCTACTTAGATATGGTTGAATAGATTCACGTTCACGCCAATTCATGACGCACTGGGAATATGGTTGGTTAACGCTCTCTCCCGATGATGATAAGGAATGGGTCTTCAAAAAATTCGACGGCAGCGCGATTCCGAATATTTTCGAATATATTTCAGTTGAATACGCTCTATATGATTTAGGAAAAAAGAGTTGGGAACTGATTTCTCATATCCATGATGCAGAGAGTTGGTTCGGCCAAGAATTTGTTTTCAAAAGAGAATATGCCTCACATCAAGCAGAACCTGAAGAATTTCTGCGTTAATTGAGTGCCCCTATAGAGGTCTGTATCCTGTGGTTTGTGAGTACGATGGAAGATTATTCCTCTTCATCCACTTCATCGAGGCCTAGGACTGTGAAACCAGCATTTGATTTCACGTCATCGTCATCTGCATCATCATAGTCATCTTCATCCCATTCGACCTCCAAGTCAGGGATGCTCGGCTTCCAACCCTTGGGCAGGGCACTTCCTCCCTCGACGATGGCCAGAGTGCGCTCTTGGTAAGCGAGTGGGCGGCGTTGGAGAATCGACATGTAGAGTTTCGAGGTCCTGATTTCTTCTGGAATCACCGAATGACCGGATGAAGTCTCGATATCTTGGGCGCGCAGTAGGTCGAATGCCGGGCGATTCACTTTGTGGAAGATATTCCGAGTGAACTTGATGCCCAGTCCAACAGTTGCTAACAGTACCATTGAAGTGAAACAGAAAGCCATGAAACCAGCTCCGGCAAGTCCTCGTGAAAGCCATACCTCTATGACTAGGAAAGGGGTGACGAAGAGCAGGAAAATCAGTGATTCACTCATTGGCCCCTTGTTCTTTCGTCGTCTGATTCCCTCCCAACCGGGATGCCTGGATTCCCACGGGCGAAAATAAGAGGACGGTTCCTCATCGGCGGCCTTTTGCAGTAGACCGGACAATCGCGCCACCTTGGTGAATTGCTTCGGCGAGATTTCGAGGTCGTGCTCTACCACCATGTTCAGGTGGGTAGAAGCCTCACGATACATACCGATATCGGCCAGGATTGCTGATTGCTCGATAATCGGCACCGCTTCAAGAGCATCGATTTCACGTCGCTGCTGCCACCAACTCAATGCCTCCTCGTACATTCCGAGTTCATCGGCGAGAATCTGGCCACCGCGCACCCAGGCAGGCCCGTGCTCATGCTCGATTTCGATGACCTTACGACATGCGGCAAGACTTCGTGAGGCTTGAATCAGGTTCGGTTGCTTCTTCAGTGGTAATTCAAGAGTTGAAATCAGCCACCATGCCTCAGCATGTTCAGGATTTAGTTTGACCACCTGCCGAGCGCTGGAAAGGGCACCTTCACGGTCATCATTTTCCTGCGCCTCGATGGCATCGAGATAGTGCTCTTCAGCACGCTCGTCGGTTTTGCTTGCCAAGATGACACCTCAATCGTCACGCTTCTTCTTTTTGAAAGGGTCTGAGGGCGGCAGGTTACGGAAATGCCGAGCCGAACCTTTGCCGCGAACCCGACTATCGCCGCCACTACGGCGGATATTGTCATCATTACTCGGTTTTGACCTGCGGTCGGTCTTTCCACCGCGACGGTCG
>DARQ01000101.1:0-269 GCA_002503395.1 Euryarchaeota archaeon UBA60 | reverse complement strand
CGGTCACCGCCTGCACCACCTGGACGGTTGGCAGAACAACGGTTACACTCATTACGTCGAGCGAAATTGAGATTATTGCATTTGGGACATTTCCAATCACCGGGTTTCATTTCTTGGCCGCCAGAATCACTGCGGAAATTACCACCTCCTCTGCGGTCTCCACCACGGTCACCACCTCTGCGGTCTCCACCACGGTCTCCACCACGGTTCCCACCACGGTCTCCACCTCTGCGGTCGCCACCTCCTCGGTAGCCACCACGGTCACCACC
>DARQ01000002.1:6582-6726 GCA_002503395.1 Euryarchaeota archaeon UBA60 | reverse complement strand
GTGGTAAAGCGTGAGGGATCAATCCTAGGGAAAATCACAAAGTTCGCTGACAAACAAGATATTCATACTGATAATCCCGTCTTTGACAAGGAATTCACAGTCAAAGGAACTGATGAATATAAGGTAAAGGAACTTCTCACGCCC
>DARQ01000002.1:5742-6282 GCA_002503395.1 Euryarchaeota archaeon UBA60 | reverse complement strand
TGACGCAGAAACGAATTTGAGAATCGAATAATCGAATCGGACCATTCGCAAGGGTCCATCCGAATACCCATTGAAACGGATTTCGATTTCCAAAGGGCTTTCAGTGCGTCCTTCGCATCGCTACCGATTGGATTTGCATTAACAGAATGATTCCGAATTCTTGTTTTCGCACTACCTTGAGGAAATCCACAACGTGACAAACACGTTACGAGCGTAGCAAATATATTCGTCGCCAAAGGCGACATAGTGTAGCGATACCACGTCAAGTCGTTGTGAAAATGGCC
Source organism: Euryarchaeota archaeon UBA60 (assembly GCA_002503395.1). GTDB lineage: Archaea > Thermoplasmatota > Poseidoniia > Poseidoniales > Poseidoniaceae > UBA60. The sequence continues at coordinate 5,998 of DARQ01000002.1, read as the reverse complement.
GCTTGCGTCCAAGTCTGCCCATTATCGTTCTCCCCCATTGCCCGCCAATGGTAGGTCTGACCGCTGACCAGCCCGCTGACAGAATGCGATTTCCAACCGACGGTGGATATCCCGATGGTCTGACAATTGCTCCATGTGGCTTTGTTGGTACCGCCATCGAACAACCCCCAGCAGACGGTTAGATTGACGTCGGTGCCGTTATCGTAGACGTCGAATTCCAGGTCGGCGCTCGAAGAGGTGATGTTATTGTCGAGCA
>DARQ01000002.1:2157-5557 GCA_002503395.1 Euryarchaeota archaeon UBA60 | reverse complement strand
GGCCCACTGGTTGAACTCATTGCTATCTCCGCTGGGCTGGCTGGAATAATTGTAATAATATTCCTGATAGGCGGAAGTAATCGGCTCCCATCCAAAGGTCTCTTGAATCTGCAGATAGGTCTCAAGTGCGGTCCACACCGACCACGAACTGATGTTAGCGCCGTTGTTGAAGTAGGTCTCGACCCGGCTCTTGGCGCTGGCATTATTTAGGGAACCGTGCCCCTCGCGTGGATTCTTGCCGACCAGGTCAGTCATCAGTTTGACCGAGTAGATATTGCAGGTCGTCTCGGTCGTGCCCGGCAAGGTCGAAGCCATCCACTGGTGGTTATGTCCCAACTCGTGGAACATGCCCCAATCGCCATCCTGATACATCTTGGTGCCGTTGACCACCCCCGCAACACTGGCGTGGTGCGCCATGAAGGGATAGCCGGAATGCATCCATCCGGCGCTTATCTGGACATCGAAAACCGCCCGCTCGACCCGCGGCCACGGCGTATATCCTGACAGGTTGTGTTCCATCTGCAGGGCCTCGTCCCAGAAGTCCATCGCGTAATCGGGGTCGTCGAGTGCCCTGATGTCTTTGCTGGGAATCGTCAAGAATGAAATTATCCGATTCCAGTTCGGCGATTGGGGCGGGGTAGTCACGAATCGTGCTCTGCCAATCGGCGATGCTCGTCACCCCATGGATATAGCGCGGCATCTCGACCGCATTCTCGATACTGACCTCGACATCGCCGAGGCTGCTACCCTTGGCAAAGGCGATGTAAATCACCCCCCCGAAGGAATTGCCGACCTCCATAGTGGTGTTATCAACCGGCCACCAACGCACCACTTTCGGGTGACGCGACAAGGTGGTCTTACCCCATAGGGAATCGGAATGTGCCCCGACGAGAACATAGACATCCTGACCTATCACATCGGTCGTGAAAGTGACGTTCACCACTTCTCCGGGAGCGGCGTACAGACCGGTGCTCATCCGCCCATGTGCTCCGGCACCCGCATAGCCGAATTGGCTTGGTAGTCCGGCGAAACTTCCGTTCACCGTCAAAGTGCGGTTCACCCGCGGGAAACCGGGCGGTACTTCACCGGGGAAGTCAGTGCTCGAGGGATGGGTGACCAGTTCATTTGCGGGTAGTCCGAGCATCAATTTCTCTTGAATGTTCAGTACCAGGTCATCGATGGCATCATCGCCCAGTGTGTAGGTATTGCTGGCGTTTATCTGAATCCACCCGGTCTGGTTCGACATCGCCCTTACCTGTGTCCAGAAGTTGAGAAAATCGAAAGGAAGGTTGGAGACTGCTCGGCTGATGGTACCGGCGGCGATTGCCGAGTCGGCCTGATTGAGCAGCGGCCCGGTGATCATGTGATCGGAGACCGCTCCCAATGAGGCGCGCAGGCGGTAATAATGCGAATGGGGAGTGGCGGGAAACGACATGCTGGCCGAGCCCGAGGAGGTTGAGACCAACAGGCCACTCACCTTGGAGATTTGATTACCGGGATAATTGTGCGGAGCATCGCTATTGCTGTACGACCAATACCACGCATGACCACCAAGGACGACCCCACCTCCGACTAGCATGAATTGCTCGACCTTGCGGTCTTGTGAATCGCTCCATGAATTCCAGAATTCACCTACGAAACAATCCATGCCGACCAAGTCATCGGGGGTGGCGCTGGTCGAGACGATGTAGCCCTCGGCTTCCAATGTGCTCTCCCAACCATTGAAAGAACTGGCCAAGGCGACTTTTAACCCACCATTACAAGCCCATTTCAAGGCGTTTGACGACAGCGTGCCCTCATCGCCACTTGCTCGCCATACCATGGTCTCATGACCATAGCCGACGACTTTCCCCATCCCGACATGGCCGGCTGAGATAATCGGGCGGTCATCCCAATCCAAGCCCACGGGAAATGACCAGTTACCGATGGGAATGATGAGCGAGGGCCATGAGCCACCGTAATCCACGGCTGAGACACCAGCGATGATATCGAGATAATCGGCATCTAGGTCGTGTACCGCGATGGTCAGATCAGTCAATAATGACCCCCCGCTATTATTCGCCCAAATCTGGTAGGTCACCCAACCAGAGCGCTGGACCGGGGTGCCATTGATGGCTCCTGTATCACCCGACATCGCCAATCCGGGTGGTAGTGCAGGTGCGACTTCCCAGGTGTCGATGGTGGGGCCGAGGTTGGTTGCGTTGAGGCGTACTGAGACATTTGCTTCAAGGGTGAACATCGTATCACTCCACGAGATATTGGTCGGGGTAATGTCGACCACCCGGACATGGATGGTAGTCACGCCAACTCCGCCTGTATTGTTTGCCCACACGGAATGATTGGTCCAGTCCCACAACTCGGTAGCAGCACCGGTGATTGCCCCTGTTGTCGAGTTGAAAATCAGCCCATTGGGCAGGGTTGGGAGAATTTCCCACGAAGTTGGTTGGCCACCTGAATGGGTAGGGGTGAGGTTGACCAGTTCGACGAAGAGGATGAGGTCGAGGTAATTCCCAGCATAATCGAGAACTTTTGGTCGGTTATCGATGACGGTCAAGGTCAGCGCCGAAATATTGCTTCCACCACTGTTATTGGCCCACACAACATGGATGGTCTCCTCATAGAGTACGGTCGGGATACCGGATATCTGGCCGGTTGAGGTGTTGAACACCAAGCCCTCTGGCACGGCTGGGAAAATCGCCCAAGAGGTAGGATTACCGCCGCTGGCAATCATCGGCTGGAGGTCGACATCATTGCCGAGGCGGAAGACGAAGGGGTTGCCTTGGTAGAACGCTCCAGATGGCGATTGCTCGACGATGGTGATGGTCAGGTTCTGCGTCCACGCTCCAGCCCAGTTGGCGCCGCTAATCGTATGCATTGTCACTCCCATCGCAACCGGGGTGCCATCGATTCCACCGTCCGCGCCCAAGGTCAGACCTACCGGTAAGGGCGGCTCTGCTGACCATGTTTCGGCACTGCCAGACTGGAAGCCGGGAGGTTCCAGATCGACTTCGACCCCTAGAATCAGTATTATTGCAGGGTCTTCCAATTGGAATATCGGTGGCAGAGGTTGTGAGGAGATGGTGAGATTCACAGTTGTCGAACCAGCGTGATTCGAGGCGATGATGGTGTGATTCTGTGGCGTCATCTCATCAACAGGTCGACCGAATATCTCGCCACTGGCACTGTCGAGGGTCATCCCCCCGGGCAGGCTCGGAGTCGCCATCCATTGGTCGGGTGCATCACCGGAGAACGACGGCGAGATACCGTCGTGCGGCGTTTGGCCGGGCATGAAAGTGAGTTCATTATCGCCATAACTGAGGTTGCTCGGAGCCTGCATAGGCTGGCATTCTTCATCTCGCCATACCTCACTCACAGTACAATCCGACTGCGAATGGGTGCC
>DARQ01000002.1:1627-2051 GCA_002503395.1 Euryarchaeota archaeon UBA60 | reverse complement strand
CGCAGATTATCTCGGCTCGGTCACTCAATCTGGTATAAGCTACCCATGAGCCCGAGGTCACCAATGCCGCCAAAACGATGGCGAGAATGGCATTGGTGCGCGTCGCTGCCGCCATGGTTTGGGATTGTGTCCCAACGTATAACTGCAAGGCTGAATGGATTGCGAACATTTTCCTCCCTACCTCATCACCGCCCCCAGTCGGATATTCACACCCAAGGGCCAATGAATATGGGCGGCAGGCGCAAGGCTCGGTTATGCCCTCACATCCGTTTCAGGCCATCAGCGGAGAAATCCACACTCTGAGCATTGATTCCGAGGCACTGAAGGGAAACCTGTGCGGCGACCCCACCACTCGCACCGTCGAGGTTTACCTGCCCAAGGGATGGCAGGAGATGGATGGCCTACCGCTATTGGTCGACCTGGT
>DARQ01000002.1:889-1492 GCA_002503395.1 Euryarchaeota archaeon UBA60 | reverse complement strand
TGAGGGTGAGATGGGGCCGGTTGCGATGGCTTTTCCCGACTGTTTCACCAGTCTGGGTGGTAACCAATACATCGATAGTGAGGCGACCGGAAATTGGGCGACCTTTCTGGTCGAGGAGATGATTCCCGCCATCGAGACGGCTTTCCCGGTCGGTGGCAGTCAAGCCAGGCGCGGCGTCTTCGGTAAATCAAGCGGCGGCTATGGGGCGATTGCCCACGGCATGTTGTACGCCGAGGTCTGGGGAGCGATTGCGGTGCACTCGGGCGATATGGGGTGGGATAGGCTGTTCATGGGTGATTTTCCCAAGGTGGTCACAGCATTGGAAAGGCACGGTGGTTTCTCCGGTTTCCTCAAGCATATCGATGAGGGAAAGAAGGTCAAGGGCGAAGATTTCCACACCCTGATGACTCTGGCGATGGGTGCCTCCTACGACCCTGACCCGGCCAACCCGAAGGGGGTTTCTCTCCCGGTCGATCTGCGCACCTGTGAATTGGATATGGCGGCCTGGGGCAGGTGGTTAGCCTGGGACCCGGTGGTGATGGTCGAGCGCGAGGACGTTCAGGCAAACTTGCGAAAGTTGCTGGGGATTTTCCTCGACTGTGG
>DARQ01000002.1:553-783 GCA_002503395.1 Euryarchaeota archaeon UBA60 | reverse complement strand
GAATTCAACGATACCCATTCGAGCATCGACTATCGTATGGATGTCTCACTGCCCTTCCTCTACACTGCCCTGTCCCGATGAAATTGCACAGCAGAGGATGTCCGGGAAAAGATTACCTTAGCGCTCTCTCAGCGAGTGATACCTAGAGGTGATGTGAAAATGAAAAAACCAATCCTGACCGCCCTCGCACTATGTGCCCTATTGCTGACCGTGGCCTCGCTGGCGACCCC
>DARQ01000002.1:0-253 GCA_002503395.1 Euryarchaeota archaeon UBA60 | reverse complement strand
CGGCGGGCATGAAGGGCAGCATCAAGGTGTTCGACCCCGATGCCTCGACCAGCGCCGAATCCACTCCGGGTTTCACCTTCCTGCCGGTTATTGCAGCTGCGCTGGCGGCTGGGATAGTCGCCAGCAGAACACCAATCGCATCAATCAAGATAGGTGATGAGGGCTAACTTCCGCCCGAATCATCTGCGCCGGAATCTCCAGAAGTCGAGTTATTGCTCGAATCTGATCCGTCATCGCCATCGTCGTCGTCGTC
>DARQ01000014.1:7229-14614 GCA_002503395.1 Euryarchaeota archaeon UBA60 | reverse complement strand
ACTGTGGATGGTGCCCGGTGCACCACAGGTTCCGTTTATCCACGGTAGCGGGTGGATTGGAATAGGGTTTTCACTTTTCGTCATCATGATTGCCGCACTTTCCTTTGTGATGGACTTCGACTTCATAGAGAAGGGGGTGGAAAACGGCGCCCCGAAAAAGATGGAATGGTGGGCCGCTTTCGGTCTGCTCGTCACCTTGGTCTGGCTGTATGTGGAAATCATCCGACTATTGCTGAAATTGGCCGCCAGAAAATAAATTTTCTTGGCGAAGGGTTCATCCCCACTCGCCATATCACGTCGGTGAGGGATGATAGGTTGGCGCGAAAAATCCCCGAACTTGACCTGCGAGAATGGCATGACCCGACGAGGCGCACAGACTTTGTCACCAAGATGGGAGAGGCTCTGGAGGATATCGGCTTTTTCGCCCTGAATAATCACGACATCGACCTGCAGTTAATCGAATCAGCATATGACAACGCCAGCGTTTTTTTCGCCCTCCCCGAGGCTGAGAAACTCCGCCACGAGCGCCTTGAAATCCAACGTCAACGAGGATTCGTGCCGTTCGGAGTCGAGCATGCCAAGGGTAATCTCGCTCCAGACCTGAAGGAATTCTGGCAAAGTGGCCGTACCTTACCATCAGACCACCCCAAGGCAGATGAATTTCCGACCAATATCTGGCCCGAAGAGATACTGCCGGGATTCCAAACCTCGATTGATGGGCTTTTCTGCGAGATGGAGAAATTGTCGCGTGAACTGCTATGTGCCGCTTCACAATATCTCGGCAAACCAGAAAAATGGTTGAGTGACATGGCCGAAGACGGGAATACCATTCTACGGGTGATTCACTATCCGCCGATCTCTTCCGATGCACCCCCCGGTGCAATCCGCTCAGCACAGCACGAGGACATCAATTTCATCACCCTTCTAGTCGGTTCAACTGCCGATGGTCTTGAGGTGATGGACCACGATGGCAGTTGGATAAAGGTCGAAGGAAATCACCATCACATCATCGTTGATTCCGGCGACATGTTGCAAAGTCTGACCAATGGACTGTTCAAATCCACCACCCATCGGGTCATCAACCCTGATGACGATACTTCCGACCGTTTTTCTATGCCGCTTTTCGTCCACCCCCATAATGACATTGACTTGACTCCTAGGCCGGAATTCATCGCCATCACCGGAGGTGAAGCCATGTATCCCTCTATTACCGCCGGTGAATATCTCCATCAACGGCTTGAGGAAATCGGGCTTACCTCTAATTGAGGGATTAGTATGCGCTTGGGCGAGATGTGTGAACAGATTCGTCGCGGTGAGGAAATCGCAAGTACTGATATCGAATCTTTCATCACCCTCGTAGCCCGCAGAGAGTTGTCCAATGCCGAAGTGGAGGAGTGGTTGAGAGCAGTCTATCAGCACGGGCTTTCAAGCCGAGCCAAGGTCACCCTGACCAAAGCGATGATGGAATCCGGAGAAATCCTGAGGTGGGATGATTGCGATATCGACACCTCTCTGGTGGTCGACAAACATAGCACTGGTGGGGTTGGCGACAAGATGTCGCTGATGCTCGCCCCGGCGTTGGCTGCCTGTGGGTTATACGTCCCGATGCTCGCTGGACGCGGGTTAGGGCATACCGGTGGGACAATCGACAAGTTGGAATCGATTCCCGGCTTTTGTACCGATATCTCGCCATCGAAAATGAAGGAAATCGTCCTTGAGGTCGGCTGCTGCATCGCCGCCCAAAGTGACTTGATCGCCCCTGCCGATGGTCTCCTCTACGCCCTGCGCGATATTACTGGCACCATCGCCTCACTACCCCTTATCACCGCCTCGATTATTTCCAAGAAAGTGGCCGAGGGTATCACCTCACTGCTCTTGGATGTTAAGAGCGGGAGCGCCGCCTTCATGCGTAGCGAAGAAGAGGCGATTAAACTCGCACAATCGATGGTCGATACCGCCACTGGTCTGGGTGTCAAGACCGTCGCTCAAGTCACCCGGATGAGCAATCCTATCGGCAGGATGGTCGGCAATTCGCTCGAGGTGATTGAGAGTGTAGAGGTCATGCAGGGCCGAGGGCCTGACGATACCGTGGAATTGGTCACCCTTCAAGGTGGGCAATTATTGCTGATGGCCGGGGTGGCAGATGACCTTCAGACCGGTGTCGCACTGATTCGAAAATCCCTGCAAGATGGCTCCGCACTGGCTCGTTTCCGGCGCATGTGTATCGCCCAAGGAGTCGAGGAATCCATCGCCGGACAACTTTGCGTCGAACCGAGGGCGGTCTTGCCCATGGCCAGTGAAATATCGGAGATAGGTGCTGGAAAAAGTGGCTTCATCACCGAGATATCGGCGCGCCAATGCGCCGAGGTGGCCGGCGATTTAGGCGCCGGACGCAAAGATTTCGACGACGATATCAATCCCTCGGTTGGTCTGCAATTCAACCTCGTAGTCGGCGATGAGATCATACGCGACCAGACTTGGGTGAGCGTTCACCACGAGGGTCCACTAAAGTCCGAACATTTGGATAAATTGCGTGCCGCGATAGAAATTGGCAGTGCCGCGAAAGAGCCGGTTCAGAGACTGATTTCCATGCTGGAATAGACCAACAGATAGCGATGCCGTCATAAGTGAAATGATTGTCGCCGGCTTTACTGCCGCTTTAGCTTAGCTGGTGGAGCGTGGGACTGTTAATCCCAAGGTCGCCGGTTCGAACCCGGCAAGCGGCGCTCTTCGCAAAGAAGATAGGTAATTTCATCTAGGCCGGATAAGGTGGATTGCCAATCAGTTCTGATTGGATATTGACTCGGACTTTCGGATTAGTCGAAATCATCATCATCGAAATCAGCTAAGAAGGCATCGAGTTCCTCGTCCTCATCACCATCGGTCGTATCGCCGACCTCTGTGCCCTCATCGACCGATTCGACCTCGATAATCTCGGCCTCCGTAACCACGTCTTCCTCATTCTCAGCCTCGCCTTCGGCCTTCTCAACCTCAGCCTTTACTACTACATCCTCAGACTCAATCTCAATCTCATCGCCGGTGATGACCTCGGCTTCAATAACCTCTTCAGCAATGATGACGTCGGCCTCGACGACTTCGACCAACTCGACCGTGGCATCTGTGGATGAGAAGGGTTCCGTCGCAACCCCACTACTCTTGGGAGTGACCAGTGTAAGGGGTGATTGCGAGGGTGAAATTGGCGTGACCTCGGGTAATATCTCGGCTTCATAAACTTCTGACTCTCTTGCTTCTCGACTCCTTTCCTGACGCCATTCGATGAATGAGTTGCGGGTATTCTCATTGAATCCGATGAATAGCACCAGCAGTAATAACGCAATTATCAATGGCACCCACCAGTTCTCTTGCATCCAGTCAAACATTCCCTGCAAGCCTGTACTGTCCTCAGGCACCAGAGATTCGGCATCGACGTGGAGATACCATGACCTCTCAAAGGTCACCTCGGAACTGTCCAAGCCGGTCACTATCCAGTCACGAGACTGGTTACGAGTCAAGGTGTAATCACCGGGCTCAAGCCAGATATTCAATTCGACATCGTAGGGTGAGCGTGGGCCGGTCGTACTGGGGTTGGGAGTCAGGCAGGTGCCAGCGGCATTTCCCTGCACGTCGTAGCCCCACCAGGCTCCGACTTCGAGGCCACCCTGGAAAGTGAGTTCAACTCCGTTGACATTGTCTTCCTCATAGACCCCATCACCATCCTTATCCAATGCCAACCTTAGATTGGCCCCAGTCGGACAGAGGATATTGGTTGGCAGGGGCTGATAATTCATATCGGCGACCATTCTTGTCGCTCCTGCGGGAACCCATATCTCCTTGCGGTGGGCACTCGCAGGGGGAAAATCCGAGCCGCTGCTGAAAACCGCGAATTCACCCTGCCATTCCGCTTTCAGTTGATCACCTGAACGGGTAACCGGGTGGTCGAAGAGGATATCATCGGTAAGGTTGACAACATCCCATACATCGACCTCGAAATTATCGATTTCCCCATCACCATTCGTATCGCGCAATTGTTGTAATGCCAGTGCCGCCGCAACCGCCTTCTCGGCATTCACCATACCGTAACCCTGCGTATAATCCAAGGTACGGCCATTGACACCTGATGAATTGACGGAAGTAGCGATATTCTCTCCGGTGATAATCCGGTCAGCAGTCAACTTGAGTATCAACTCGGCCTCGTGAATTGGTCTGGCGGCAGTGGCTGGTGGAGCAATTCCGGTAGGGTCGTATAGACTGGGGTCGCCTTCCTCCGAGAGGTCCTCATCGACATTACTCATCCTCATGCTCGGGGCGGCTTGGAACATCAATGCCACCAATCCGGCAACGTGAGGGGTTGCCATACTCGTTCCTGAAATAGACAGGTAGTAGTAATCCAGATTTCCAGTACCAAAATCTCCGACACCGGTTCCTCCTCCAATCATTGTTGAGCGAGCCGCGGCACTCCAGATATCAACCCCAGGAGCACTCACATCAGGCCAAGTGGTGATGTCCGATTGGTCGCCCCGGCTGGAAAAATCTGACATTCCCACACCATTGCGATTTGCCGCTGCGACGCCGATTGCTGATGGCACCTTGGCGAAAATATTGGAGCGGTCATCGCTACCATCACCACCATCATTGCCGTTGGCGAAAATGACCGCGACGTTATTGTCCCATGATAATTTATCAATGATTTGTACCGTCAGATCATTGCTATCGGCGGAGTCGAATGGGAATCCTGGCCCCCATGAATTTGTAACGACTCTGATGTTCCAGGCCTCTTGGGTGGCCGTTCCAGGTGCTGATAATTCGAATACGTATTCCAACGCGGAGTACTCATCGATGGTGAATACCGCCTCACCCATCGATAAGCCGATCAGCCAGGCATTGGGAGCCACTCCGAGTTTGTCATCAGCCGAGGCATCGCCATTCCCGGCAACAGTGCCGGCAACATGGGTACCATGACCACTGGTTGTGTCAGTATTCTGCATCGGAATCCATGCAAAATTAGGGGTGGTAGAACCGGAGCCTTGGTCGAGTTTTGCATTGTATATCACCTTGTCACCAGCCTCGGGCTTACTCGGGTTTGTCGGGCTCTGTGGGTTGTAGTCCAAATCGGGATGAGTGGCATCAATCCCACTGTCCAAAACGACAATTGTAACTCCGTCACCCCTGATTATTTTATGCTCGACAGTGGTGGTTCTGTCCTTTGACAGGATTTCCCTATCCCATACATCTCGAGCACCGATTGTATCGACAGTCTGGTTCATGTAGAACTCTATCGGACTATTCCACTCGACCCATTTCACCTCCTCCAAGTTCGCCAATTCTTCAATCGCTAAGGCCGGACCTATAGCGAATACGGCAGGCACAACTCTGGTGCTGTGAATAGGTTGTAGGCCGTGTTGGCGCAGGAAAACATGCTTCTCTTTGCCGGCTAAGCCATCTTGAAACTGGATTATCACCTGCAATTGCACATTATCCGATGTTTCCCTTAACACATGTTTCAAGGCGATATCGATGGGGTCAGAATAGGTCGTCAATGACCGTTCGTCATCAACCTGGTCGGCATTTTCCAGCGCTGATTCAGCCGCACCCTCTGGCCCCACAGAGGCCGGTGAAAGCCAGCCGCCGGCCGAGGAAAATACCATCACCGAGATGAGTAGACCTGCGGCAAGGATACTGCGCATCAAAAAGGCGTTCAATGCAACCCGTTTCAAGCCTCGCCTCACGTGTGCGTGGGCGTTACGGCGCCTATGGCGCCGTTATTCCCACTCAATCGTACCCGGTGGCTTATTGGTGATATCGTAGACGATTCGATTGACTGAGCCCTTGACGGCATTGGTGATACGAGTCGAAATCTTGGTCAGCACTGGATGTGGAATCGGTGAATATCTGGCACTCATGCCATCGAGACTGGCAACCGCACGCACGACAACTGTCTCGCCGTAGGCGCGAACATCGCCATGAACACCGACAGATTTCACCGGTAGTAGAGCGGCGAAGTATTGCCATGGCAATTCCATCTCACCACGCTGTGCCGCGGCTTCGAATTCTTCCTCGACTATTGCGCAGGCCTCTCGAGTAACCTCGACCCTCTCCAGAGTGAGATCACCAAGACATCGAACCGCTAATCCAGGACCGGGGAAAGGTTGGCGTTGACTGCTCTCAATCTTCAAGAATTGGCCGACTTCACGCACTTCATCCTTATACAGATCCCGCAGTGGCTCGACTACAATCAATGTCATATCATCGGGCAGACCGCCAACGTTGTGGTGCGATTTGATAGTGTCACGGGCACCACCGCCAGACTCTATCCAATCTGGTGCGATGGTTCCCTGAATAAGATATTTAGCACCGACTTTTTCTTTTTCTTCTTCAAAGATGCGGATGAATAATTCACCGATTACCTTGCGTTTATGTTCTGGTTCGACAACTCCCTCAAGGGCGGCAAAATATCGGTCCTCGGCATAAACTACAGTAAGGTTCAGGCCTAATCTAGCGAGCATTTCCTGAATCTCCTCGGTCTCATTTTTGCGCATGAATCCGGTGTCAACATATACGCAGTGGAGCAGTTGTCCGACGGCAATATTTGCGATTACCGCAGCGACTGTGCTATCGACACCGCCGGAGCAGGCGATTACCGCAATATCATCTACTTCATTGCGCAGAGCGGCGATGGATTCCTCGACGAATCCTTCGGGGGAGAACATCACAATTCACCTTGTATCTGCTTGTCTTGTGCCATGACTCGGTCGTATTGCGCCTGCTTATCACCATCTAAAGCTGAGGCCAAGGATTCATTTGCCAATGCCAGTATCTGCACTGCTAATAATCCGGCATTATCTCCACGGTCAACCCCGACACAAGCAGCCGGGACTCCTGGTGGTAATTGGACTATGGAGAGGAGACTATCGAATGGCACCTTGCCGCCGACCGGGATGCCGATGACCGGCTTTGTCGTCATTGCTGCAACGGCACCGGGCAGTGCGGCGGCCAGACCTGCACAGGCGATGAAAATCTTACAATCTGAGGCAATGGCATCTTTGACTATTGATTCAACAAAGGTCGGAGAGCGATGCGCACTGGCGACCCGCACCTGATAGGCAACTCCGAAGCGGTCGAGAACCGCGGTACACTTCTTCACCACCGGCATATCGGATGAACTACCCATCAGGATGGTTACTTCCATGCCCCTGCGACCTAAGGGGGGTTCATCAAATTGCCGAGAGATGGGGGTCATCATTTGCGGCATTGACCTTTTGCCTGAGGACTCGACTCAGGGCTCTGCCCAAGGATGTCTAAACTTTCTCAATGAAACGATGAGCAATGCGAATAAATGCAAAGTGGCTAGTACCGGAAAACGGAATCGGGAGATGATGAACCTTGAG
>DARQ01000014.1:6652-7071 GCA_002503395.1 Euryarchaeota archaeon UBA60 | reverse complement strand
GCGGGAATCACCCACGCCGGCTGTTCTTGATAATTCATCACCTGACTCGGCCATTGCCTCTGCCACTGCAACAGTCGTCTGCTCAACAATATTTCCACTTTCAGTAGACGACGGGCTCGCGCTGCTAGTTGCGGCGAAGGCTCAAGCGCTTCCACCCAAGTGCATAACAGAGCCATTGCCAAACCCATTCTACCGGTTCTAGCCGCTAATCCGCTCGCTCTCGCCGCCCACGGACCGAATGGTGCGGCATCTGAATTCAGTAATCGAATAATCCGTTTTTGCACCGATATGGAAAGGTGTGACAAGTCGGCTTCGCTGACCACACAATGAAAATCCACCCATGGCGCTCGCCACAATACCGTGGGCGGCCGAGCACGTTTGTCGGTTGACACTGAGGCACCTGCAAGCCAATATTTCAC
>DARQ01000014.1:0-6473 GCA_002503395.1 Euryarchaeota archaeon UBA60 | reverse complement strand
GCCCAATTCGGCCATTCAACCGCTTTTCCCGCATTCGCCTGCATCAGCGCAATGGCGCGTTTTACGACCACTTTGGAGGCTGTGCGCAAGAGCGGGTCTTTACGGATATTGAAATTGGAGGAATTGGACAGCACCAGAAAGCATGCTCCGGCTATTCTCTCAACCCGCAAGGTCACCGTCTCATCATCCACCCTCTCGATGGAAATTCTTCCCTCCTTCCACTCTCTTTCCTCGCCATCGACACGGATTGTTGTCCCAGGGGTGATTGGCATAAGCCATCTTGCACCATCGAATGATACCGCAGCAGAACCGCCGCGTAATACAAACATCATCGAAACTAGAAGTAGAATCGTCCACGCTACGACACTTGATTCCACCACCTCCCCCTGCATCGTTGACCACCCGACGTATCCCGTCCCCAAGAGTGAGAATGCCGAAACCGATGTCAGGGTGAAGCCATGAAATGAGCCGATGCGGCGCCACTGCAACAGCAATAATCCACCCGCACTGAGTAACATCCCGAGTTGGGCACTAAGCAATGCCAAAATGTCATCCGCCTCATCAAGTATGAGAATCAAGCCAGCGAGCATGGCGCAGCCAATCGCCATGGCGGCGGGGAAAAGCCACGAAATTGCCAGCGGCCGAAGCCGCTGACGTTTCCAACCTCTGCACGAAGATGGGGCTTTCATCTCTCTCTCCTCAAGCGCTGAAATGATAATTTTCTGGCGACCAGAGTATTCCGCACTCGTCTCTTTCCAACGTGCCTTTGACCATAGGGGGGCAACCGGGGGTGTCCACCAACCCTTATCACCCTCGAGAAAGCCACCTGCAGGCCGTCCGTAGATTCGAGAGCCACCTGCCATGCTGGTGCCTGAACAGGGCCGTCTTTGAGTATGGCGCTCTAATCATCAATCGGGTGGCGAAGACAGAGGTTGCGTGCCGCGTACACTTCGTCGACCCGGCCGACCGGAGTTGAGGTCGGTGCGGCGTGCAAGGTCTCGGCATCAACCTGCAATACCTTGACGAAAGCCTCGGCAAAATCATCCAAGGTCTCCTTCGTTTCGGTCTCTGTCGGCTCGACCATCATGCACTCGGGAACAATCAGGGGAAAATAGACCGTAGGCGCCATGAAACCATGGTCGAGTAGACCCTTCGCCACATCCATTGCTGAAGCCCCTTTCGATTCCTTCAGCGGTAGCATGGATAGGGTGAATTCATGCTTTACAATTCCGGTGGGACTACCATCTTTGAACTCTCCTTCAACGCCTTGTTCTTCTGCACATTGGTGGATTCGATGACGCAGGTAATTAGCATTCAGAACCGCATGTTCAGTCATCTGTTCCAAAGTGTGGCCATAGCGCCGAAAAAATGCCCAACTCCGTACCACCGCTCCTGCATTGCCATGCCATTGTTGCACCTTGCCGATGCTCTTGCTCGGCTCATACCAAGTATACCACCACTGCTCATCGATTGCCCCGGTATCGGTCGAAAGAATCGGTCGGCGTTTGACCAGCGGGCTGGGCAGGAATTCGGCCAAATGCGATTTTACACCGATCGGGCCACTACCAGGGCCACCGCCGCCATGCGGTTGGGAGAAGGTCTTGTGTAAATTGTAGTGAACCGCATCAAAACCCATCAATCCCGGGGTGGTCTTACCCAATATGGCATTGAAATTCGCGCCGTCATAGTACATCTGACCACCGGCGGAATGGACGATTTCGGCGGCCTGCGATATCTCCGCCTCAAAGATACCGAGGGTATTGGGATTGGTTATCATCATCGCTGCGGTATCTTCTCCAACCACCGACCGCAGGGCGTCAAGGTCCAAGCGACCATCGGTGGTACTGGGGATTTCGATGACCGCAAGTCCGGCCAACGCAGCGCTGGCCGGATTGGTACCGTGGGCACTATCGGGAACGATGACCTTGTCTCGGCCGTCTTGACCGAGCGAGCGATGATATTCCTGGATGCATCTGATTGCGGTGAACTCTCCTTGGGCGCCGGCGACCGGTTGTAAGGTCACTTCATCCATCCCGGAACAGATTGCCAGCATATTCTGCATCTCGTGGAAGATGGCCATCAGACCCTGTTGGTGGCGCTCGGGTTGAAGTGGATGTAAATCTGCGATACCGGGCAGATCTGCAATCGTCTCATTGACTCGGGGGTTATGTTTCATCGTACACGAACCGAGGGGGTAGAATCCGGTATCGATACCGAAATTTCTCGTCGATAACCAGGTGTAGTGGCGAACCACCTCCGACTCGGAAAGCCGTGGCCATCGGGCCGGCTTTTTACGCACTAATTCCGCCGGTAGCGAAACCTGTGTTGCATCCATTATCGGTGCCGGTTGAGACCATCCCGACCCTGGGGCACCGTGCGAATCGAACAGGTTACTCACACTCCTGCCCCCTTGATAATTGCGCTCGACCAAGCCGCCAGATGCGCCGCGAGCAAATTTATTTCAGCTTTGGAATTCTGGTCAGTCACCGAAACCAATAGCCAATTCTTTCGTTGCGGATACCAACTCGACAAGTCGAACCCGCCGATAATCCCCTGAGAATCAAGGTAATCCAGACATTCGGCTGCTGGACCTGGTAATTCAATTACGAATTCATTGTAATGATGGCCGGAAAGATGCGGCAGTGCCAGAGTTTCAATGGTACCGAGTTTGGCCTTGGCGAGTTGGCAGGCAGCCATATTTCGCATAGCCAAGGTGTGCAGACCCTCAGGTCCCAATAGCGACATATGCATCGCCCCCATCAAGGCTATGAGGGTTTCATTGGTACAGATATTCGAAGTCGCGCGATGCCGCCGTATGTGCTGTTCACGGGTCGACAGAGTCAGACAGTAAGCCACTTCGCCATGAACATCAATTGAACGCCCTACGATTCGACCCGGCATCTGTCGTAGATAGGCATCTCGGCAGGCGAAGATTCCGTATATCGGACCGCCACAGGTTATCGGGCTACCAAATGGCTGTCCCTCACCGACGACGATGTCGGCGCCATACTCTCCCGGGCATTCGACGATTCCGAGGCTGGTGGGTTGAACGCCGACTATCAAAGCGGTATTCTCACCTATTATCTCCTTTAGTTGCACCAAGCCACCATCGAGAAGGCCGAGGGGGTTCGGTTGTTCGACGTAAACCCCGCACGCCCCCGCAGCCTGCTCGGCCGCGGCGAGGTCTAGGGTACCATCACTATTGTGCGGCAGAGTGCGGATTTCGATTCCCCCCCCTTGAGAATAATTTCTAATCACGCTCATCCTACTGGGTGGGGTCAATTCTGAGACGTAGATGATATCCTTCTGCTCGGCTTTGCGGTTGTGAATCCGATGCGCCGCGTTAATCGCCTCGGCAGCTGCGGTCGAGCCATCGTAAACACTGACATTGGCAACCGAAAGGCCAGTTAATTCGCAGATCAGGGTCTGGAACTCCCACATCGCTTGTAGCATCCCCTGACTGACCTCGGGTTGATAGGGAGTATATGCGGTAAGAAATTCTCCTCGTCGAATCAACTGCAATACCAGCGCCGGGACGTGGTTTCGGTAAAGCCCGGCGCCGAGGAAACTCACCCGCTGTGACAGGGCGACGTTGGCACCGAGTAATCTCCGCGCATCACGTAGCACTTCCTCTTCCGATTGCGGCTCGGGCAGAGGCAGTCGACCATCGTAGCGCACCGCCGCCGGAATATCGGTGAAGAGTTCGTCGATTGAATTCATCCCCAGCGCCGAAAGCATTTCGCTTTCGCGCCCGTAATTCGGCAATTGGTCGACCATGATGAGCACCTGACGGGATTTCCTCATTCACTCGCTACAAGCGGGCATCCATGAAGATTGCCAACCGAAAACCACACATTTCTAAACTTTTGATATTGGATAAGTTCTTCAAGTCGATGCACTTTAGCAGTTTTGGGTATCGTATGCGAGTGGCAATTTCAGGTGATGACGGGTTCGTCGCCCAGCACTTGGCAGCATCGTTTGGCGATGACGTAGTGCTGATAGATACCAACACGGTCGAGGATTCAAGATTGCTCGATGCGGCATTGGCCTCAGTCGGCTGTCTGATTCATCTGAATGGACATCCGCCGAATTCCAATCTATCGCGAGATTCCCCCGAAGCGATTCCGGCGATGAAGCAATGGGCGGTTCGGTTGGCAGACGCAAAGAATCGACATCAAGGCTTGCACATGATATTATTGGGCTCTCTGCGAGTGCACTCGGATGAGACTTTTGACGCATATACAGGAGAAACCTCGCTCTCCCCGCGCGATGCTACGGCGGTCGGTCAGTTGTGGGCTGAAGAACGCTGTTTGGAGCACGCCATGGATACCCACCCGGTTTCTATTCTACGGGTGAGTAATCTTCACGGCACCCCGGTCGATGGCGGCAGGGGAAGAGGATTCCTATTCGATTTTGCCAGACAGGCGCAGAGCGGATGGATCGCGGTGCCCGGCGATGGTGAGGGCATCAAGGATTTGATTCACATTCGTGACCTGGTCAATATCATCAGTGGCATTGCCAAAAGCCCTCCCCCCACCAGAGAAGCACTTGCAATCGGCTTGGGGAATACCACTCCTTTGAAGGAATTGGCACTACCTATCGCCGAAGCACACGGCGCTGAAATTCAATTGTGGGCGGCGTCTGGAGATGAACAGTGGGGCTTCGTCGAGGCTAATATTGTCCATCAGCGATTGGCTTGGACACCGGAAGTTGAAATCGATGAAATCATCGCTGAAGCCTTGGGAAATGTCGCCGAAAACCTATGTTAAGTTTGTCGGAAACGGTGTGAAAACACGACTAATGGGGTTCACTATGAGCCATCGGAATCAAAAACCGACCACGAATCGTCTTCATTTCGGTACCAGTATTCACCCTCGGCGGTCTTGTACCATACCGTACCAGAATCATCAGCCTCAGTGTATTCACCATCCGCAGGCAGGTCCTCCCAAGTCGCCACCGTAGTGGGTTCCACCAGTTCTGTTTGGTCAGGATGCTCGCCAAATTCAACTTCGGTTTCAGCGGTAGAATCAGCAGTAGATTCCTCTTCGAGATAATTGTCATAACTCTTCTCACCGGGAGATACAGTGGCACCAGAGGTTGTGGATGAAGGGGAATCATCCGGTTCTCCACCGACCTGAGAACCATCCCTTGCATCCCACTCGGCATCAGCCTTGGTGCTGCCCTTGGGTTTCTTCTTTGTGAGCAATACAATCACCGCTGTCAATCCGACTACCAACAATCCGCCGAATAACATCAATATCATCATCAGCGGTGATAATCCAGGTTCTTCTTCGCTCGATGAAAAATCATCGCCACTACTTCCGCCATCATCAGTTGGGTCTGTCAGTGACGGCATCTCGGCAGGGGAACAACCGTGCGAAAGGGCAAATTCATATGGTGAATCAGGACAGAGATCGGGTTTGTATGCATTGAGGATAAACTGACCTTTGCCGTCCTCGGCGCGGGTGGTATTCCAAGTTGCATTACCCCAATTATCACCATAGCCATCCCCATCGGAATCACGCCATTGCGAGGATTCGTATTGGAAGCGGTCAGCTCCGTGGGAAACAGTCCAGTCACCATCAGGGTCCGAATATCCATCGCCATCGAAGTCGAGACAGCCTTGCCGGTCAATGGTCGAATTTCCGGCGACGTAGACACAGGAATCCGACAGTTCAGCGTAGCCACCCTTATCGCTGTACATCTTGTCACCGTAGCCGTCTTTGTCACTATCCTGATGCTGGTCGAAAATCAGCGGTAAGGCATCAGCACCATCGGCATCGGTCCAATCATCGTCAGGGTCTGAATAGCCATCACCGTCGGTATCGGTACAACCAAATCTATCTTTGGTGGAATTACCGCCAATAAGAGGGCAAGCATCGGGGCGGGTGCCGAATGGATTGTCACCATAGGAATCCTCGTCACCGTCATCCCATTGGGTTCCATCAAAGGGAAAAGCATCGGAATAATCACCCCAGCCATCCCCGTCATCATCAGCACAACCCTTCAATTGACCGAGAAATGAACCACCGGCATTGGTCGGGCAATCATCCTCATTGTCGGGAAAACCATCGTTGTCATCGTCGAGGTCTTCGGATATATCATGACAGCCATCGATATCGTTATCGATAATTCCATCATTGCTCCAATTGGTAGTGCCCATCGGGCAATCATCGAAACTGTTGATGACTCCGTCATTATCATTATCGTTATCCTCAACCCAGTTTTTGCAGCCATCCCAGTCGTGGTCGGTGGCGGCACTTACATTCCAATCACTGATACCGCTGGGGCAATCATCGTCGACATCTAGCATGCCATCGTTATCGTCATCGTCATCCTCAAGGAGATCATTGCAGCCATCGCCATCATTATCGGTGCCTCCATTGCTGGTCCAATTGGTTTCATTCATCGGGCAATCGTCATATTGGTCGATAACGCCATCTTGATCATCATCGATATCGCAGATATCACCT
>DARQ01000110.1 GCA_002503395.1 Euryarchaeota archaeon UBA60 | reverse complement strand
GGGTACCCCTTGAGTCAAACCACCGTCACTGCAACACATACTCTATCTAGGATTCTAGAAATCTAGGTCTATATCGTCAACCGGTTCGGCCGGTTCTGGTTGAACTGGTGTTTCGGCGGTGCCGGCGGCGTCGGAGGTGGTGGCGGTGTCGGCGTTATCGGCAGTAGGATGGTGCAACTTTGGCGGGCCGGGAGGTCCGGTCCTATCAATATCCAAGACCCCTAGGGCCAGCGATTTGGTATCTTCACTCGGTGCCTTCACCTCGGGACTCCGCACCCACTTCCCCTGCTCTTTGCGAATGGCCTCTAGCTCTTCCGCGCGCTCCTTCCACAGAATCTCTTCCTCCTTGGTCAAGCGGTGCTCTTCGATGGCTTGGCGGGTCAGTTTATCGGGGCGGTCCCAACGCTTCCAGAACCATCTGGCGAGTGGAATAAAAACTATGCACGCAATCAGTCCATAGAGCAGAATCTGCACTATCAATAACATCGACAACCCCCCTCTAGGCTATCTCTGCATCCAATATCGCATCATCCAGAATCGCTTCGACAATTTTCTCCTCATCCCTTGACAGGTGCTCCCAGCCGGGGGCGACTTCTCCGACTTCGACGACCAATTCATCCTCGCCCCCGGGCAGGGTCGAGATATCGCAGTCAGCGCCTTCCGGGACATTTCTGAATACCGGGCGTTCGGCCAACTTCTTGTTGAAGAAGATGAAACTGATTCCGACCACTCCCCAGAACAAGAAGACGATTCCCGCGCCATGGGTATCAGATGGGTCAAATGCCGAATACCACGGGTCGTAACTGAAGATGAGGTCGCCGAAATACGAGAGAAGAAGCACGATGAACAATAGTGGAAAAGCGATGTAGATGATTGCGTCCCACCACTTTCCGACAATAATGTCGTTATCGCCGGTATTGATGAAATCATCGCGGAATGCTGGAACTCCGTGCTCAAGATAGCCCTCGATCGAGGAATTTGCCTCGCCGCTCTCAACCTTGGCGCGGAACCGGCGCCAGCCGTACTTCCAGATCGAGAAGGCGATGAATAAGCCGCTGAACATCAGCCCGAAGCCCCAGATATGGTCCTGAACCTCGAGGAATGCGGGGAAGGCAACACCCTCGGCATCCATGCGAATCCATAGCAAGGCGCTGGGCAGTCCGAAGATGAAGATGGCGACAGTGGTTATCATCACCGCCTTATTGCGCTCAAATCCATGGTCGACGAAATTGCGAACGCAGAGTTCGACGGTCGAAATCATCGAGGTCAAAGCGGCGAATGTGAGCGCCAGGAAAAACCCTACCATCATCAACCACGCACCGACCTCTCCACCCGGGGCCTGTGAGAAGACTTCGGGCAAGGCCAGGAAAGTGATTGCGCTGGAACCCCCTGTAACCACCGCGAGCGGGTCACTGGAGACCGCGAATATTGCCGAGAGGACCGCTAGGCCAGCGATTATCGAGATGCTGTTGTTGGCAAGACCCATGGTGAAGGCGTTGAGAACGGTATCCTCATCCTTGCGCATGTACACCGCGTAGGTAATCGCCATCCCCATTCCGGCCGAGCACGACCACGCCGATTGTGACAACCCGTTTATCCAAATCTCGGGCTCGAGCAATAATTCCGGGTCGACGCTGAACATGAAGAGGAAACCGTCGAGGGTTCCGTCCGCCATATCCATCCACAAAGATAGACCTAGGGTCATGAAAAGGAGGATGAAAAGACTGACCATCAGGTAGACATTGGCCTTCTCAATCGCCTTTGCCCCCTTCCAGATTGCCGCAATGGTAATCAGGATGACAATGAATTGGAACATCACCACCTGACTGCCGCTCTCAAGGAACTCATTCCACACTTGAGTGGTATCCACATTGGTCAAGCCATTGGTCAAGCCGAGACTGAAATACTTCAAGCACCACCCGGCGACAATCGCATAATAGAATCCGATTGCGGTCGAGATCCACGCCGTCCACAATCCCATCCAGGCGTAATTCTTTCCGGCGAAGATTCGGAATGTTCCAATCGTTCCGGTACGACTGCGCTTACCGAGGGCGAATTCGGCGATGACCAGAGGAATCGACCACATGAATAGGAATATCAGCCATGGGATCAGAAAGGTTCCGCCGCCGTTGGCGCCGACCATGCGCGGGAAACGCCAGATATTGCCGGTGCCGATGGCGGCGCCGATTGAGGCGAAGACGAGGCCGAGGCGGCCACTGAATTGGTCTGACTTCTGCAATTTTTCACCTCCAGAACACTTTCATCCGTGGAATAATTTCATTACCAGAACTACTTCTTTGCCGCAGCACCGGCCTTGCCGGCGGCGGCGGCGAGCGATTCTTCGCCATCGGCAAGCATCTCACGTAGGGCGATACCCAATCCGCCCCAAACGAATGTGGCGACGACGATGAATAGGAATAGTGCCGCTCCCATATTCCCATACGGGGCGCGGTAGACGATGTCGAGAACGTAGTATTGACCGTATTCGGGGTATTCCAGCATCGATAATCCGGAGGTGGTGCCGAGCATCGACTTGTAATGGACGATGCCCGATTCATCGTCGGGTACGGGAATATTTGCCACCAATTTGGAGCCGTTAACATCACCGTCGGCAAGGGTACACTTGTCTTCGCTCTCCGTAAATGCGGTCCTCTGCCAATCCTCTTCAATCCATTCGGTCGGACCGTAATCGGATTGCTGGCGGGTAGGTTTGATCAAGCGCCACATGGTATGCGTCTTATTCAAATCCA
>DARQ01000043.1:9691-9889 GCA_002503395.1 Euryarchaeota archaeon UBA60 | reverse complement strand
CAGGCCCGACCACCGTCCCATTCTCCTGGCAGATCAATCTCGTCAACAGCAGTGGCGCCATCACCCACACTCTACTGGAGAAGAATATCACCTTCACCGGCGCCTATGGCATATTGTTGTCGAGCAGTAGTGAATACGTCGAGATCCCGATGGATACTCCATCCGATAATTACACCTGTGTCCTTTCCGTCGATACTA
>DARQ01000043.1:9193-9451 GCA_002503395.1 Euryarchaeota archaeon UBA60 | reverse complement strand
TTCCCCGATGACGGCACCCAATGGGCTGATACAGATAACGATACTTTCGGCGATAACCCGGATGGCCTGGACTTCGACCGCTGTCCGGACGAAGCCGGAGTGATCAACGGAGAGGGCGGCATGGGTTGCCCCTTGGCACCGGTCGATTCGGATGGTGATGGTATCTTTGACGACCTCGATGACTGCCCTGACAGTGCGATTGGTGCGGTAGTGAACATGACCACCGGATGTGTCGACCAAGTCGAAGAACCGGACACC
>DARQ01000043.1:6842-9043 GCA_002503395.1 Euryarchaeota archaeon UBA60 | reverse complement strand
CCGCTGGCGAGAGTCTGATCAAGCAACCATGGGTATTGATTTCAGCCGCCGGAGCGGTATTGGTGATTCTGATTCTGACCTTCCTGCTGATGGGGGGCAGAGGTGGTAGCGCGGCCAAAGACGATGCCTTTGTCAACGCCGCATTCAATACCCAGGTGGGGATGGCCGGAATCGGCGTCTCACCGCAACAATTAGCCTACGAGCAACAATTAATCGCACAAGGCTACCCGCCGGAGACCGCAAGGCAATATGCTGAGCATTATTTTGGTCAACCTTGATAACCTAAGATACCCCTAGGGTGTGATATCGGTGGTCATCCACCATGTCTATGATTGCTACGAGGTTCTGCCATGTCCGAGTTTTCCACCTATGTCGAGAGCCAAGATGCAACACATCTACTACTCAACCCAGAAGCGGTGAATAAGGGCGGCGAAGACAAGATTTTTGATTGGTTCACCCGCTGCCTGGCAGCCAAGAAAGACGGTCGAGATGTCGTCAACGGAACATTGGGGAGTTTGCTGGATGACGACGGACATCTAGCCATCAACCGAACTGTTGAGCGGCAGATTCGTGGCCAACCGAGCATTGAGCTTGTAGGATATGCGCCATTGCGAGGATTACCACTTTTCCGCGACCTAGCGATTGAGTTGGCACTAGGCTCGAATCGCCAAGCCATCGAGGAAGCCGGGATCTCAGCCATCTCAATCGCCACCCCCGGCGGCTGTGGGGCGTTGTCGGCCAGTGTCTCGAACTTCGTCGATGTAGGAGATAGGATCCTCCTGCGAGCGAGACATTGGGGTCCATACAAGACGATTATCGAGGAGCGCGGCTGTAAAATCGCCACCTGGCCATTCTTACCCGAGACACCGGAGGCCGGACTTGAGCATCTTGAGCGAGCGGGCCTGGCAACTGAACTAACCAGCCTTGCACAAAGTCAGAAACGAGTACTGATTTGGCTCAATGACCCAGCGCACAACCCGACCGGATTATCCCTGCAAGCTAGCGAGAGGCGAGCGGTTTTGGAAGAGGTCTGGGAGCACGCACTGGCCTATCCCGAGGTCGGCATCACCCTGCTTATCGATGCCGCCTATACCCTCTATGCTGCCGAACCCTATGGTTGGGCGACCACCCTGAAGGAAGAAATCGCTCGTCGAGGAGATTTTCCCGAGAATCTCATGCTCTGTTTCGCCATCTCGTGCTCCAAATCTCACACCTGCTATGGCCTGAGGACCGGCGCTCTGGTATGTCTGCACCCAAATAAGCAATTCACCGACAAACTGGTGGAGGTCCTCCTGCACACCGGCCGAGGGACCTGGTCAGCCGCTCCCCGTGTTGCCCAGAGAGCTATTTCAGAAGTTCATATCGACGCAGAGTTGCACGAAGAATGGCAAGGTGAAAGAGATTCGTTCAAACGGCTGTTGGACGAACGTCGTGATGCGTTTAGGCGCGCCGCGGCGGCTCACAACCTGAGCCTCGATCCAACCCATGACGGGTACTTCGCCTTCCTCGAATGCGAGGCCAATCTTCAGGTCTGTGAAATCGCCGCCACCCAACACGATGTCTTCCTCGTCCCCCTCGAAGGCGGGGTGAGAATCGGTATCTGTGCGATTGCCGCCGAGCACATGGAGAGGGTCGCGGCGGCTTTGGCAGATGGGCTCGCACAGACCCGTTGATTCAATTTCCATCCCTCACTCATAACCACCCAATCCCTATCCCGACAACCCCCTGAACAAAGGTGTCTAAATGCAATATCTGCGGCAGAATCTGCTGATTGCCGGACTGTTTTGCATCGTCATCGGTGGTGCGGTCGCCGCTGCTGCGTCGGCCCTACTACCGTTCGGGATTACCATCGGATTGCTGGGCATCGGCCTGTTCCTGTGGGGGTTCAGTGCCAAACTCGATGAGGCTGAATGGACTCAGGGGGAAATCGATGCGTGGCGTCCTAAAGCCACGACATTGAACGAGGCCGGACGGGTCATGTATCGAGTCGACACCACCCTGTACGAGCCGAAGATGACCACTGTGCTATGTGGTTCGTGTGGGCATATCAGCGAAGTCGAAGGTGGGCGGCCTAATTCATTTGAGTGTGAAAAATGTGGGATTCTTTTATGGGAAAAACTTGAGGAAGAGTGAGGGATAGCACTCAAGAATCCCTCGTTCCTAGCCGAATCAAAGCGCACGTGATCTAGCGGTTATGATAC
>DARQ01000043.1:6089-6670 GCA_002503395.1 Euryarchaeota archaeon UBA60 | reverse complement strand
CTCTGCCTTACAGGGCTCCCCCGACCAAGCGTGGTCTCTCTCCGAGGTTCTCTCGGCCTGTGATTGGCACGACCAGGCGCAGGCGGTCGGTGCCGGTCAAGGATTGGCGGATGCTGGCATGGTATCGGTTGATGAGCAGGTCTCGGCATTCTGGATGCTGGGGGATGAGGGTGAGCGGGCGCACACCGATGGTCTGCTCGAGGCACGACTGTGGAACTGGTTGGTCGCACAACCTGAGTCAGCACGTGGCATGTCCGACCTCAACTCATCTGCATTTGAGCGCCATGAGACCGGCCCTGGGGTCGGTCTTCTCAAAGGTCTCGGGGTCGAAATCATCGCCGGCAGCCTTACCATTCCAACTGATACCTCAGAGGTCTCAGGAGTATCTGCTATACTCGCTGAGCGAGCCGAATTCCTCGCCTCGCTGGTCGAAGGAGCGAGCGAGGAATCGCTCGATTCCTCGATGTTGGCCCACTTCAAAGGTCGAAAAGAACTGGTCGTCTCAAGTGAATCGGTCAGCCGCACATGGACGGTTACAGAGACCGGCTTGGCGGTCGATTCCGCGGCCTTGGTAGAAGCGG
>DARQ01000043.1:5648-5902 GCA_002503395.1 Euryarchaeota archaeon UBA60 | reverse complement strand
GGGTGGAACATGGATGCGTTATTCATTCCCCAAGACCACCCCGCACGGGAGATGCAGGATACCTTCTATCTCGACAACCCTGCCAGCATCGAGATTGAGGATGAGCACCTGAAGTCTTGGCAGGAGATTCACGAGCACGGTGGCGATACCGGCTCACTGGGATGGGGTGGGAAGTTCTCCCCTGAAATCGCCCAGAGCGGGTTGTTGCGCACCCATACCACTGTCAACACGATTCGTCATCTGGCCGAGAACCC
>DARQ01000043.1:2806-5559 GCA_002503395.1 Euryarchaeota archaeon UBA60 | reverse complement strand
CCGGAGTTTCACCAGATTGAGGGCATCATCATGGAACCTGGGGCGAACCTGCCGATGTTGGTCACCACCCTGAAGACATTCTATGCCAAGATGGGCTATCCCGAAGTACGCGTCCGCCCGGCCTACTTCCCCTATACCGAACCTTCACTGGAGGTGGAAATCAAGTGGCGAGGCAAGTGGTTGGAACTCGGCGGGGCGGGGATCTTCCGCCCTGAGGTCACCGAACCCTTGGGCTGTAGCGCCCCTGTCTGCGCCTGGGGTATGGGACTTGAGCGACTGGCGATGCTGGTGCTAGACCTTGACGACATTCGCCAACTCTACATCTCCGACCTCGAATGGCTCCGCGCTCAGCCTATCTTGTAGGTGGATAGATGCAACCATACGCGGTGGCGGTCGATACCACCAATCAAAATGTCAGCCCGTGGTGGCATTGGGGCTTGGCGATTTTCATCGCCTTTATGGCGCTGATGTCGGCATTGGGAGCGGCAGTGAGTTTCGCCTTTGGCCCGCAGATGTGGCGTGATGAATTAGAGAGCGATTGGGAGGTCACAGACCCCGGACCTTACCCGGAGAACGGCACTGCGGAAGAGCAGGCGACTTGGAATGATACCAATGAGGATTTTGAGGCCAAGGAGATGGTGATGAAAATACTCGACGATGTCGAAGAGAGTCGCATCATTGAAATTCAGGCCATCACCCAGGGCATTTTCATTCTGACCGCGATTCCGTTAGTGATAATGCTGTTTTCTCAGCATCAATCGGCCTTCAAGTACACCGGTATCTGGATGGGGGCCGGATTTGTCGCCACACTGGCGATTCAGATATATTCGCAATCACTCACCGAGAAGATATTTGCACACTTACCTTCGGATGTTCCAGATTACTCTTCTTTCAGTTTGGCGCTCGGCATCGCCCAAACGATTACCTGCTACTCCTTCCTATTCGCGATATTGGCTCTATGTTCGATTCAGTCGAAGAAGGGCTCCATCATCCCTCAGAGCGGCTTCCATTCGAGCGAGGTCGGCATGGTGGTGGTCAGTGATGATATCACTCCGGTGACCTCAGCGGTTCTCTCAAGCCCATATATGACACCACCACAACTGGTCAAACAGACCCCTGAAGGCATTGATGCTGATGTGATAGTCGGAAACCATCCTGACGAACAATGAAGTGCTGAGCGAGCAAGTACTCGCCATGCAACCACACCCCGACCAAGCACCACAACCGGCACCGCAACCAGTGCAAGCAATGCAACCGCCTTCACCACAACCTGCCGTTCAGCAAGTCCAGCCAGGCCAACCGGTTCAGCATGCCGTCCAAATCGCCCTGTCGAATATCGAGACCATCCCCGGGCGGACGATTCAGCAGTCTCTGGGGGTCGCCACCGGCTCGACCGTGCGCGCCAAACACATCGGAAAGGATATCCTCGCCGGGTTCAAGAATATCGTCGGAGGTGAGTTGAAGGGCTATACCGAATTACTGACCGAAGCACGAAATCAAGCGCTTGAGCGCTTGGTCGCCGATGCCGCCGCCCGCGGTGCCAACGCTGTGGTCAACGTCCGTTTCGCCACCTCAGCGGTGGCAGGTGGTGCGGCTGAACTATTCGCCTATGGCACCGCGGTCATCATCGTCTAGGAGGTGAAAACTTGGCTGAGGATACGATTGCTACCTTATTGATCTGGGGCTTTATTCTAGCCTCCAGTCTTGGCCCATTCCTATTCTCCTGGCTGGTTGGAAACTGGCATCAGAAAAGAATTATCGAGAGGTTGTTAGAACGAGAAGCCGCGTTGCCTCGCGATAATCTGTCGACGCTGAGTACCACCCTCCCCGGCAAAACCATCGTCGACTCGCAATTACTGCTGGCCAATGTCGTCAGCGCACCGTCACGTTGGCAACTATTCCTGGCCGGAATCAAATCCATCTTCGGTGGCAATATCAAGCATCTCGATATGATGCTTGATTGGGGGCGTAGTGAGGCTCTGCAGAGGTTGCGTGAGCAAGCTAGCGAACTGGGCTATGACGACGTCATCAATCTGCGCATGGAGACCTCGACCATCTCGATGAATAACGGTGGTCGGCAAAAGGGTGGTTCATTCGAAATCCTGGCCTATGGCACCGGAATCAAATATCTCTGATGGATTACGAAAGTCACTCTTCTTCAGTACTTTCGGCACCGGATACACTACTTGCACCTTCGCCACTCTCGGTATTTGCGGCCTCCGCGGCAATCTCGGCCATTGCCTCACGGTACAACTTGGCTTCCAACTCGGCGGCCTCTTCCTCATCTTCGGTCAAGGTGAGCAAGCGATAGACCCAACCAATCTCAGCATATACCAAAGCGGTGAAAGGGCGATGGAAAATGAATAAGAACATCACTCCGAGGAACATTATTGGCCCCAACACATCTAGAAGGGGATAGAGGTCGGATTCGGCCAGATATGCGAATGACTTCAGGAAAACGTAGGCCTCAAGAAATAATACCGTCGCCAAAATAGGTGCTCCACGAAATAACCAGACCGGCTTTGCCATACCCTCGCCAACAGGTTTAACCATATTATTACAATGAAGTCAATTGCACCTTTATCGGGTAATCTCACCGAAACGGAATAACGTCAAGTTCTTGTGTGAGAGTCGTCACATTTCACTTGGGTGAAGATTATTCGTCGGGTGCTGTTCATTTGTCTGCTGTTGCTGACCGTCCCGCTCACCGGTTCGCTGTCCAGCCCCACCAACCATGATTTCACCCCTGTCGA
>DARQ01000043.1:0-2765 GCA_002503395.1 Euryarchaeota archaeon UBA60 | reverse complement strand
GACCGAGCGGAGGGTCAGTTACTGCGCTATGGTGATCAATTAACCATCCCCACACAAACCCCTCGCTTTCCCATTGGTAGTCCTGAAATCGGACCTTGGTGGACCCACTCGAGCCTCGATTTGAATGGTGATGGCATTCACGACAGCCTGCTTTCAGTCACCGGTACCACCGGAATTGGATTATCATACGACCACACCCCGAATGATGCCGATGTCGTCGCACTCAATGCTCTAGGACTGATTCCACGCGATATCATCGAATCGGTCGATGCAGTGCTACTAGGACAAATCGATGCCAGCCTGGCCACCACCTTGTCCCAACTGGATGGAGTGGTGATGGTCGAGAGATATGGTCAGGTCGTCTTCTATGGTGAAATCCAGACGATGGCCGTCAAAGCCCGCAACTCAACCGAATATCCAGACAGTGCCTGGCAGTTGAATACCAGCGGCGCCGGCGTCAACATCGCCATGGTAGATACCGGAGTCGATAATGAGCATCCGGGACTGGTGGGAAAATTCGTCGCAGGATATGATGCGGTTTGTTACATGCATTCCGACCCATCATGTTGGCTGGACATCTCTAGAGACGATTCCGGAGACTTCGACCCCGACGATGGTAACCAGCACGGTACAGCGTGCATGGGAATGGCCTCCTCGACCGGCTTGGAGGCCGATGGGAGTCAATCTGAATTCTATGGTAGTGCGCCGAATGCCAGTCTTGTCGATGTTCGTATCGGCACCGATATCGGGGCCGGACCATTTGAGACCTACGCCATCGACCAGGAGTTCTACGAGTCGGCAATGAATGGCATACAGTGGATAATCGACCACAAGGATACCGAGTGGTCGGGCGCCGATTCCGACAACTACGGAATCGACATCATCTCGCTCTCATGGGGAATCACCAGCCATGAAGCCGGCGGCTCGGACGGCTCGGACATGCACTCTCGCATACTAGATGCGGCTACCGAGGCTGGCATCGTCGTAAGCGTGGCCGCTGGCAATGACGGCGACGATAACGACGGCTTTTCGGGTATGGGATCATCATCACTGTCGATAACCGTAGGTGCGGTCGACGACAATAACTCCGTCGACCGTAGTGATGATGTCGTTGCTGGTTATTCCTCGCGTGGCCCGCGCCGAGACAACGGGGATGGTAACCCAATCAACGAACTGAAACCAGATATTACTGCACCTGGCTCCAATATCGTCCAGGCCGAGGGTTGCGTCACCAGCGGTAGTTGCAATAACCTGATTCCCGGTCAAGATGCCTCGGACAATACCTACACCGGTCGCGGCTCGGGAACCTCCTACGCAACCCCGGCGATTTCGGGAATTTCCGCCCTCCTGCTGAGCGCCAACCCTGACCTGACCCCATTGACTCTACGGGAGATTCTCAAGCAGACCGCCGAGCGCCGAGGTGATGCCAGCCAACCAGCGGTCGACCCCTACTGGAACAAGGATTACGGCTGGGGAATGGTCGATGCCCGTGCCGCGGTCGAGATGGCACTACAACTCAATTATAGCAATGTCAATATATCCGAAATCAACCTCACCCTGCAGAATCACCTGCTCAATGTGAGCAACGAAGGTGGTATCATCACTATCACCGGCCATTCATGGAGCCAGACCAGTGAAGTCGAAATGGTCGAGTTCAGAATTGGAAATGGCACTTGGAATGAAGTGACCTATGAGACCCCATTAGAAGAATTGGATGCGGGTCAACCATTCAACTGGACTGTGGTTCTCGACTTGAGTAAAGTCGAGGCAGGTAACCAGACCGTGGATATTCGCGCCCTCGGCGAAGATGGCACCCACAGTCTACCAGTCACCCTGACCATCATGGGCACCTCAACCGGAGTCGACATTGGCGGTGGCAACCAGTTGATGTTCATCGCCGCCCTCGCCCTACTGGTAATCGTCGCCGGTGGGTTCGCATACAGAAGCAGTCTAGCCGAAGACGACGAACTGGCACTCGGCGTTCAAGCCGAACATGCCGCTGGCTCGGCCCTAAAATCAGAGACCAAGACCAATGGAAACTCCGATGATAATCCCAATAACCACCCCGGAGAAAATGCCTCGGAGAAACCTCTCAAGGGAGTGGATGAGGGAATCCTCGACGCCGACCTGGCTGACTAACTGGTGGAACCCAACCCCACTCAACCAACCCCCCCCTCTCACTCCACCCAATCCCACACAACCTGGTCCCCGATTTTATGAACCGACGAAGTCGATGGAACAGCCAAAGTTGAATGCCTCGACCCGCTCGCAGGCAATATGAGTGAACTCAGCATCGAGGTCGATGAAGAGGCGTCTGTGCTGGCGGTTCTCTCACTGCTTCACCCCGAGGCGAAGAAGAATTCACTGCGACGGATGGTCGATGCCGGCCGAGTCCGCATCGACGGCGAGAATGTCGGCCGCGCCAATGCCGTGGTTGCCGTTGGGCAAACCCTCTCGGTCGTACCTCGAGTGGATGGTGACCAACCGAAAAAGAAGGATAAATCTGCACTTGCCGAGCCCGAGATAATCCACTGTGATGAGGCGATAATCGTCGTCAACAAACCTGCTGGGCTACTCTCGGTGGCGACCGAGCGGGGCGAGTTGGACACCATGTTCGACCGCGTCAAACTATGGACTAAGGACAAGCAACAGAAGCGGGCCTTTCTCGTCCACCGACTCGACCGAGATACCTCCGGCTGTATGATTTTCTCCCGCAGTGCAGAAGGGCGTGAATTCCTGCAAGCACAATTCAAACAGCGCACCAT
>DARQ01000082.1:875-6939 GCA_002503395.1 Euryarchaeota archaeon UBA60 | reverse complement strand
TCGCCCCGCTTGCACTGGCTGGAAATCCTGCTGACCTGACCGAGGCCAGCCGCCGAATCGGCGAGATTTTTCTCGGCGAAGAGGAATAGGCGAATTGATGAGCCGGCTCTTATCTCAAACAAATATGGAATGGGTGCGCAGTGGTGACGACATCTTCGTCCGGCTCGATATCGGCGAGGAGATTCACGCTAGTTTACAGGCCTTGGCCGAGGAGGCCAACATCGACGCCGCGGCGATTACCAGCGGGATTGGACGCACCCGAGAGAATGTCTACGGTTTCATGGATGAAAGCCAAAAATATCACCGTTTCGACCTCCCCGCGGCCAGCGAACTGGTCAGCCTTCAGGGCAACCTCGCCCGCCACGAGGATGGCACTCCATTCACCCATATCCACGCCACCTTCACCGCCGATGACTGCGATGTCCACGGCGGCCATCTATTCACCGCCACCGTCCATGTCGTCGCCGAAATCCACCTGCGGGTTTTGAGCCAGGCGATAATGACCCGTTGCCCACTGGCTGACAGCGAGTTTGTCGAACTACGCTTTTCCTGATGCACAGTCTTATCATGCCCTCAGCATTCGCCGCTGCATGGAAACCACGATTGCCGGTATCAGCGGCATGACCTGCGGTGGCTGTGGCAATAATGTCGCTACCGCTCTGAACAAAGTAGCCGGGGTCGAATCAGCCGATGTCGACCACACCGCCGGCACCGCGACCATCTCCCATTCCGGTGAAGTCCAGACCAGCGACCTCGAGGTGGCCATCACCACTGCCGGATATACAGTAGCCGGCTCGATCCCTATTACCTCGGTAGCCTCGGCAGCAATGGGTACCGCCGCCACCAGTGAATTCAACTGGTCGGACGGAAGTGTCTGGAAGCAGAGTGCCAACAATACCAAGTGGTGTTTGATAGGTTGTGCAATCGGTGAATTCGGCACTCTGGCCTACTATTCCTTTTCGGGAATTACCGCCGATTTAGTATTGTATTCCAACATGTGGTATTTCTTCGCCATTCTGCCTCTGATAAACGGATTGGCGACCAGCGTCATGCTCGAGACCATCCTATTGATGCGTGGCCAGATGGACTTCCGCGACGCTCTTTCGACCGCTTTCGGGATGTCATTCATCTCTATGTTGATGATGGAGATAGCGATGGAGATCACCGATCTACTGTTCACCGGTGGGGAGTTAGGCATGAATTACTATGCTATTCCACTGATGTTGTTGGTCGGTTTCCTCACTCCGTGGCCTTACAATTACTGGCGCCTGAAGAAGTTGGGAAAAGCCTGCCACTAAGCCACTAATACCCATAATTCACCACCTACTGCGGCACCCCTAAAGCGAGGGGTTTTCATGCCCCCGCGTCATCGCCATACATGGCCGGAGAAGGTGATGCCGAGGGCGAGCCGGACTCGGCCGAAATCGCCGCTCTGGCGCAAAGTCTCGCCTACCATTCCGACCTCTATTACAACCACGCCGCCCCGGAGATTTCCGATGCTGAATTCGATGCCATTTTCGACCAACTGAAAGCCCTCGACCCGGATAATCCGCAACTCTCCAAGGTCGGCCACGACCCCGACCCCGGGTCGGTTAAAGTCGAACACATGTTCCCGATGCGCAGTCTCGACAAAGCCACCGAAGATGAGGAATTGACACATTTCGTGCATACAACGACAATGGGTGCCATGCGCTTTGTCTCCCAGCCCAAACTCGACGGCTCAGCTCTCTCGTTGGAATATCGCAAGGGGAGATTGGTGCGTGCCGCCACCCGCGGAAATGGCGAACGTGGCGAGGACGTCACCCGTAACGCTCGCCGAATCACCAATATTCCCGAATCACTCGCCGCTGAAGTCGATGCACACATCCGCGGTGAGGTGGTGATGCCATTGGCGATGTTTATCTCCAAATACGCCGAATCTTCTCCGAATCCCCGCAACCTTGCCGCCGGTGCTCTGCGTCAGAAACACCTCGAGCAGGGTAAGGCCGATGCCGCCGACCTGCTGTTCTACGCCTATGATGTGAGATTTCCCTCAGTCGATAGCCGACATCCAGATTCACAATCTCCCCCGGTCACTGGCTTGGATAGTGAACTTCTGCAATGGTTGAGCGAAGTTGGAATCACCCCTGCTCCTTGGCAGGCGATAGCAACCAAGACCCCCGAGGCGGCCGCTACCGCACTTATCTCGCAAACCCAAAAATGGAGCGACCAGCGGGATGAATTCAGTGCCGAAATCGATGGCGTGGTGTTCAAACTCGATGAGTTGGCTAACCGTGACCTGTTGGGGATGACCGCCCATCACCCGCGTTGGGCTTTGGCTTGGAAATTCCCCCCCGAAGTAGCTGAAACAGTCCTTCTCGACATCGATTGGCAGACCGGGCGAACCGGAGCGGTGACTCCGGTCGCTCGCCTCGCCCCGCAGATGGTTGCCGGGGTGACGGTCGAAAATGCAACTCTGCACAACCCAGGGGAATTGGCGCGCTTGGATATCCACCTTGGTGACAAAGTCCGCTTGGTACGCCGTGGTGATGTGATTCCCAAGGTCGAGAAGGTCATCGGTGCCGCAACTACGGCCGATCTTGCAAATAGAACCCACGCTGACGGAACCCCATTCACCGGCGAATTACCTCCACGATCCCGCCCCGATATTCCGACCGAATGCAAGGAATGCGGCCAATCCCTGAGTGAGGATGGTGCTTTCATCCGCTGTACCAATCTCGATTGTCCAGCCCGCTTGACCCGCGCCCTGACCTATTGGTGTCGGGCGCTGGAAATGGATGGAGTCGGGGAGAAACTGGCCGAGCAATTGTGCGACGCTGGCTTGGTGAAGAGCCTAGCCGACCTGTACCGGATCACCCATGCTGACCTGGTTGGATTGGAGCGCATGGCAGATAAATCAGCCGACAATGTGATGCGTGAACTCGATTCCACCCGCATCCTTCCTCTGGCCAAATTCCTCTACGCCCTCGGCCTGCCCGGAATAGGCCCCGAACTGGCTGAACTTATCGCCGGTGAAGTACTGGAATTGGCGACCCTGCTCAATCTGGTCGAGCGCCGAGACGCCAAACCCGGAACCGATGATGGAGGGCCCGCCGAGGATGAAAATGGCCGACCTGTCAAGCACAACAGCGCCATCTCACGACTGGTCGCCATCGACGGAGTCGGCGCCGTGGTCGCCCAACAATTACTCTCCGGACTGGCCCTTCGACGCGACTTGGTCGATGACTTCGTCATCACCATCACTATCGAGCGACAGGCCGAATCCACCGCTGCCGAGACGGCGATTTCCGGCAAGACATTCTGCATCACCGGCACCCATACCAAGCCGCGTAAAGCGCTTCAATTGGCAATTAAAGGCGGTGGCGGCAAAGTTGTCGGCAGTGTTTCGAGCAAACTTGACTATCTGGTCGCCGGCGAGAATGCCGGCAGCAAATTGACCAAAGCCACTGACCTCGGGGTGACTATCCTGTCCGAGGCCGACCTTGAGGATCTACTCGGCGGTGAAGTTGCAGCTCCCACTTCATCCCCAGCCACCGAAGAAGAGCAGAAATCACTACTGGATTTCTGATTAAGCCACTCGCAATGGTAACATCGTCCCAATCCTTGGAGTTCAGCCGTATAACATCGATGAAGTCGCGGCCGAGGGTTCCCCTCCGTCAACCGCCGAGAGATGGGTCTCCATCATCATCTTCAACTGCTCTTCCAATCGCTCCGCCTCTTCGATGAGCGGAGCATCATCGAGTTCTACCGCTGGCAATAATTCATTGAGATGGGAAATCAGTTCCGCCGCCGCCCGGGCGTCGGGAAAGCGCGGGTCGGCCTCGGCCAGAATTGCCATGATGTCCAGACCGCGGCGTCGGCCTTCACCCAGAAACACCCCGGTCATATTGCGCAATACCCCTTGTTCGACCAAGAGGATACCCATTTTCTTGAGCAGTTTGCGACAGCGCGGAGTTGCGCCGATGCCGAGGATATCGATGGCCTCGGTATCCTCGTATTCAATCATCGGCTCACTATTGATTTCCGGCCCGCCCGTCAAGCCCTTCTTGGAGAACGCGTCGAGCAGAATTCCTGAAGCGGTCTTGGCGGATTTTGACCACTCGAACATGGCATTGACCAACTCGTTGACAAGTGGGTCGGGAATCTGCAATTCACTCATAATCAGAATCAGATTATCACAGCCCTCGACATTACAGATGGGCTGACCGGCATAGATTCGAATCGGTGGCAGAGGGGCGCCATCCTGCACCAGACAGAGCGGTGGTAACTTGGGGTGACTGACCCCCCCCACAAAGGTCAGTTTCAGGGTGTCTATCAGGTAGTGGGCGACGATACTGGAGACCATTCCAACACTGGGAAAACAGGCGACGACCAGAGCCCCCTCGGTCTCGACACTCGACTTGATTTTGATTACAACCCCATCATCCATGAACTTCGACCATCGACTTCGGCCATAACGCTATCCGGACAGCGATTGGCGATTTCTTCATTGAGGTTGACCACCCCCGCACATGAGGAGGGGAGTGTTTGAGCGAACAAGAAAAACGACAGTTCTCCCTTTCACCCTCAGCCTGGAACCGTTGGGAGGCTTGCCCGCGCCAGTATTGGCTGAGCCGGCAAAAACTCCCCCGCAAGACTGGAATGGCCGCCGCACTTGGTACCGCAGTGCACGCTTCGATCGAAGATTTGGTCGCGGTAGACTTGACAGGTAAAGAAGCCTCGGAAGCGGGTTGGCTGCCCTCAGAGATGGAACGCGTCCTGCGCGCCCGCTGGGAAGAAGAGAAAGTCTCCTTTCACGCCACTCCGCGCCATCCTGATTGGAAGGAAGATAAATTCGGTAATGCTAGAAAACAGCAACTTGGTGGAGTTGAATTATTACTGCGTCACGCCGGTGCTCCCGCCCTCCACCCTAGTGTCGTCTCGGTAGCTCTGTGGCGACGAATCCAATCACTGGTCATCGCTTGTGAAGGCGAATTGCGAACCACAGATGGCCGTCTGATGGGGCGACTTGACCTTTTGTTGGCCGATGTTGATGGCGACGGCAAGGTGAGCGGATGGAAGGTGGCTGATTTGAAGACCGGACGCACCCCGGATGGCAAATTGAGTGAAACCGTCCGCCGCCAACTCCTGCTCTATCGCGATATCTTACTGTCTAACAATACCGACCACCCACCGGTGAGTGCCGAGGGTTGGTATACCGATGGTCCGAAGGTGTATGTTGCCGAAGGAGACTCGGTGCTCGAGCAGGCCTATGCCGCGTGGCAGGAGATGGATGTGACTGAGATACCGATGAAGCCCACCCCGGGAGAGGATACCTGTGGTGGATTCTGTGATTGGAAGGCCTGGTGCCCACACTGGTGGACGTGGCGCAAGGACAGCGGAAAGTTACACGCCGGGAATTTCGCTGATGCGGTTGTCCTGGTCGAGAATTTCGAACCGAGCGGTGCGGCGGTCATCGAATTGTGCGAGCCCGCCGATGAGGCCGGCAGGCCGCAGCCGACCGGGGTGGCATTGGCTGCCATCTTTGAGGGCAATGCCAAAATTGCCCTAGAGAAATTACTCACCGATGGTTATCAGGGGGCGGTATTCATCGGTGGGGTGATGACTTCGGGGCGGGTTTGGCGAATCGGTGGATGGTGCGACGTACTACCATGGTCGCCCATCGCAGACCATGGAGACGAAGACCTAACGTCGTAACAATTCGTAGTGGCCTTCGTTAGTTGAACCGTTCTCGCAGGGTGGTGATAACTTCGTCTTCAAGCCCACCCGCCGGGGATACCAGCCAATCGAAATATGATTTGTCGTGGTTGTGCACCTCTTCTATCGAGCTACCGCGATGACGACCGAAGGCGAGAATGATATCTTGACCGTCGAGGCGTAACCAGCCTCGGGCATCGAGCGGCACCAAATCGTCATAATCGCGCCCCAACTCGCTCGCACTGCGCTTGGCCGAGGTTCCCTGTAGCCAACGCTCAACCTCTTCCAGAGATTGTCGAAATGGTTGCGGATGGTCACTCATCAGTCGCCATAACAGCAGTAATGTGGCGGCGGCATCGGCGCTGGC
>DARQ01000082.1:0-591 GCA_002503395.1 Euryarchaeota archaeon UBA60 | reverse complement strand
GTAACGTCGACATCATATATTCCGTGGATACGACTCGCTTCGACGGGAATCTGGCGCTGTGGATAGACCAGTTCCTCGACCCGGATCTCCTCATCATCCAAACCCGAGCCGATGAAGGCAAATTGCACGATACGGTCGCGTTTGGTATTGATCCCAGTGGTCTCGAGGTCGAAGGCCAGAACCCGATGTTCTGCGAACAAGTCTACGACCATATTCGCCGATGATAAGCCGACGCCCTTGAAGGTTCCATCACTCCGGCCCTCCTACCGGGGACACTCTTCGCGTAGTTTGAGGGGGGTATGTAGAGTTTGGATTAGGAAACGCCTCGACGTGCGCTCCAATTTATTATGTCCGGGAATAATATTGCCGTGTCCGAACGCCCGCGTGCCAATACAATCACCCGTTACGGTGAAAAAGGGGAAAACAAAGCGGCTGGCATGCGAGTGGTCTGCGCCGGTTCAAAGCATTCAATTTCGCTACTGCTGGTGTTGTTGGTTTTACTTTCATCACTGGCGGGTTGCGCCAATATCGCCGGCGTCGGAGCGGCCGACCCGATGGCGCAGATGCGGGTCTATCCCGAAGAGATAGAGG
>DARQ01000131.1:43686-44839 GCA_002503395.1 Euryarchaeota archaeon UBA60 | reverse complement strand
GGCGGTGAAGGTATTCTCGACCAACTGCCAGCCTGGGATGCAGCACAGATGAGTACAACGGCTGAAGACCATGATGATATCTTCGCTGGGGAAAAGGCGGGGGTCTTTTTCTTGCATGTCCTCGAAATGCCCGACGTATTTTCCTCCGACATCATAGCCATCCATCAACTGGAACCTCGGTTTGTTGCTGACTATAGCAGTGCCAGCGTTTTTCGAGTTCGGCACGAAAGTGATATTCACCGGCAATCCATTCCATACCCCTTGGGCACCAGACATTCCGGTTTTGCTCTTGGCGGCCTGTTCGACGAAATGACTCTTCTGCATCGTCTCCAGATGCATCGCTCCGTACCAAGCCTCATCCTCACGGCCCTTGGCCCAGTATTTGACCGCTAAATCTCCCGAGCCGCCACCTCCGGTGGGCATTATCAGGGAAGCGAAGCCGAGGGCGCCGAGACTAGCGGCCAGGACTCCCCCAGCGGCGTTGAAGCCATAGCGCAGGAATTGGCGACGATTGAGATGGCGCTCATCAACCGGGCTATCACTACCATCGGAACCTTCACCGGGTAGTGGTCGGAGATTGAATCTGCTCATGTTCATCACCATATCAAATCTTGTAATCCACCCAATCCTTGGCGTGCTCCGGGATGTATTTATTGCGACGGTGTTTGATAATCACCAAATCCGGCATGACCCATTTCATGTAGACGATTCCCATAATGATTATTGTCGTTAAGGCCATCGCAAAATCAAACGACAGAATCTGTTGGTCCCACCCGTTGAATAATCCGTACAGCATACTACCGATCCAGAACAGCGTCCAGAAGATTCCCCAGCAGAAGAATAGGATGACCAGTGCACTACCTCCACTCGGAGCCAGTGAGGCATTGACGATGGTGCCGGCCTCGGCCGGGTTGAACACTCCATGGTCGACAGCCCTGAAGTAGGTCGCTTCGTCGAGTTCGACATCCTCGAGCGCTCTGCGGGCATCTTTGACACTGACCTTGCCACTGGCCACTTCATCGAGTAATTTGGTGATGACGTCCTTCTCCATCTATTGGTCACCTCGGCGCATTGTCTTGTAACGTAATTTCAACAGATTGCTACGACCTTCGTACGAGGTGGAGAATCCATATCTCAACATGATTCCACAGAA
>DARQ01000131.1:42510-43604 GCA_002503395.1 Euryarchaeota archaeon UBA60 | reverse complement strand
GAACGGTGCCCCCATCTCGTGCAGGTCGAGATGGCCTTCTTCGACTTCTGGGGGTACGATATTGCCGTCACCGACAAATAGCATTCGTAGGCGGCCATCATCCTCGGTACCCGAATTCTCTGGGATTGAGAAGGTCAGTTGATTCCATTTGTCGTCATCGGCATTGACGCCGTCACCGGTGACGCTATTGCCGGTGATCCAGAAGAACACGTTGCCCGCTCCCGCTGAGGGGGTGGTCCACGAAATCAGCCATGAGCGGTCATCTTCGTTATTGCCAGAGCCGGTGTGGGTCAGGGTGAGGACATCGTCGTTCCAATTCTGCGTCTTCGATTCGTAACCCTCTCCTCCTGTCATCTCTCCTGCTGAGGTGCGCATCGAGAAGCCTCCTGTATAGGAGCCGCCGGTGCTCGGGCCGCCGACTAACTGGATGTGGAAGGTGTAAGTCTGTCCTGCTATCCATTGGTAGGGGACCAGGTCGGCCAGAATTGTGACGCTGTTGGTTGGGGCGCCATTATGGCATAAGCAGCCCTCTTTGGCGACGTCGGTAATCTCCCCCTCGGCCGTAGTTTGAGTGCCGCCGATGCCACTGCTGAATGCGGTACTCTGCACTGGTAGAAGCAGAGCGAGGCAAAATAGCAGGACGATGGTAATACGGCGCTGGTATTGTCGATATCGCATCCGCTCACCTATGTGTTTCGGGCGAACGGTGACTATTCAATAAACATTGTTCATCACCCCGTAGGGGTGAGGCTTTGCAGTGACTCGATTATCTGTATCAGCAGGATTATTCTGCCGCACCGGAATTTGCGACGACGTGAAAGGGTAAGCCTCATGACTAGGGTAATGGTGCATCGGCTGAGAACCATGCCAGACCTCCCCTTCGTCAACACCTATGAACTGAGCGAAAAACAATTGCAGGAGTTGGATGAGGCCGAGGTGCTGATGGAGAACAGCGACCTGACTGCTGCCGAGGCGAAATTACTTGAGATGCTAGAACAGGATGGCGAGTGCATTCCGGTGCTGAATAATCTCGGTCACCTATACGGTAAGCATCTGTCAGAATTTGAAAAGGCGGTCGAGTATTACCAGAAGGT
>DARQ01000131.1:38354-42440 GCA_002503395.1 Euryarchaeota archaeon UBA60 | reverse complement strand
ATCGACCTTGAGCCCGACAATGCGTGGGCGCGCGACCAACGTCGCAAGTTCGTGAGATACTGCACCTATGATTGAAAGACCGTCGCGCTCCAGCCCACCGCGACAGCCATGGATAACTCATCGTTACTGATGGTCGGAATCGGCGGACTTGGCTGTGCCTGGGCGAAGCGCGCCCACTCTCGTTGTGAGCGAAATATCGACCTGTTACTGGTCGACTCCGATGCCCGTGGCCTTGAATCTTCTACTCAGGCCCATGTTCTACAATTGGGCCCGACATTGGAGTCTTCTGGTTGTGCCGGCCTGCCTCAACTCGGTGAGCAGAGAATGCGCGCCCTGTCCGATTTCACCTCCAGGGTGCTTGAACCGGTGGAGTTGGTGATTATTTTGACCGCTCTCGGCGGCGGCTCCGGCAGTGGTGCCGCACCTGAGATGGCGCGTCAGGCAAAGCGGCGTGGGGCGATGGTGATCTCTGTAGCGGCCTTCCCATTCGAGGCACAACAGACCCGCCGAGCGGTCGCCGAAGAGTCGATTGCCGCACTCGAGTCGTACAGTGATGTCTGTGTCCGACTCTCGCTCGACCGACTGGCGTGGCAAGCCCGTGAGCGGGGCGTCGATTGGCGCTTGGGTGCAGCGTGGATAGAGGAGTTTGTCGAGGGAATTGTGGCGACGATTTCCCATCTTGGATTGATTAATCTCGACCTGATGGATCTGCGCTCGATAGTTTCCAAGGGCGGTGCTTCGACCTTGCTCGTCGCCGAAGGTGATCCAGAGCAACCTATGCGGCTGTTCAAACAGGCGATTGAGTCGCCACTTTACGATGTCAACATCTCAGGTGCCCGAGGTTGCCTCATTCAGGTCGAAGGTGGAACAGGATTGACTATCCATCAATTGAATGCCGTCACCGATGCCTTCACCTCGGGGATACATCAGGATGCGCAGGTGATACTGGGGGCGAGGACGACTCCGGAACTAGAAGGAAAAATACGAGTAGTTGCCATAGTTTCAGGTGTGGGGATTCACTAGCGAAGTCCAATAATACGCTACGAAGTTCGGCTTCGCTTCGGTGGCGACCGAGCATCATACGAGTTACTAATTATTGGCCGGTCGACTTGAATCAGTCGAGAAGTTCGAGTTCATCATCATCGAGTTCCTCATCATCGACCTCATCATCGACATCGCCTAAGCCATCATCGACATTCTCTTCCGAATCTTCATCATCCAACTGCCAGTCATCACTCGATTCTATAGGTGGTGGAATATCCGCACTCCAGTCGACTTCTGAATCATCACCGATGGCATTTCCATCGGCTTTGGCCTGGTCACCTTTCCCGGCTCCGACACCCTCAGCGCCATCGTCGGTTGTTGCTGAACCATCCACAGCCGCGGCATCTCTAGTTCCATCGGCACTGGAATCACCGTTACCTTGGCTGGCAGAGCCGTCGCTGACCTTGCCATCTGAGTTCGTTTCAGTGCCGTCTTCGGAGAGAATATTTTCACTATAGATAAAATTACGCAAAGCAAATCTGTGAAGTACTAGCAATGTTAACCAAGTTATCGCATGGCCGGCCATCAAGACGTCTTTAACATCACCCAGAACATTTGCCACCATGGTAATCGAACCGGCATATCCGAAGCCAAAAGCCAATCCCCAGAACAGAGCATTATCCTTGGTGAAGATGCTTGAGCCTTTTGCCATCCCTTTGGTGGTGGTTCCCCAGATCGCCAACAATACCGTGAACACCATCAGGAATAATTCCTCGAAAATAGTGAAGGCCTGCGGTGAGGCCATCGAATATTGGCGGTAAATCGACATCAGATGCCAGGCTGCGAAGGCCTGCACCATTATTCCCCAACGCATCGAAAAGGCGGCAGCTCTCTTATGTTTGATAGCGACTTCCAGCAGTGGCTTCGACCACCATAGAATCAGTCCTTGCGATACCAATAATGCGATGAGATATAGAATGTGTTTGAGCATTGCCTCCTTGACATTATCGGTATTTAACGCGGCATCTTGGATGCTGACGAAAATGAATACCAAAGCGCCGCCAATCACCAGATTGATGGTGACCATGGTCGCCGCGGTGAGGGCAAAAGAACCTCTTTTGTCGACCTCGCTCTTGGAATCGAGACGGCCTGAGATATAAGTGGTGGCCGAGGTGCGAAAGGACATCCCTTGGCCGATTGACCAGAGCACGAAAAGTGAGGCTAATATCAGCGGCAGAGAACTTCTGACGCCTGAAAGAGGTCCCTCGTCACCGAGCAGGAAAACCATCAGCAGCATTAGAGCTCCAGCGATACAAAGCGGCAGAGCCCAGGCCTTGAGTACCTGCTTCAGCAGGTGAAGCAACTTCCCTGCGGCCGTCGGCCCATCTTCATCGGCACTGATTTCGTAGCGTGCGGTGCGCAGGATTCGCCCGATTGCTTCATTGCCAGAGATATATGCGGTTGCGCAATATGATAGCGACAGGGCGATGAAACACATTGCCGCAATCTCATCGATATCACCCGAATCGGTCATCGTGAATATGTACAGTGCCGATGTAGCTACCACCAGTAGCAGAAGATGCGGCATTGTCGCCGGGGAGAGAATGGTTTTGATCAGTGAAAGCAGACTGAAAGTTTCGCCCGCTTCAGGTGCCTCTTCAGCCGCTGTCTCAGCGGTTGCGATTGTGACCAATTCATCGATGCCGACCGACTCTTGAGCATCACTCTGTTCGCCCATGCCCATGTGCGGTGGTCATAGACTGTTAAGGTCAGCGCCCCTCGCAACAGCGTGGGCGGTAATTCTCTCTCCAAGGCGAAGCGCGGT
The DNA here is from genome assembly GCA_002503395.1 of Euryarchaeota archaeon UBA60. Lineage (GTDB taxonomy): Archaea > Thermoplasmatota > Poseidoniia > Poseidoniales > Poseidoniaceae > UBA60. Next base: position 39,631 of record DARQ01000131.1, on the reverse strand, counting down.
AAGCGGCGCTGGCTCGGCCTACAGATTTCATCTGAGATAGGTGGCCGGGAGGAATTCAAAGTGATGATGAAATCACTAACCGCACTACCCGACACCTGGCGTCTCTACGACCTGCAGGTCGGTGCCGAAACCGCCACTGGCTTGGCAATCATCAGGGTGCCATTGGCCGATTATCCAATTTTCAGGGAAGTTCTGGGCAGCGAAGATGGCAGTGAGTTAGAATCTGGGGGGATATCAAGGGTGAAATCTCTTACCTCATCGGGGAAGATCAAGTTGGTTCGAGAGCGATTAGGGCTGCAGAGGCCGAAACCAGAGCACCACACAAAGTGACCCGTCGCTTTCATTTGTCGATGCGATGTGGCGAGTGCATGGCAGGTGGAGGTCATGCGCCCAAGGTGGCAGTTCACGAAGTCGCGGCCCTCATCGGCGCGGTGCTTCTCATTTCCTCGCTCACTCTGCTTTTCATCCCGATGTACAAGCAGACTGGAGAGATTCAACAGCAGGTGAGTTATGATAATGGCACGGCACTGCCACCGAAGACCGAATCGGGTAATATGGTCGCCCTGGATTTACTTGAGGGCGACAGCGTAAGCCTGAAAATCTCCGTCGCCGAATGCTTGAATCAGGAGCCCTACAATTGTGTCAGTGCGACGCTGAAGGTGTATTCTCCCGGGGGCGATAAAATCGCCACTCATATTGTTGAATTGGAAAAGGAAGGTTCTGATGAATTCAACTTCAAGGCAAATCAATCCGGCACCTATGAAATTGATTACACCATCCTCGGTTCAATCGAATGGGAGGTACAGGTAAACCGGCGCTGGATGCAACCATACCTGATGCCGCTACTGGGCGCAGCTCTGCTTGGATGGGGTGTTTGGCAGGGTCAACAAATGGCCGTCGAAGAAGATGCACAGGCCGGTGCCGAGGGCGACGAGGAAGCCAGTGTCTGAGTCAGAGCGAAGGCAGTACGGTCAGCCTGTAGATTGAGGTGGCCATAGTAATGATGAGGTATCGTCGATACTGAGATGATTGCCTCCTTGATCGATTATTTCAAGGGTTCCAGTGGGTGAAATTCCAAGTAAGGTTATTTCCTCATGATTTAAGGTCGGGGAGCCGTATTTATCGACGTGAATCGCAACGCTGGCGAATACCAGTTCGTTGACCCCCGTGTTCGCAATACTCTCTCCGGTGATTGTAGTGGTTTTTTGACGGTGTTCGGGATGGCTTGGGCAGCGCTCTTGAATACTTGCTAATGCAGCATTCAATACCACCTCTAT
>DARQ01000131.1:37500-38243 GCA_002503395.1 Euryarchaeota archaeon UBA60 | reverse complement strand
GCGATGTTGATACCAATTCCGAGGACGATTCGCAAGCAATCTTGAAAAGAACGTGATTCGGCTAGGATTCCTGCTAATTTCCCGCCTTTATACCAGATGTCATTCGGCCATTTGACGCTGAATCCCAAGGCCGCAATACTCTCAATCGCTGACCTCCCTTCACTTGGCAACTGCTGACCGCTGAGTGCGGCGATGGTATCGAGCACCGCCAGCGCCGCTTCTACCTGTAACATACCGGGTCGAAAATTTGTGGTCGGAAATTCCCCTTCATGAATCAGCCATGAACAGGTCAGGTCACCTGATACCGAATCCCATTTTCTCGCTCTCTGACCTCGCCCCCGCAATTGTTGTAGCGCTCTTATCCGGTCGCCCTGGCGGCCACCTGATGCGAGGAGGTGGGTGTTAGTCGAGTCCATTTCGTCGACGACCATTGCCTCGGAATCCTGCCAAGGTAGCCATAATTCGACCACTCGCAATACTTCACCATCACCCATCGCCTCCTGCTCAAGGATTCGGCTCGCCCATCCACGTGCCAACCATCGCGACCGTAGGGTCAGCCCATTGGCGTCATTATTGCACAGCAGGAGTATTGTCGCTCCGCGGTTGAGAATGTGTGGGTGTTGTTCGAGAGAATCCAGCAACTTGTCATCGGCATCATCGAAGTCGACCAGGCCGGCTTCTTCCAACGGCCCCAGGTGATGTTCTCCGACATCGGGTGGGGCGATGTAGGGTAGGTTCCAGAC
>DARQ01000131.1:35529-37379 GCA_002503395.1 Euryarchaeota archaeon UBA60 | reverse complement strand
CCACCCTCGAAAATAGTGCTTGGTTCAACTCCGCGTTCCCGGAGTAATCCTCGAGCACAGGAAACCGCCATAGGATTGATGTCGCAGCCACTCACATTCCACCCCTGTGAACTGGCGAAAGCCGTGACTACACCGCTACCGACCCCGACCTCAAAGAACCGTTTTCCGGCACCTTTGCCGCGTAGATAAATCGCTGTGGCGAGCAGGTAGGTATCTTCCCTGGGAGGGTAAACCGAGTTAGGGACAACCGTGGCAATTGAAGTATCTGCCGGACCATTCCATATGGTGTCTTTGCCCAAACCTCGTAAATAATCACATTCTCTCGATATATCCTCTAAGTCGAAAATGTTGCGTGAAACCATGATACTGCGCCCCATTTGCTATTCGCTTAGCAGGTATCAGGCCGCGCGTAGCCTTTATTGCATCGCACCCTCTCTCCGCGTACAACCAGAGGATTCACACCCCTCTCCTTCGCCCCAGCCGTGGCTATGTTTATTGGCGACGCATTTTTATATGTCCCCACGGTCGGCGGGTCGCCCAGAGTATCTTGGGCCTGTAGCTCAGCCAGGTAGAGCGTCGGGCTTTTAACCCGATGGTCGCGGGTTCGAACCCCGTCGGGCCCGCTCCCCTGTCTGTGCCTCAGGCCTGCGATGAGAAGGGTAAAGGGTGTGCGGAAAATGGTGGTAAAAAGTGCGACAAAGAAGCGTTTGATGGAACTTGGTGTCGAGGAAATCTTCGCCCACAAATTGGCGACCGACCGTAACATGGACGACATCAAGAAGATGGCGATTGAGGAGGTCGCCCAAGCTGTCGGCCTTGGTAAAGACGACGACCGATTCGTCACCGTGATGAATGTCATTCGCGAATTGAGCGCTCAGCGCCGTAAGCGCACCAGCCGCAAGGTCACCATCAGGGCTCGCTCATTTGAAGTCGATGATTATGAGGTCGGTTTGACCAAGTTCAACGTTCTCAATCACGAATTAGTTCCGCACCAGGAACTCGTACCTATAGAGGATGAAGTTGAGACACTCTCTCCATGGGGACTGATGGAGGAAGATGAGGAGACCGGCGAGACTCGCATCCGCAAGGAATTATTGCCGAAGATTCACATGTCCGATCCGATCATCCAAGTCATCAAGGAAACCGAAGAGAAAGCCGAGATGGAGCAGGCTGGCGAAGATGAGGATTTCACCCCTCGTCCGGCTGGATGGCTGGCCGACCGAGTTCTCAAAGTAATTCGCCAGAGTCCATCCGCAGGAGTCACCGTCGCCTACCGACTAATCGTGGAGGGCACGAACTGAGGTGGTTATCATGCAGGAAATAATTCAGTCATTTTTTAGAGAGAGAAGTCTAGTGAACCACCAGATTGCATCGTTCGACGATTGTATACCGACCGGCGATGGCCGACTTTCCCGAATGGAGAAAATCGTTAGAGCAATCCGTGTCGGAACCGATGAAGAGGTCGACGCCGAGGATGGCGGCATCATCAAACTCGACGTCATCGACCTGGATATCGTCGTGCGCATGAAGAATATTCAACTCGGCACGCCAATCATCCGTGAAGCGAATGGCAGTGAACATGAATCCACGCCTATGGAGTGCCGCCTGCGAAAGTTGACCTACATGTCTCCGGTACAGGTTGATTTCACTATCTACCGAAATGGTGTTCCCTCACCACCTGAGAAGAGTGTTACCGTAGGCAACCTGCCGATAATGGTGCGCAGTCGAAGGTGCAATCTGCATCCTAACCATTTGGCTGGAGACCGAGTTCTGAACCCGAATGTTTCCGAAGAGGACCGCAAGATGGCCTACGATTTGTGGCGCAGGAATGGCGAGGACCCACTCGACCC
>DARQ01000131.1:30885-35485 GCA_002503395.1 Euryarchaeota archaeon UBA60 | reverse complement strand
CCGAACCGGGTAACTGTAGAATTGAACAAACGCTACAAGAAGAAGACGGAATTGGCCAAGATATTCTCGCAGAAAGAAGGTGTGCGCAAGCCACTTTCAGTCGAGAAGCGCCGTGATGGAATGTTGATGGCAAAAATCAGCACCGCCGGTTCTGCAGTCATTCCTGTCGTACTGCTGATGCGCGCCCTCGGGGTTGAGAACGACCAAGAGATATTCCAGGCCATAGCTGGCCCGACCGAGACCTTCAAGTTCATCGTCGCCAATATCAACGAGGTCAAGGACAATAAGGAATACGAGGTCGAGACCACAGAGGAAGCACACCTTTGGTTGGAGAAGAAATTCGCTCAGGGACAGCAGCGTGAATACCGCGAGGCGCGAGTCATTCAATTGCTCGACCGCGAACTTCTGCCGCATCTCGGCGACAGTGAGGAAGACCGCAAGAAGAAGGCGATTTTCCTTGGCCGAATTGTCCGTCAGGTATTGGAGATGGCAATCACCGACCGGCAACCAAACGATAAGGACCATTACGCCAACAAGCGGGTACGCTTGGCCGGCGACCTATTCGAGGATTTGTTCCGAGTCTCGCTGAATGGCTTGGCTCGTGACCTGAAATACCAACTCGAGCGCCATCACAACCGCAAGCGCGAACTGAAGATCCAATCATGCTTGCGGCCCGACGTTATGACCTCGAAAATCATGCACGCTCTGGCGACCGGCAATTGGGTCGGTGGACGCAGTGGTGTCAGCCAACTGCTCGACCGCACCACCTACATCGCCACCCTCTCTCACATGCGCCGTGTCACCAGTCCGCTGGTGCGCAGCCAACCGCACTTCGAGGCCCGTGACCTGCACCCGACCCAGTGGGGACGACTGTGCCCGAACGAGACCCCCGAGGGTCAGAACTGTGGTCTGGTGAAGAACGCCGCACAGATGATAGATATCTCTGAGACCGTCGATGAGACCGAGGTGCGCGCCCAACTGGATGAGTACGATGTATTCAAGCCAGATGATTGGACCGATGGTGACCGTGTGCACGTCAACGGCGACATCTATGGTATCCACAAGCGCGGTAAGAGCATGGTTCGCCAGTTCAAGAATGCCCGCCGCCGCGGCGCGATACGCCCCGAGGTCAGCATCCGTTACGATTCAGATAACAAGGATATCTTCATCAATACCGACAAGGGGAGAATTCTTCGCCCTCTCATCGTTCTATATGATGGCGCACCGCGCCTGACCAACGAAGACCTGGGCCTATTGGAATCGGGTGAGAAGACTTTCCGTGACTTACTGAACAGCGGCGTTGTCGAGTGGGTAGACGCCGAGGAAGAGGAAGACCTGTACATCGCCCCGAATCCATACGACCTCCCTGAGTACTCGCCTAGGAACGGCCGTCCCATCGCGCCAGAGAATGTCGAGTGGTTGAACCTCGGTGAAGATGGTGCTGACCATGCTAAGTTGAAAGTTAGAGTCTGCCTATCCAACGGTAAGTGGGTGCAAGAGACTTTCAAACTGCCGTTGGCTTTCACCGAAGAGCATACCCACATCGAAATCGACGCACAATTGGTACTCGGTGTCTGTGCGAGTTTGATTCCTTACCCGGAACACAACTCCACTCCAAGGGTTACCGGTGGTACCGCGATGGTCAAGCAGAGTCTCGGTCTGCCGTCATCGAATTACCGTCTGCGACCAGATACCCGAGCGCACGTGCTGCACTACCCACAGCGCTCGATTCTGCAGACCCGAGCGATGGACACGACCAACTTCAACGAGCGCCCAGGCGGTCAGAATTACGTAGTCGCCATTCTTTCTCACCACGGCTATAACATGCAGGATGCAGTAATCATGAACAAGGCCAGTGTCGATCGCTCGCTCGGACGCTCGACCTTCGTTCGCACCTACAATGCCGAGCGCCGACGGTTCCCCGGAGGCCAGAAGGAAGAGATTGAGATTCCCGGAACCGGCCGTCAAGAGGTCAAGGGACTGAAGCCGGTCGAAGCCTATGCCCACTTGGAAGATGATGGACTACCATATCCCGAGAAGTATCTTGAGGGTGGCGATGTTCTGGTCGGTAAGACCAGCCCACCCCGTTTCCTCGAGGAGACTGGAGCCGGAGCTTTCCTCCAAGCGGCCGAGCGCCGCGAGTCGTCGATGCTGGTACGCCACGGCGAAAAGGGCTGGATTGACAATATCTTCGTCACTGAGAGTCTCGACAGCGGGCGATTGGTGCGCTTGACCATGCGCTCACACAAGATTCCCGAGGTCGGAGATAAATTCTCAAGCCGACACGGCCAGAAGGGAGTAATCGGGCGAATGGTCGATTACCCGGATATGCCATTCACCCGCGATGGTGTCGTCCCCGACCTGATAATCAACCCGCACGCTATTCCCAGCCGCATGACCGTCGCCCACGTGATGGAGATGGTCGGCGCCAAGGTCGGCAGTCTCGAAGGACGATTCATCGACGGCACCGCGTTCCGGGGCGAGAAGGAGACCAGCCTTCGCGAAGGTCTGGTGCGCAACGGATTCGAGCACTCGGGCCGTGAAATGATGTTCAACGGTGAGACTGGAGAGGCTTATCCGGTCGATATCTTCGTCGGAGTCATCTACTATCAGCGCCTACACCACTTGGTGAGCAGTAAGATTCACGCTCGCAGTCGCGGTCGTGTGCAGATACTCACCCGTCAACCGACCGAGGGTCGTGCCCGTCAAGGTGGACTTCGATTCGGTGAGATGGAGCGCGATTGTCTGATTGCCCACGGTGCCTCGATGGTCATCAAGGACCGACTACTAGACCAATCCGACGGCGAGAAGTTACTGGTCTGTTCAGAGACCGGTCATATCGCCTGGTACGACTGGCGTCGTCGCCAACACGTCAGTCCGGTATTAGGTCCCGGTGCCGAGGTACACGAAGTTCAGACTTCATATGCCTTCAAGTTGTTACTCGATGAGATGAAATCACTTGGCGTCGCCATGCGCCTCGAACTGGAGGACCAAAGATGAGACGAAATTCCACCCTTATACCAAAGCGCATCTCGGCTATTCGATTTACCCTGATGGACCCCAATGAAATACGCCGAATGTCGGCTGTCGAGGTCAAGACAGCTGATACTTACAAGGACGACGGCCACGCATTTCGCCAGGGTCTAATGGATTCTCGAATGGGAGTTATCGAACCGGGTATCCGCTGTGAGACCTGCGGGAATAAGTACGATGAATGCCCGAGTCATTTCGGTCATATCCAACTTGAACTCCCTGTAATTCATATCGGTTTCGTCAACCTGTTGAAAGGCACCCTCAAGTCGACCTGTAATACCTGCAGTCAGATATTGCTGCACGACGCTAAGGGAACCCACCCTTCCAACCCCGAGTTGTCGGAGCAAGACTACTACCGCGACCGGGTGAACGATATCATCACCAAGCACGGCGTCGGTTCGACCGAATTCAAGAAGACCATCAAAGATATCGAGAATGAGTGCAGCAGCACCAAGCGTAAGGTATGCATGCACTGCGGTTCAAATCAGGGTAAGGTGATGCTCGACAAGCCGCACAATTTCAAGGAGAAGATGGAAGCCGGTGCCAGTGGTAAGGCGAGTGAGAAGAAACTCAATGCCCGCGATATCCGTGAGTGGTTGGAGCGGGTGCCGAGCGAGCATCTGGTATTCATCGGCATGGATAAGAAAAACCGCCCCGAGTGGATTGTCCTGCGAGTTCTTCCAGTGCCACCGATCACCGTCAGGCCCTCAATCACCCTTGACAGCGGTGAGCGCTCCGAAGACGATTTGACCCACAAGTTGGTCGACGTCCTTCGTATCAACCAGAGGCTGAGGGAAAACCGTGACGCCGGTGCGCCACAGTTGATTGTCGAAGATCTGTGGGAATTACTACAATATCACATCACCACCTATTTCGATAACCAGACCAGTGGTGTGCCGCCCGCCCGCCACCGTTCCGGTCGACCACTGAAGACCCTGACGCAGAGGTTGAAGGGTAAGGAAGGCCGATTCCGCAGTAACCTGTCAGGCAAGCGCGTGAACTTCTGTGGCCGCTCAGTCATCTCACCAGACCCCTATCTTGGAATCAATGAGGTCGGAGTGCCCGAGAAGATTGCCCGTGAATTAACGGTACCGATCCGCGTCAATACACGAAACCGTGAGGAATTGCGGCAGATGATTTTCAAGGGGCCAGAAAAGCACCCTGGGGTGAATTACGTCGTACGTAATGACGGTCGCCGAGTGCGAATCAACGACCGCAGCCGCCTGATTAACTCTGGTTTCCGTTGCCACAATCCTGATTGTATGACCGAGACCACCCTGCGACCCGATCTGGACAGCGTATTACCAGCACCAAATTTCATGCCCGGAATCGTCGTCCGTAGGATGACCCGCCGCATCGAGACCACCTTGGGCGGTGCCCCGGAGACCGAGGAATACTTCGAGGTCGACGAGCAAGCGACATTGCTCAACCTGCGCGGTGAGGATATTCAGCATCAGCCGATGGCTGCCGATGACCCGATGTCCATTCTCCACCGCCGCTGGAAGTGGGAACTCGCCAACCAGAGTACCGACTTCCCCGAGGAATTGGAGATTTCCTGCCCTCACTG
>DARQ01000131.1:24170-30740 GCA_002503395.1 Euryarchaeota archaeon UBA60 | reverse complement strand
GCAATCTTCAACCGCCAACCTTCGCTCCACCGCATGTCGATGCTGGTGCACGAAGTGCGGGTAATGCCGGGACATACCTTCCGCATCAACCTCGCGGTCTGTACCCCATACAACGCTGACTTTGACGGTGATGAGATGAATCTCCACATCATCCAAGGTGAAGAAGCGCGGGCTGAGGCACAAATTCTGATGCGGGTGCAGGAACACATCCTGACACCTCGATATGGTGGCGCCGTCATCGGTGGAATCCACGACCATATTTCCGGTGCATATCTGATGACTCGCGACGACATGGTCGTCGATGAGAGCACCGCAATGGAAATTCTCGGGCAGATTAGTTACACCGGTAAACTGCCTAAGAAGGTCAAGCGTGAAGATGGTAGTTTCGGCTATCGAGGCCATGACCTGTTCCACCTTATCGTACCGAAAAACATCCAGCTTCGCTTCAAAAACCGTTCCGGAGAGGAAGTGATAGTCGGCGACTCGATGAGCGGTACTCTCGACAAGCGCGCCATCGGCGCAGAAGATGGCCGTCTACTCGATGCTGTAGTGCAGACCAACGGGGCGCAGGCTGGCGCCAAATTCCTCGACCTGTTCACCCGCCTTACCATCGGCGCGTGTACATCATTCGGTTTCACCACCGGTATCGACGATGAGGACTTACCCCCCGATGCGATGAAAGAAATCGTCGAAATCAACGCTGAGGCACACGACTTGGTGCGCCAGGAAATGGTCGCATTCGGCAAGGATGGCCGTAGATATGAGGCTCGACCCGGACGTACTCCGCAAGAGACTCTTGAAGAGAATATTCTCATCATCCTCGATACCCAGAAGGGCAAGACCGGTGATGTAGCGCGCAAGAACCTGCTGGCCAGTGGTAATCAGAACGCCGCTGTCAGCATGGCCGTCTCCGGCGCCCGTGGCTCACTCGACAACCTGACCATGATGGCCGGTTCAATCGGTCAAGCAAAGGTGCGAGGCAAGCGGCTTGAGCGAGGTTACGAAGACCGGGTCCTAGCGCATTTCAAGCGCGGTGACCGCGGCGCCAGTCAAAGGGGCTTCATCTCCTCATCTTTCAAGCGGGGCCTGTTGCCTACAGAGTTTTTCATGCTCTCGGTATCCGGTCGTGAATCACTTGTCGATACCGCGGTTCGTACCTCGAAATCCGGTTATATGCAACGCCGTTTAATCAACGCGATGGATGACTTGAAAGTGTTCCGCGACGAAAAATTATCGGTGCGAAACACCGCTGACCGAATTATCCAGTTCCAATATGGTGAGGATGGAATCGACCCGACTCGAAGTGTTCACGGTGCCCCTGTGAACGTCGATGTGATCGCTGACAAGGTCCTCGGCCCGAAGGAGGTCACAACTGATTACCGTAAGTCGTTTGAGCGGGAAGAAGATGACTCCGGTGGATATGAAGAAGGCGAAGTTGTCGACGTTGAAGGAGGTGTTAATTGATGGTCGTGAAAAGTGCAACCAAGAAGAAACTGATGGACATGCTTGTCCCCGAGGAATATGCCCACCTGTTGGCGGATGACCGCAAATGGGACGACGTCAAGATATTGACGGCCTTGGAAATCTCCGCCACCTGTAAGATCGACAGCGAGACCGCTGGTAAGATTCACGGACTGATAGTCAGCGCCGCCCAAGGTGCAGGCAAGGATACCTCTGGCGACGGTAGTGGTAGTACCACCGTGGTCCGTCGCCGCTCCCGCCGTAAGCGGGTCAAGGTCGAGCAGATTCTTGACGACTACGATGTCGAGGGCAAGATGCTAGGTTTCCAAAATAAATACATCAGGGATAATAACCCGGTTTATGCGGCTTTGAAAAAGGCTGATGAGAGCACCGGCGGCCCAGTATTTCTGACCGAGCGAGTGCTATGTGACCTGACCGAGGCCGCTTTGGTGCGAGGCAAGGAGAAGTTGACCAAGAAGCAAGCTGATTCGATAATCGATGAATCCCGCATCGCCTTCATGAAGGCCCGCATCGACCCGTACGAAGCCGCAGGAATCACCACCGCCCAGTCGATTGGTGAACCGGGAACACAGATGACCATGCGTACCTTCCACTATGCCGGTGTCGCCACCGTTAACGTGACCCAGGGTCTCCCGCGCATCATCGAGGTCGTCGATGCTCGCAAGGAACCGAATACGCCGACCATGACCATACGAATGGTTGAGGATAAGAAGTTCGATGAGGCTGAGGTGCGAAAACTGGCCGCTTCAATCGAAGTGACCATGACTCGCCACATTGCCGACATAGAAACTGATGTCGCCCAGCGCCGCTTGGTTTTGGTATTGCGTCGCTCGGCATTGAAGCAGAAGAATATGACAGGAATTGAGATTGCTGAGAAATTATCGACCGCCATCCGCCTATATGTCGAGCCCGATGCCGAGAAGCGCCCTAAGACGCTGACCATCATCCCAGGTCGCAAGAAGGAAGAGGACAAGGATGTCATCCCGTCATATACCGAGTTGCTTCAACTGGAAGACAAGATTCGCGACCTTCGACTAAAGGGAATTCCTGGAATCGTGCGCGCCAACGTGCAGATTGAAGAATCCACAGGCGAATATTATCTCTCGACCATCGGCAGTAACCTCGCCCGCGTCAGCGATATCGAAATCATCGACCGCAGTCGCACATATACCAATAATATCACCGAGATTTTTGAATATCTTGGCATCGAGGCTGCTCGCCAAGCGATAGTGAACGAGTTGTCTCTCACTTTGGATGGCGCCGGCCTTGAGGTAGACGTTCGTCACCTGTTGATGGTCGCTGATGTGATGACCAGTGAAGGTGCGGTTCGCGCCATCGGTCGACACGGAGTCAGTGGCAGCAAACACAGTATCCTTGCCCGAGCTGCCTTTGAAGTGACAGTCAACCACTTACTACAAGCCGGAATCATCGGTGAAAAGGACCGCTTGACCGGAGTTGCCGAGAATATCATCGTCGGCCAGCCGGTAGCCTTGGGTACCGGTAGTGTCGAATTGTACTATATCCCCGACGAGGACTGAGCGGGAGAAGAAGACTAGGAATGGAGGAATGAAGATGGATATCAGTCGACAATTAAAGGTCGCAGTGAAAACTGGAAAGATGCTATTCGGCCAGCGACAGACTGTCGATGCCTGTGCCCGCGGTGATGCTAAGTTGGTTATTCTCGCGGCGAATTGCCCACAGGATTACATCGATAATCTACACGCACGACACCCGAGCGTCATAATGCATCGGGTCATGATGGTCAACCGTGATCTTGGGGTTGCTTGTGCTAAGCCATTCGCCATCAGCACAATCTGCATCACCGATTCCGGTGAAAGTGATCTTTTGGCACTACAGAGCAACATCGATGAATAATCACCGGTGCGGCAATTGTGAAGTGCCGCCTTCGTCTCTCATCATCGATGGGCTTGGCCTTACGTGACCTTCTGTCCGCCATCGGTGCTGAAATCGAGCGCCATAGCCCGCCGGTCATGCCGGATGGGGCACTGCAATGGATTGGCCGGCTGACTCTGGCATCACGACCTCTGGTCGATGAAGGAATCACCGATGGCTGGGAAATCTGGACCTCCGGGCCTGGATGGATTCCCCTTGAGCACCTCGACATCGAGCGCTGGCAGGTCGATATCACCGATGGAAAGCACCTGGTGATATGCGAGCGAGAGGAAATCGGAGATATTTCTATAGATAAATATACTAGTGCAGAAATAGTTCTATGGAGACCAGAGGAATATGCTGCCTTTGTCGGGCGAGTAGTGCTCGAAGGCCTAGTCACATTACAGCCTGAAATGCCCTTTGATGGAGCGCAAAAGGATGGTGCTGGTACTGGGGGGGATGTTCGAGACGGTGACCGAGGTGGTGGTCAATCCGAAATTGGAGCAGGAGGCGAGGGAGGTCTCGGTGGTGAGCTAGAAGGTGTGTCGGCATCCGAAACTTCAGCGACTATGTTGCCATTGCCCCCTGCTGGTGGAGACCTGGCCCTGGCACCGGTGGTCGATGTGCAGAAGTTGATGCTTGAGCGGGGCCGCTCGGGGATTGCCTTACGACCGATAATGCTTGAGGCCGCACTCTGGGTCATCGAGTCTGATCTGGTCGGGCCGAATCAAGAGATAGAGCCGAGCCGATGGTGGGTTATCGAAGACCCGTTGGCAGGTGAATGCAGTGTCTGTGGGCCTGTGGATTTTCTTCGTCATGTTCCCGAGGTTGAGGTGATGCCAGCAACAACTTCACTCGACGAAGCGAGGATACGCTCGTGCTTATCGTCATTATTGGATATTCGCCGTGCTGAAAAATTAAGCAGAGGCGCGGGGGAGTTTCCCCAGGGCTCTCACGAGAAGACAGTCACTGGTGGATTACTTCGCTGGTGGAGAGTCGATTCGCAGGGCGCGATATTAACTCGTAGACGATTATTACTGCCGGCTTGGATTGGAAAAATGCCCATCGATGGTATTCGCATCGTCCATGGTCTGTCAGGCGAGGAACACTCCCATCACGGGTAATCACATCGTATCGTAGCATTGATTAGCATACAGGTGAACGTCGGTCCATGTGGGATGTCCGCTTCTGCAAGCCAAGCGATGGCCCGAAGTACGCCGCTGGATTATTGACTCTGATGATGATGCTAAGTGTAATGACCACATTGGCGATGTCCCCGATGTCTTCGCCTGAAGAATTCCAGTTGCAAGAAAATCCCTCTGGAATCAGCATGGCCGGGGCGAGAACTGCTACGGGCTGGTCACAATTCGGCGACAGTTCAAACCCGGCAAATATCGTTGACCTCGCGGTATTGGCGAGTAATGGCGATATCTATGCGGGTGGAATGATGAGCGCATCTTCAGCGCTCTCTTTTGGTACACAAACCGCATCATCCTCTGCAACCGTACAACCGTGGTTTGCCAAGAGCGATGACAGTGGGAATTGGCAATGGGCCAATGCCGTTCCGGTCACAGGGGGTCAATTCGCTGAAGCCAACATTGGTGGTATCGCCCTCTCTAGTTCCGGTGATATGTACGTTACCGGAGTGTTCTATGATAACATCACCTTCGGGAGTATCAATCTCCGCTCTACTGGATATTACGATTGTTTCATCGCCAAGGCAAATAGTGCAGGTCAGTGGCAGTGGGCTCAGGCTCTGCACGGAAATGGCGATTATGACGGTACCACAGTAATGACCTTAGATGTTGTATGGGGTAATGCAATTGATGTCGATTCAAGTGGCAATGTGATTATCGGTGGATTTTTCATCGGCAATACTGATGTCGGTGTTGCCGTCGATAGCGGTGGTACCAGTGGTAACGATGCTGAGATATTCGTGGCAAAATATAGTGGTAGTGGAAACCTTCAGTGGACCAAGGATGCCCGAGGAGCAGGTTATCAAGAGGTCGCATCGGTAACCATCGACGTGAATAATGATGCTTGGATTTCGACCTCATTTGATGGGAATATGGCATTCGGTAGTTACTCTGTATCCGGGACGGCCGGCAATAGTGAAGGTGCATTCGCGATGATTTCCTCAAGTGGGTCATGGGTATCGGCCAATCCAATCAACGGTGCCGGAGATGTCATCATCACCGCGATTGCTGAAACTGGGGGTGGCAATCTGTTGATGTCTGGTTACCTGGCCTCCGACGCATCCTTCGGAACCACCTTGATTGCATCTGCAGGTGGCGATACATTCGGCTGGATATCCAGTTACAATATCACCTCAGCTAGTTGGAATTGGGCCAATGGCCTCGGCGGCTCATCCTATGATATCATCAGTGATATTGCTGTCTCCTCAGGTGGGAATAGTGGAGTTGTGGTGATGAGCAGTGCCAGTTCTTTCAGCGTCGCCAGCGATGCCTTCTCGCCGCTGGGTTTCAACGACAGCATCGTCGCTGTATTCGATGCCAATAACGGTAATTGGCTGCGCGGCTTTTTCGCCGGCTCGACCGCAAATGATTGGCCGGCTGGCATGGGCGTCTCGAGCGCCGGCCAAGTCGTGGTTGGTGGTCTATTTGCCGATACCATCGATTTCGCCTCGACCGGGGGGAGTACACACACTTCGAGCAGTGATTTCGCCCCCTATATCTGGGCCATGAACGGAGTTCTGGCAGCCGATTCTGATGGTGATGGAATCAGTGACGAAGAGGATAATTGTCCTTCCGACGCAAACCCCACTCAAAATGACCACGATATGGATGGCGAGGGTGATGAGTGTGATTACGATGACGATAACGACACCATCTTGGATAACTCGGGGGATGACTGCCCCTTGGGAGTGATTGACTGGGTCTCCGATTCCGATGAAATGGATAAGAATTCTTCAACCGATTGGGATCTCGATGGCTGTAAGGACATTGTCGAAGACGATGATATCGACAACGATAATGTGACCAATGACATCGATGATTGTATTCGCTCAGATTGGGACCATTCTGTCTTGTTAAGGCCAACATGGGTCTCCAATATGAGCAACGATATCGATGGTGATGGTTGCCGCGACGCCGACGAAGATGACGATGACGATGGCGACGGTGTGCTCGATGGATTTGACTCCTGCCCGACCATTGCTGGAACCTCGACGATGGG
>DARQ01000131.1:8398-24091 GCA_002503395.1 Euryarchaeota archaeon UBA60 | reverse complement strand
GATACCGATGGCGATGGCTGGGCCGATAGCGAAGATGCCCTGATGTATGAGCCGACCCAGTGGATCGACAGCGATGGTGACGGTTTCGGTGATAATCAGGATGGATTCAGAGCCGATGAATGCCCGAACGATGAAGGATATTCAATCTACGACCGCTGGGGTTGCCCGGACTGGGACAGCGATGGTTACTCCGCCCCCGACGATTTCTGGACCTTGGGAGATGGTGCTGATGCATTCGATGACCTGCCAACACAGTGGGCTGATAACGATGACGACGGCTATGGTGATAATTACGAAAACCAATCTTGGTCTAATACCCGCCCAACCTCGTGGCCCGGAGAATATGTGTATCTGGCGCAATTCCAGGATTCCTGCCCGACCATCGAAGGAACCTCCACCAAGGATGATTACTACGGTTGTCGCGATAGCGACGGTGATGGCTATGCCGACGATATCGACGCATTTCCTTTCACCGCCGAGGAGTGGGAGGATACCGATGGTGATGGCATTGGCGATAATGGCGATGACTGCTCCTTGCAAAACGGGAATTCGACATTAGACCGTATCGGCTGTTTGGATAGTGATGGCGATGGCTATTCCGACCCAGATGGAATCACCTGGAAGGCTAGCGACGGAGCTGACGCCTTCCGCACCGATGCGACTCAATGGTCGGATAGAGACAAAGATACCTTCGGTGACAATCCAAATGGTACCGAACCCGATGCCTGCCCTGATGAATATGGCACCTCGACCAAGGTCGGTTGGCTCGGTTGTCCACCTGATGTCGTAGCTGCAGCCGAGGCCGCAGAACAAGAGGCGAATGAGGCTGATGGGCTATTCGGTAGCGGTGGTGGAAGTGACGGTGACTCGATGTTGTATATCGTCATCGCAGTTGTCGCTGTAGTGATAATCACTGCCCTTCTACTGTTGTTATTCAGTCGCCGCGGCGACGATGAGGAAGACAAAGCATGGGGTGATGATGGTGGCTACGCTGCCGATGCCTATTCTCAGGCCTACGGTCAGCAGGCTGCCGGCTACGCTCAGCCGGCAATGGGCCAGCAACCCGAACGGATGCCGGCACAGACTCAAGCCTCAGTGCTGATGCCCACCCAGCCGGTGCAGCAGGTGGCACCTACACTCGACATGGTCGGGCAGATGCGCTCCGACGGCAACGAGTGGATGGAATATCCCGAAGGTGGCGGCATGTGGTACATGCGCGATGCTGTCAGTAGGCAATGGGTCCGTAAGATTTGATGAAAACCACCGAAGTCCACTGGCGAAGGCCAAGCCTGAATTTAAATCCTATTGGCTTTCTATGTTAGCACTTCGAGAAGCCGATCCTGCTCCGCAGCCCGTCGCAATTCAAGGGCGATACGACGGCCACTGCTCATCACTCGGCGCCAGGTGGCATTACCGTAGGGATGACCGACGCTGAGGTGAACATTGGTACCTCCGCCGATTCGTGGGGCGACATCGTAAATCGAGTAATTCATATCCTTGTCGATACAGGTCTGGAGGCAGAACGGGCCGATGATTCCGGGGTCATAATGTTCCTTGCTGGCGGTGATGAACTTCTCTCCCATCTCAAATGCGGTCTCCAGTAGGCTTTCACGAATCGTCGCGGTATTGTGCCCGACCACCGTCATCTCGGGAATCGCTTGGTCGGCACTCATTGTCATCTGCTGCGGCGCCGGGAGTCGCACATGGCCATCGAGGCTCGATTCAAAGCGCCAATCGACACCTAGGAGTTCCAGTTTCGGCATTTCCTCTTCGAGTGGGCTGTAGAAGAAATTGAGGTTGAATACCGGACCGATGACGTAGCGCTCGATTCTAGCACCCTCTAGACTGGCGGCATCGATCACTCCTGAATTGAGCAGAGCCTCGGACTTTTGTACATATTCCTCGTAGGAGGCGCAGGTGAAGAATCCACGCTCAAGAATCTTCTCAGCATGGTGCAGTTTAACGATGACAAGACAGTCGATATCCTGAGGGTCGTCGATGGCCTCGGGGTAAGGCAGTCCAGCTTTATCGAGAAGCCAATAATAATCCTGCTCTTCACTGCGCTCCTCCATTCTCAGCATGTTACGGCTGCCGAACATAGGGACTTTGAAATCATTCTCGATCTCAGTGATGTCACAATAGGAGGTGAATGAGCGGTTGGGAATGAAAATCACATTTCGCTTGCGCATCTCATCTTGGAATTTATCCTGCATGATGTCGGAGAAGTGGTCGCAGACAATCGCCTTATCGACCATTCCTCGTCGGACTCTGCCACTATTGGTACGTTGGGTGCGAAAGTATTCGAGATAGGTTTTCTCTCGCCCCTTCTGGCAGTAGGCGACGGTGGGGAAACCCTCCTCAATCGCCCCATCACAGATGTCCAGAGCGGAATGACTGGCGGTCATACCGATACGTAGTTTGAGGTGGTCGTAATCTCCGATAATCGCGGCTATTTCATCGTGGTTGACCATATTTTCCTCAACCCCTCATCTCGTGTGCGGCTGATAGCCTTAATCTCGCTGTAACGCCAGCAATTCCTCTGTAGTCAGGGTCTCGCCAGACATCAATTTGCTCATCAGGTCTTGCACGCCCTGGCGAGCGGATTGTCGAGGAGCAGTACCACGTTCCAGTTCACGGCGGGCGCGCGACATGTCTTGGACACTGTGTAGACAACGCAGAGAGAGAATGTAGGTCTTGTGAGCAATATCCGCCTCCTTCTTCGAGAGTCGCAACTTGCGATGTGCCGCTTCAGCAAATTCGCGCCGGTCTGCGACTTCGCCCTGCCATTCCAGCATCAATTGGTGTGCCGCCTGAGCCTGCTCAGCCGCGGCTTCGACCTCGACGTGTGCTGCCTCTTGAATCGCAACTGCCTCGCGCATCCTCTCTTGGGCGAGAGAATACTCGTCATTACTGGACTCAGTACTCTCCATCTCTTTGATCTGGCGGCGGATTTTCTGTAGCCGTTCCATCACCTTCTTCTCGTTTTTGCCGGTGTGCCGACCTTCGCTGAATTCTCGCTCCAGACGGTCGGCTTCACGGCCGAGGGATTGTATGGTGATTGGTCGGCCGCGCTTATCAACCGGGCGTGAACCGATATTGGAATCAGAGTCCTCGCGCAATGTGCGTAACGCTTCTTTGGTTTCCCTGACGACGGTATTAGCCTCAGAACGTATCCGTTTGCGCTCGCGCACCTCATCATTCATGCGCTCGCGAATTTCTTTTTGCTCACGAGCATTCTGTACCAGTTCCCGAACCTCGGTATTGTACTCATTTCGGGTCCCGAAGTGTTTCTTGGATTGAGCATTCCAGTCGTCGCGAGAAGTTCTCGCCTCAGTGGCTTTTTTGTCGACCAACTTGCGACGTGCCTCCAACACTTCGCCGAGGTCGTTCATTCCAATTACACTCCGGTGGCAGATGTCCCCATCCTGCCATACCCGGCGACCGACACGTTCCATTTAACCAATGCGGCCAAAGATTGAGGGTGCTGATTTGTGCGAGTTGATGATTGCCCTTGCCTAAGCGTTAAGAATTGAGCGCGTTTAGCGAATGTTGGTCGTATGTTGTTGCACGGTATTCAAGGAATGGACCGGGTGATGACCCAAGATGTATCTGCACCCTACATTACTCTGGTAACCGGACCACCTGGGTCTTTGAAGAGTGGCCTTGCCCTGACCATTTTAGCGAATTCTCTATCGCGCTCAGGCGAGTTCGGACTATATTGTACGGTCGAGGAAACCGTTGATAGTCTGTTGCGAGGTGCCGACTCGATGAACCTCGCCCTACCACATAATCTGCAGGTGACCGACTTCACTGAACTGAGGCGCGAAAACGATGCTATGGACTATCTCAAGTTCACCCGCCGCATGATCGAGCATTTCAAACAGCAGCACGGCAATCGTTTCACCACATTCGTGCTCGATTCTCTCGGGGCGATTTACAGTTTGACGACGATGGACGAGGTGATTCGAAAGAAGATGTTCTCGTTCTTCGATTTCCTACGCCAGCAAGGCCTGAATGTGTTGATAATCACCGAGCGGCAATATGGCGAACATGCTGAATTGGAAGGTAATGAGGGTTTTCTGGCAGATGCGATAATCAATTTGGGCATCGACCGTAGAAATGGACAGATTGTGCGGACTATGCAGATTGAGAAAATGCGCCACGTTCGTCACTCGATGGAGAAACAGGCTTTGGATATCGGGCCAAACGGACCGGTTTTACTTGGGCCACTCTTTGACTAGACGCCTTGTCGGCGCGACTCGTTGGCTCGCCACGACTGCCTATCTCCCGGATTCTACATCACCGCCTGCCTGACCTGATTCTCGACAACGGCACGAAGTCTTGCATGGTCATGTCTGGCTATTTACCTGTTTCCGGGATTTCCGGTTTCTGGGATTAACTACAATGCCGCCGCAACTAGTTTTCCGATTCCATCAAGGCTGAGATTCGGGCGGCGATTTCCTCGCCTCTGCTACGAATCCGCCCGAGACTTGCTCGGTGGTCAGACTGCAGTGCTAGATAATGCCCGCGGGGCAGTGGGAAAGCCAAGATATTGCCGTCCTGTGCGATGAGAGTAAGTGCCGTATTGACAGTGGCATTAGGTTGTCGCTGCGAGTCTTGCTGTTTCGTATCGTCTCGAGGTCTTGTTTCAGCTTGGCTAATAAGTGCGATAACATTTGCCGCCAGACGCTCGGCATCATCTACCATTGGATGGGCGAGGATAGCGAAGCCAGCACTATCGACGATTGTAACCACGTCGATGCCGCTCTCGGCCGCCAGATCGGCCAATAATTCCCCTTGCATCGTTCTGTGCTAGGCTAGCCGCACCAAATCGGTTGCGCTGTGCGAGAGTGGGAAAACCGAATTACAAATCTCCCGACATCAACAACCCGGACTCACCTTGATAATAGGTGCTGAGAACGCCGGTAGCGATTAAACCATTCTTTCTATAGAACTTTATCGCAGCAACATTATCAGTCTTCACCTCAAGGTAAACGAATGTCCTTCCACTCGACTTGGCGATTTCTCCCATCTGCTTCCAGCCGCTACTTCCGTGCCCCATCCTCTGAAACTGTTTATCGATGCAGAAGCCTATAACGCGGATGGTTCGGTGATCGATATTCATTGCCCACAATACCCCCTCGATTCGTTCTTCATCAGACCAGAGGAGTAGTGAACCGGCGGTTTTTGCGACCGGTAGGCGGCGTAGGTTGGAAAGGTGGTAATTTTCCCCGGTCTCTAATGCAATGAGGTGCTGAATACGCTGTAAATGATGTACTGAAAGCGAACTTGGAGGTTTTGCACCACGCCAGGACAGGCCGCTCATGGACTTCACAAGACGGGATAGGCATTGAAGTATCGCCGATTCACTCGCTGCGGTCGGGCCTTCCGGTTTTGGCCTGTCCGCGCACGGCGCCGAACTTCTTCACCTGCTTTCCCTTATGCTTGCGTTTTTGTTCAGATTCACCGTGTTTCTTTGTAATCGAGTCGAGACCACCTGAATCCAAAAGTGCCGACAGGTCTTCGAGTGACATCGATTCACCGGTTGCAGCTTTGCGGCGAACCTCTTCGACATCGGGGCCGCGCCGACCACGTCTGCCATGATGACTACCCCAGCCCGGCGAGTCTGGTCCGCCACCCTTACTCGCCTGCTCACGCTTTTTACGGTCGACCCGAATGAATGCATCCAGACGTCCTGCCTCGCGTCGGATATTGTGTAACTCGTCTC
This sequence comes from Euryarchaeota archaeon UBA60, assembly GCA_002503395.1. Classification (GTDB taxonomy): domain Archaea; phylum Thermoplasmatota; class Poseidoniia; order Poseidoniales; family Poseidoniaceae; genus UBA60. Next base: position 18,363 of record DARQ01000131.1, on the reverse strand, counting down.
GCTTCACCTTCTGCTCCTCAAATAATTTTGCGATTCGGCGATTGTATGCTTTCTCCTCCCAAGGTGTGACCTTGATGTCCTTGATTACCGGGTCACTACCCTGGATGCTCTGCACAACTTCGTCATGCTCGGACTCCTTTTGCCGTAGTTTCTTGATTGACAGACGTTGTTTTTCAATCAATTTGATGCGCTCGTGATGCAGGGCATCGCTCTCGAAAGCCAGTGGCCGCATCGCTTGTAATTCAAAGAAGAAGGAGAATAGGCGCAATTCTTCATCGACGCTCGGATAGCGCAGGTCTTTTCTCTCCTCGGTCAGTTGGCGGAAGGTCTTGCTCAATTCCTCATCGATATTCTTCAGTGGCAATACCACCCTCTCATTGAGTGAATCGCGGCGCTGGCGCAAATCCTTGATGACGTTCTCTCGCTCGCCGATCTGGTTGATGATTCCCTTGTGCTCGGAGCGGATATTCTTGGTATCGACGATGACTCCACGAATTGCCTGGGCGATTCTTATCTGCCGCTGACGTTCACCTCGAACCGCTTCAAACTCTTGCTCAGCAACGATTTTTGTTCGTAACAATTCCTTCAATTCACTCTTGACCTCGTGCTTTGGTCGATCCCACAGGTCGGCAAACAGGTCGCGCTTTTTTTCCTTGGGTTGTGCTTTTCCTTTGGGTTGTGCTTTTCCCTTGGGTTGTGCTTTTCCCTTGGGTTGTGCTTTTCCCTTGGCAGGGCGGCGCTCCTTGGATTTTGATTTCTCCTGCGTTGATGATTTATCGGCGGACTTCGCCTTTTGAGGTTTCTTTTCACCTCCAGGGGGGGATGTCTTCGCCATCTTCACTCCTCCTCTCCATGCGAATCCACACCTTTGCTGGTGCTGGTGTTCTCGGCTCTGTCAGCCTTTTTTGATTTGCCCGACTTGCTGGCCTTTGCGGACTTTGAGGTCTTGGATGCTGCGGCTTTTCTCGACTCATCAGCGCGCTTTTGCTGTCGGCGGATGGCGATACTTGACAGCCCCCCCTCACTGACGCGAACTCGGTCGACCAAAAGCTCGTCGAAACCCTTGCTCAAGCGGCTATTCCAGCCGTCAATGGCGGCCTTGGAGATGTCCAATGAGCGAGTCGAGCGGCTCAATCTACTGGCTGCAATTCTGCGTTTATCCTCTTTGTCGACGAAGGTGTTGTGCAATTCATGATTTTCGTCGACCATCTCAAGCATTGTCTGGTGTGCTTTCTGCGCTTGGTCGTACAATTTCCGCATCTCTTGTTGGACTACGAAATATTCCTTTAAGTCGGGTTCTTTTGCGGTATTTTTTTCCACCCACTGCTCGTGTTCGGCCTGCAGGTCGCGCATTTGTCGCAGAATCTTGTATTCGCGTTTGTGGTCGCCGGCCTGGGTTTCCAAGTCGTATTCTAGTTGTTTCAATTCGGCATCCAGTTTCTCGCGAGCCCATTTCGGGTCGGGGTTGCGAAGTTTCCCCTCTTCCTGCAGTTTTTCACGTAGTGCCGTCGCCGCGCTGCGCAACTCGCCGGCGCGGCTGGTACAGGTATTTCGCTCACCTTTCAGAGATGCCACCTTGGTGTTCAGGAGATCGCGCTTGGAACGTGCGCTTTCGGCTTGCGGTTTAGCGAAATCGAAGTCACCTTGATGCTGCTTTATTGCCTCTGGTAATTCCTCAATCAAACGCTCGTGGCGGTGGATTAAGGCTTTCGCCAATAGGTCCGGCGTTAACTCCAAAAGGGCCTCGGCGTCCATGCGAACGCCTCGGCGACCTGCCCTTTGTGGATAAATGTTAGCCGTACCCCCTAATGTGGGGTAAACGTCTTGAGGCGGGTGAGTCGACCACGTTCCGTGCAACAGCCCGCCTTCGCTGCCATGGTGATGGTCAGTCTGGTCGCGGCATGCTTTTTGCCGATTTTCTCAAGTGCTGAATCCCACGGCGGTTTGCTATTCGATGCCAACTCAATTACCTTGGATGGTGACGGAGAGGTTGGCGAGGGCTCATTATGGGTCAACCTGACGGTGAAGGAAATGCTGGGGGGCTTAGCCAATGCAACTTTGAGTGTTGACCTTTCGACCATCGAAGGAGTTCCGATCACTAATTCTCAAGTCATCAATGCCAGCGCTGATTCGACTCATCAGGTCGCACTGCTGTTCACAGATGTAGCGGTCGGAATATACACCTTGGAGATCAACCTGAGCGGCGATGCCGATGTGTCCGGGGTTGGCCCTGATAATGCAAGTGGCGCTGATTGGCGAGTCGCGTGGTCGGGTATCGTCAGTAAACTCAGGCCACTCTCAGTAGGCTTGGCCTCGACTGGGCAATGGAATATGGTCGTCGTCGATAGCGCCGGAAATTCCAGTGCCAACGCCAATGTGAGAGACGGTGATAATCTCAGCGTCGAGATTCCCGTCGTCAATTTCGGCGATGTAAATGCGACCGGCTCCCTGCAGTGGAGTTTCGACGGCGGAAATCTGAGTATTTCAGCGCTGAACTCACTCGCCGATATGACCGCAATGTTCAGCATCGAACTAGGAATTGTCGCCGAGGGTAATCACAGTCTCGATGTCAGTATCAATTTCAGTGGTGATGCCGATTTGAGCGATGATTCTGCGACCCTTCAATTCGCGGTTGGGCCGCCGCCGTTGGCGCGCCTGAATCTCAGTTTATCTTCTACCACCGCGGTGGCGGCAGAACTCGGCGCATCGGTCGACTTCACCCTGTCGGTCGCAAATGATGGTGAAGTCGATTGGTCAGGGCTGGTGCAATGCACCAATCCCGATGCCAATTCCGTGGTCTTCTCAGCGCCTCTGAGCATTGTGGTGGGGCAGTCGTTTAATTACACCGTGAACATCACCGCAACTCCCGGTAGACTGGAGTGTGCGCTCAAGGATGGCGGTAGAATCGCCGATGACTCGACCGCATTGGCGACCTACCCTTTCACCATGCAGGCAGCTGAATTCACCAGCGTCGGCGGGGGCGGTGGTGAGATATCGATTTCCGGTGGTCCTTGGCACGTTGGTGATGTGGTCTCGACCAACCTTTTAGTCTATAATAGTGGAGATTATGATGGCTCAGCGACACTGTTCCTACGTCATGGCAGTAGCACTGTTTCCGGCTCAAGTATCGCCATTGCCAGCGGCGGTGGCGGCCTACTGGTTGCCGATGTGACTGTTGCGGCCACTGGTGATTCGGTGATCGAGTGGTGGGTCGCTAGCCTCGATGCGACCGTAGCCGGCGACTTGGCCGGTAACTTCACCATCTCAGCACTCCAATCGCAGAGCCTACAACCGGTATTCACCTCAGTGGACTGGGATGCGAGCAGTGGTATTTCATCGGCATGGACAGTGGAACTTTCCCCCGGTATCGAACGGGTGGTCGGGGTCGAGATAGGCATCAGCGCCGATGGTGTGGAAGAGGTCAGACAACAGTATTCCATTTCCCTCTCGACAGGTCAGCGAGAGATTGTTTCTCATCTGGGTGAGTTTACCGGCCAGGGTGAAGTCTATGTTCGCCTGACTCCCCAGGAATGGCTTACATCCGGTTCGAGCGAAGCTAGTATGTCGATTCCCGACGGCCGCCCGTTATTGCGCCTGGTACAGGAATCAGAAACCACACCATCAAGCCCTCTGGAGTCAACTTCTGTAACCTTGACCTGCACTCTGCATAATGATGGGATGGCAACTTCGAAGGGCGGCACCCTCCGTCTGCTCGATGCCGATGGTCAGGTGCTCGATGAAACGACCTCACTACCTCTGGCCGCTTCTGCCAATGGCCGTTCAGTGACGATGAATATTTCTTCATGGCCTTCGGGAAAAGTCGTCGATATGCAGTGCTGGTGGCGGGTTGGTGATGAGATTCTAGTTGCCGAGAATAGCCACATCTCAGGAATTGTCGAGGGTGAAGATGAAGGAATCTCTGGAATCGTTCCTACGACCTATGTCATCTATGGAATCATCGCTGCCGTCGTCGTCACATTGGTTTCCCGATTGGCATATGGATGGAAGAATGCTAGCCCTAGCACTTCTGACGGTGCCGCGGCGGGGGCTGGCGGACCACTGAGTCGGAAAGAGAAATCCGAACAAAGGAAAGCCAGAAAGTCGGCAAAGCGTGAGAGCAAAACTTCCGTGAAAAAGTCCACATCCTCAAGCGAGAAACTTGAGGTTCCGTGCCCATCATGTGAGCAGAAATTATCGGTTCCGACGACCTTCTCAGGAACCGTTCGTTGCCCTTCGTGCCGGCACGAATTCGATGTCGAGGCAGAATCTGGGCATGAGGTGCCAGCCCCGGTTACCAGCACTGATGAAGATGAGCACAGCTATGAGTCTGATAGGGAAAGGTCGACCTCCGAGGGTGCGACGGCAATTCCGTCTGCCGCCGGGCGAGACGAGGAAGAGACCGATGCGTCAGACGAACCAGGGCAACTGGTCGTCGCCTCAAAAAGTGATATTCTACCCTGTCCTGATTGTGAAGCAAAGTTAAGAGTGCCGTTGGAAAAGCGACCGGTGCGGGCGCGCTGTCCGGCTTGCAAGACCGAATTCATAGCACATGCAATCTGAGGTGAGAAATTGGTTTCCGGTCATTTTGAGGAGCACGAAGAGCAGTATATGGAAGCCTTCTACGATTTTTACGAGAAGAACGGTGATGAAGTGGTTCGCAATGGCGAGGTCGCCGCGGCATTGAAGGTCAGTCCAGCCTCGGCAACCGAGATGATCCAGCGTTTGGCCGGCAAGGGGTATCTGAACTACGAGCCCTACAAGGGTGCTAGACTAACCGCCTCAGGATTGTCCTTCGGGCGGACGATGAAACGTCGACATCGGTTACTTGAGGTATTATTGGTCGAGGTCATGAATTTTCAGGGTGATGTTCACGAGGCCGCGTGCCGGATGGAACACGCGGTTGATGATGAACTGGAATGGACTCTTGATGAATTGCTAGGTAGGCCCGATGTCGACCCGAGCGGGCGCCCGATACCACCCCCCGAAAACCGTCATTCACCGTTTCCCAAGCAACCATTGGTTCAAGCTTCAACTCTGGGTAGTGGGCAGAGAGGAGAAATCTTGGTCATCGCCTCGCCATCAGGAAATAAGGAATTACTCAACAGTGTAGGGATTTCAATCGGCGCAGAAATCCTCAACACGGGTAGCGGTTGGCGAGTAGACGGGGCAGACATCGACATCGATGATTCGATATTGCACAAAGTGTTGGTCAAGACGAGGGAAAGTCTCTGAGGTTGGAATATGGGCGAGGAAAATGATACTGACGAGCCGGTAGCAGAACCAGATGCTGCCAACGCCAAAGACCTCAGCATGGCTGAAGACAACTTTGAGATACCTCTGGAATCAAAGTCCGAGGGCAACGATGGCGGCGATGGAGAACACATTACTGATGAAGAGAAAATCGCCAATCTCCAGAAGATGCGTGACCGTTTGGTACGGCGAGAGGAACATCTAGTCAATTTAGACCGACTTTTCCTTTCCGATGGCCTTCGGTTACTGATAATCCTCCCCGCGGTCGGAACGATTTTCTTCTTCCTATCATGGTTCGCGGGCGAGGTCTCACCAACCTGGTGGATGGACAGCGTCGAGGCTTCGCTGTCGTTGAACTTCGCTCAGGGAATGGCCTTTCTCGGCTTGGTCGTGTTATTCGGTGATCTGGGCATTCTCGTGATTACCCGCCAGCGGTACGCAACTACTCACGCCATCTTCCGAATCGAGGGCATTCGCTACCGAATCGAGGGCCGGCCATTGGAAAGTATGCATGGCACCAGTGCTCTGATGAACCATACCTCGGGTGTGATTCAACACCGAAATCTCGCACTGATCATCATCGCCGTGGCGATGGCTTGCGCCTGTGGCTCGTTTCTGGCAGGAATCAATACTGAATTCGGCAAACTGGCTATGCTTTTCGCCACCTGTATGTCGTTGATGGGTTTGGCGCATCACTTGATGCGTGAACGCAAATCGTACAATGTGTGCGAGCGCTGGGGGTTGCTCGATGCCTATAGCCCACCACTTCACCCCGCCACACTGGACCGTGTATTCACCGAGGTGCTCACCAATCACATGGACCCTCTGTTGGCGAGTAGGTTCGATTCTTTCCTGCGCGATTTTCACAAGGCCCTGCGTCCGGGCCTTGACCGTTCGTTCGCGCAAGAGAAATTATTCATGCTGCACCACCTCTACCGCGAGGGGCTGATAGATACATCACAACGTAAGGAAAAGGTGCTGGAATTCATTCGCGATGAACACTTTAATGGAATCGTCAACCATGAATGGTTTGATGATGAGTTGTGGACTAGACTGTTGCGTCGCGCTGCTGAGAGAGTACCGGCATTCTTCCGCCTGGTCGAGCGATTGCGCCACAAGATAGCCGCCAAACTCGAGGATATGCGAGCGCAGCAGTTGATAGTTGATGTCGATATGGAGACAGTTGTGTTCGATCGTGCAAACCTGTTCTGTCTGATGTTCAACAATACCGGCGAAGAAAAGCGAGTGGTGTTGAGAATCCAAAGCCCGGATTTCCGTCCCGGTGATTTTTCCTATACCTGCAAGTTGAAGCCCGGCCTGAATATCCTGTCGGGAAAATCTGAATTGGCGGGTTTTGATTCTGGTGACATGACCGACGTCATCAGCCTCATGGGGGATATTCTCGGCGCCTCGCTGATGCTGTGGCAGACGTTATTGCCATTACACCTCGGCGAGTCAACAGTCTCGGTCAGAATTGAGGAACCCGGTGGAGAATTGATTTACGGGCGGCAGATAAATGTCCGGGTTCGTTCTGAATACAATCGTCGCTTATCGGCAGGAACCGGCATCCTATTGCTCGGTTTCAGCCTGTTCGGCATGGCCATCGGTATCCTCGGCCACTGGGGACTTTTTTTCAGTTGAGAAACTATAGCCGCCACAGCGCAGGCTTGAAACCTTCCATTCTTTCGCGGGGGGTATGAGCAAGGCTGGAGCACGTGGTCAGGATTCGGATTCCGACCATCTCGATGCCGACCTGCGCGAGCGTTTGACCGCGATGGAAATCAAAGTGCGAAAGATGCGTGACACAAGGGGCAACCTGAACGATTCCGCGCACCGTTCAGCCGACCAGCGCAACGCCATGCAGAAGCGCTACAAGGAGCACCGAGAATTGCTCGATGAAAAATTGGCAGAGCGCAAGGCGGTGCGCGATTTGATTGCTCAGCACAAGGCTCGGCGTAATTCAATTCAGCAACAGATGAAGGATTTATTCGGCAGGCAGAAATCGAATCGCGACGATGAGAAAGGTGGTCGCTCAGCTGCTGGAGAATACAGCAGATTAATTTCCGAAATCTCAACATTGGAAGTATTGATGGAGACCAGCGGTAGAGTATCGCTGGTGAAGGAGAAGGAATATCTCAATGACATCAAGAATATGCGTCGGAGAATCAAGGAACTCGAGCCGGAAGTGGAGCAATTCGAGATTGTCAAAGTTGACCTCACCGATGTTGATGCCGCGATTGCCACCCTCAAAGCCGAAGCCGACATCTCCCACCAAGCGATGTTGGAGCAGGTCGAAATCGCCGATGGCATGAAGGACGGACTCGATGAGATGTTCTCCGAGAGAGATTTCCTCAAGGCCGAGGGCGACCGTTTGCACGAGGAATTTGTTTCCGAAAAGGAGAAGGCCAATGCCGTGCATGAGAAGATTGCCGATCTGATGTCGCAGGTCACCGAGATTCGCGGTGAATTGGAGGCGCAGAGGAAAGAGCGTAAGTCGTGGATGACCGAACACAATGCGGCGGTTGCGGCGGAGATGAAAACCGGCGCTGAAGATGATGGTGTCGCCGACCAACTGGTCAGTGAATTACTTGCCAGCGGCGAATTGTCGATGGGTGGAACTCTAGCATCAGACCCATCTGGGCGCTTTGGTAATCCCGAGGATGCCACACGAGCCACCAGTGATGGGCGAGGCGGGTCAGGACGAAAAAAGAAGAAGAAAGGAACCACCTTTTCTGCTTCCCGTTCCAATCCCGGGAAGAAGTGAGATTTTCATTTTTCTCAACCCCGGTCTCATCATCTTCACACGCCACTACCTGCGTCAACTAATCTTCAACATTGGAATGAGCAATTTTCCGCATGCCGGCGTTTAGTTATTATACCCGTTTTCCTTGTTATTGTTAACTGGGGAAATAGAGATGCCCAATGGCGAAACTCCTGAAAGGTCGTATGAACGTACCTGGGAGGAAATCGAATTGATGCTAGAGAAGGCGGAGGACCGTATCGCTCAATGGAAGGAGTGGTTCGAGCAGTGCCAACGCGATGGAGACCGTGACGGGATGAAAGAGGCGGCGCGTAATTACAAGGCCCTTGAGGGAGTGGTCAAGACATTGAAGTGGACGCTTGGCGAAAAGGGAGTCGGGCACCCACTCTCATAGTCGGTGCCACCGAAGACCACCGAAGGCCGCTACATATTGCTACGAAGTTAGGCCTTCACGGCCTCGGGTCTTTGGACTTGAAGATTCCAGAGCCGACGAAGCCTCCGTCCACTCCGTGGTGCATCAATAGTGCCGCATCTGCCGGGGCTCATTTGATATTGTAGGGTAATCGTCTAGTGTCATGGGCGATGATGAGGTGCATCGGATACCACTGCCTGACAGACCGGCTTTTCTCGATGGCCTCGGCCTTCGGCAGGCTGCCTTGAGAACCTGGTTACCGATTATTGTGATAATATTGGTCGGCGCGGCCTCCTACCTTCCCCTGCAATCCTTGACGGTCGAGGGCGAGAGTCCAGCCGAGACCAAGATGATTTGGGAGTACACCCTCTATCAGGAGCGGGTTGATGTCGAGGTCATCGGCATGAACGAGTTCGCTGACAGCAACGAGAGCCCCGACTATCTTGCTGGCATCGATAGTGAATACTCGACCTCGCACGGCGAGGGAATCAATCATGCAAATCTCAATGAGAAAACACTTGATAACGGTGAGATTGCATCTGCACATGGCCAGATGATATGGTGGACATTGCTGTTCTCACTGCTGTTGGTTCTGCTGTTGTTTGAGCGTAGCAGTGATGGTTGGTTCAACCGTGTTGCTCCTCGTATCGTTGAGGGAGCCGCTGCTCTGGCGGCACTGCTGGTCGTGATTCTGCTGATGTTTGGGCTGGCTGATTTCTTCACCCTGGGCGATGCTGCTCCCGAGGCGCTCGGCCATGTCGATTTTGAGGGTGGGCTGTTCGGTGAGTCCAAGAGTTCAACCGCGGATGGTCCCTCCGAGACGGTATCGTGGGCACCGGGCATTGCCATGTGGTTGGAGTTGCTGGCACTGCTGATGGTCATCCCTCTGTTCCTGCTTCATTTCCTCGAAGCGCTTTCCCCGGGTTGGTTGGGAGAGAGCCGTTCTTCACATCCTTCGGCTCTTTTCAGGTCCTCTGATTCGGCCGCTCTGTCGGAGAATGATGGTTTAGGCAGCAGGGTTGAGAAGGCGGCGCTGGTGTTACCTTCGCTTGCTGCCTCCCTGGCCATGCTATTGCTCATCACCGCGCTTTTTCTACCATGGATGGTGCATAGCCAGACCTATCAGGTGATGGATGAGGATGGAGACTGGTCGACGGTGGTGGTCGACTGGCAGACCGGCATGTTCGGCACCACCTTCAGCAATTCCACCTTCTTCGATTCCTCACAGGAGATCGAGTCCAAGGATGGTTCTACCTCGGGTAATGCCTCGGTCTCTGGTACCGAGGGCGAGGTCGACGATATGATGTTCAAATACTTCCTCGGTCTATTCTTATTGGTGATTCCATTCATTCTTGCCCTCGTTCCGAAGGAACGTCGTTCATTGCTGGGCTCGTCGCGCCTGTGGTTGGCCACCGGCCTGTTGCTCTCCTGCTGGATAATGTCGGGAATCGTCGGACAGATTGCGGACGGTGGGCAGTCGTATGGTTCGGATTCATCCCTTCTTCTGCCGCATGAGGACCTCGTCATCGTCTGGGGAGAGGG
>DARQ01000131.1:4824-8292 GCA_002503395.1 Euryarchaeota archaeon UBA60 | reverse complement strand
GCACCGGTCATCACCGCCGACTGGGGTCCTGGACTCGCATTGCTATTTGTGCAGATTGCCGTGGTCCTGTTATTCATTGCCGGGCTCTCCTCACTCACCGGTCTTCATGAGGGTGCAGGGGCGAATCGCAGTGGCCTAGCCCTGCTTCCGTCCAGCCTGCATGGCACTGCATATGATGAGAGTGGCTGGCTGGGTGGAGCGCAGGGGTCCAATCACAAGGTCGCCTTCGCCGGAGTTGGATTCCTCTTACTTCTAACCCTCATTCTCGGCGGCCCGCTCGAGGGCATGCTGCTCTCCAAGGGCAGTTCCGGTGGGCCGACATTGAGGACCTTCGACGTGGAGATAGAAGATATGTATGACGAGGTGATCACCGATGGGAGCCTGAATAATGGTCAAGTAATCAATCTGATTATCGACATTCCCACCTCCTCGGTGGAGAATGCGACCTTCATCCATTTCCAGGCCGGCTGTTCTGACAACGTCGGTGACTTCGGCAGCAATAATCCTGTCGGCGAGGACACCGATGCGATTCGCATCGAGATATCCCTGCCTGATTCATTGGGCGGAGCGGTATTGGTGGATGAGGAGGAGTGTATCGACAACTGGTCATTCGAGCACGAGGTCGGCGATGATTCGTCCAATCAAGCGACCTATAGGGTAGAGGCTAGAAATGCTGAGAGCGCAGGTGGCAGGTTCAGCGATGATTCGATGATGGTCAGCATCGATGTCACGATAACCGCCATCACCAAGGGTTCCCTTGTCGGTACCGGGGTCAATGAAGATGATGAGTTGTATTTCGCTTTCTACTCTTATTGGTTGGGCTACGATGGTCAGGTGACCGAGGTTGTCGATGAAGAAGAGTGAATATATTCATCATCCCTGACCAGTCGGCCAGTATTACCAACCGCGGTCTTCCAATCTGACTTCAAGGTCGTCGATTTCCAGACCGGGCATCGGGCTGGCCATCATCGCACAGGCCTCAGCCACCTTGGCCGCATCATCGAAGTGATGGGTTGCCATGACGATGGCATCGGCGGTGGTGGCAGGGTCCTCGGACTTGAAGATTCCAGAGCCGACGAAGATTCCGTCCATTCCGTGGTGCATCAATAGTGCCGCATCGGCCGGGGTGGCGATGCCACCGGCCGAGAAAGTGACCACCGGCAGGCGACCCATAGTGCGGACATCTTCGAGGATACTGCGAATGCCGGCGCTCAATTCATCCATGTCACCGAATGGCGTGGCCAACAATTCAAAGTCGATTAATGAACTGGCTTCTTCAAGACGATAGAATTCATTGGCGATATCCTCAATGGCTCCGGTAAGCCCACTTTCATCAGCTTGTTGTAACCATGCGATTTCGCTCTTCACCAGGCGAGCGTGTTGAACTGCACAGACGACATTGCCGGTACCGGCCTCCCCCTTGGTGCGAATCATCGCCGCACCTTCGTGGATTCGTCGCACCGCCTCGCCCATGCTGGTACAGCCGCAGACGAAGGGAATAGTGAACTTGCGCTTGTCGATGTGGAAGAACGGGTCGGCCGGGGTCAGGACTTCGCTCTCATCGACCATGTCGACGCCCAACTCCTCGAGGACTCGAGCCTCTTCGTCATGGCCGATCCGCGCCTTCGCCATCACCGGGATGCTGGTACAGTCGATTATTCCCTCGATGAGTTCAGGATGGCTCATACGTGCTACTCCACCGTCGGCACGGATGTCTGACGGTACTCGCTCGAGTGCCATCACTGCGGTAGCCCCGGCCTCTTCTGCCAACGCTGCCTGGTCAGGGGTGACCACATCCATGATGACCCCGCCCTGTTGCATACGGGCGAATCCCTTCTTGATCAGGTCGGTGCCATGACGCAATTCAGTCAGGTCTAGTTCTTCCATAACCACACCTCGCCGTCACCGTCTAATGAACGAATCGCTCAAATCATGAAGAGGATTTCCCATAATTTGCGGTCTAGGGAAAACAAATCAGTCGTCGGCGAGTACCGGTGAGTCACCCATGGCGACTTCTAGGTCCGGGGCCTCATTCTCATTGCGCTCAATCCATTCGGATTCCTCTTCAGGAACATCGGTATCGGCAAAGATTGCTTCAACTGGGCATTCCGGGATGCAAGCACCACAATCGATGCACTCGTCTGGGTCAATCACGAGGTAGGTAGGTGCCTCGCGGAAGCATTCTACCGGACAGACAGCAACGCATTCTTGATATTTGCAGTCAACGCATCCGGATACTACTACATGGGTCATGAGACTTCCTCAAACTGCCTGAGAGGTTGGTGGGATATGAGGATTACTCAGGAGACCGCTTGAGGAAAACCCATTCGATTTGCCCTATCTATCGCCTCGCTGAACAGGATTTCGGCTACTTCAGTGGGCTTGTTTCCGGGGTAGACGCGAAGTTTCACCTTGCCCTTGACCACCCGGTTCTCTCCGGGTTTGGCGAGAACGATTCTGGCGCAGGCCAAATCTGCGAGCCGGAGGCGAAAATGAACGCAGTTCTCGTCGTCGAGTCGGTCGTTGAGACCGGAAATTATTTCCCGTAAGATTTCCTCACCAATATTCGATAATGCTCGACGTGCGTTGCCGCGCTGGGTAATCTCGGCACTGATGATGTGAATCAAACTGCCGTGAAATGACTTGGTCCTTTCGACCACAATATGGTCACCATTTCCGCACAGCCACTTCATCGCCGCTATAATCACCGCCTCGTCATCCAGACCCGAGGCAAAGGCTTCCCAATGCAAGGAGTGTATCGGCATCGAACTCAGTTTTGCACCAACGCCCGTGGCTAAATGACTTTTGCTCCCATCTCCTTTCCATGAGAGTCTGGCCACGCCCTTAAAATATGGGTGGTTAGACGGCGGCTCGCTAGTGGGGTAGCCCCCGCAATGTACTGAGGGAAAATCAATGGCTGGTCGTAAGAATGTAAAGAGCCGCGCCGCGGCAAGGAAACAAAAGGACAAGTGGAAGGCAAAACGATGGTACAATATCCGTGCGCCCCGATTCCCTTGGAATTATCAGCAGATTGGCGAAACCCTCGGTGAAGCAGACGAGAACATTCTCGGAAGAATCTACGAGATGACACAACAGGAATTCGATGGTGACTTCACCAAGATGCACGTGAAACTGCGTTTCAGGGTAATCGACGTGGTCGGCTCCGATGCCCTGACCCAATTCATCGGCCATCAGCATCAGAACGACTACACCCGACGCCAGATTCGCCGCTACCGCGGCAAGGTCGATGGTGTTTATGACGCCGTGACCACCGATGGTTATCTGATTCGGCTGAAGACCTTGGTTATCACTGACCGGCGCATCCAGACCAGCATCAAACAGGCGATTCGAGCAATCTCCAAGGATGTCATCCTCGGCTATGCGGCCAAGTCGACTTTTACGAAATTGCAGAAGGGAATGCTCGGCTCAGAACTTGAAGAAGCACTGAAAGAGGCACTCAAGCCGATT
>DARQ01000131.1:2473-4667 GCA_002503395.1 Euryarchaeota archaeon UBA60 | reverse complement strand
CTTGAGGCGGCAATGTCAGAGGAAGATGAGGAAGCCGGAGAAGACGAAGATGGCAAGGCTGGTGATGAGTCCGAAGAAGTCGATATTCTCGCCGCCGCTGAGGCTCTGGAATCAACCGAGAAGAGTACCGATGAGAAACCCGCTGAGGAAACCTCAGATGAGGTCGCAGAGGAACCAGAGGCTGAGGAAACCACTGATTCAGTAGCTGATGAGGACTTGACCTCTCTGACCGTGGCCGAACTGAAGACTCGCTTGAAGTCCGCCGGTAAGCCGGTATCGGGAAAGAAAGACGAACTTATTGCTCGTCTGCAGGAATAATAACAGGCAATCACAGCCCTCTTTAGGGTAGGCAGTTTGGGTGTGGCCATGGCTAGATTGGCGATAATAGGCGGGACCAGTCTCGGCAAGGGTGAATTACAACCGGGCATTGAGTCTGCAGGCCTGTCGGTTGAATCTCTGGAAGAGGTCGATGTAGAAACGCCGTGGGGCGATGTTCCGATGACTGTTGTCAAGGTCAAATCTGGCGACAATGAAGAGCACACCTTGTTCGTAGTGCAACGCCATCACGGTAAAGATGGTAAATCCACACCACCACACAAAATCGAGTTCCGGGCAAATATGCACGCCTTGACCACCTGCGGGGCTGTCGCCTGTATAGCCATCAATAATGTCGGTAGCCTGGCCGAGAATTGGCCTCCTGGAAGTGTCGGAGTGGTCGAAGATGTGATGTGTTTGTCTGGCGATGCCTGGACTTTTTCCGAGGACCACGCGGTACACGTAGCGATGACCAGGGTGCTCGATAAGGGATTACTACAGGTATTGGAGCAAGCCTTACGAGCCGCCCAACCCGAACGGGGTGATGATGTTAGGATGCGCCATGTGTACGCCCGCTCCATCGGGCCGCAATTCGAGACTCCGGCCGAGGTCGTGGCTCTGCAACGCAATGGTGCGACCTGTGTCGGAATGACATTCGTTCCAGAAGTTCGGCTTGCCGCAGAGAGGAATATGCCCATGTGCGCAATAGTTATTGCCGGAAATTGGGGTGCGGGCATGGGTGATGTTGAGATTCATCTCGATGGTGATGGAGTCACCGACGTTGCTCAGGCCGGAATGGCTCCGGCATGGCAGACTTTGGCGGCTTTGCTCGACCATCTCGGCAATGCCGAGGATTGAGGGTTATTCGTCATCCGACGACCTCACTATCTGCTCGTTGATGCATTGTCCACTGGTCAACAGTACCTGTTTGGTGTGAGCAGGGAAATTGAAATGGGCAAAGCCGACACCAGTATTATGGTCTCATCCGACGCGCTCACGGTTGAGCAATATCTCGCCGAATTACCCGATGAGCGGCGTGACTCGATTCAACAGGTATACGATGTGATTCGTGCCAATATTCCCGAGGGCTATGAGGAGGCGATGTACTGGGGGATGATTTCCTGGCAAGTGCCGCTTTCGCTAGAGCCCAAGACCTACAATGGCGAGCCGCTGTTATTCTGTGCATTGGCCAACCAGAAGCGCCACATGGCGATTTACATGATGTCGATTTATTGCGATCAAACGAAACTTGCCCGTATCCTGGCCGGATATGAAGAGATTGGCCGCAAACCGAATATGGGAAAATCCTGCATCCGTTTCACCAAAGTTGAACATCTGCCGTTGAAGATAATCGGCGAACTTATCGCTGAATCCCCAATCGACCAATTCATCGAAGCATCAAGGCGTTGATGAGAACGTAATTCTAGTCTGGCCCTCCTCCTCCGAAGGCCGAAAGTCGTAGCGATTTGTAGTGGCCTTCGGGATAGCAAAATGAACTGCATGCTTTAGCGAGGGGCATGAGCGAAGGGGATAGACCAGTCGATGTCGAACAATGGATGGCCAGTGGAGCAGGGGAGAGGGTGATGGCGGTCGGAGAGAGCGATGTCGCCGAGATTCTCTGCGATGGGCGTTTCGATACGATGATGGCACGGGTCGCCCGTTTCCACGATAAACACGATTTCGCCAATCCCGATAATAACGGCCATGATATGGGCTACCGCTTGGCCTTGGCGATTGAGGAATTGGGTGAATTATCGTCCGCCATCACCAAGGCAAAACCGCTGGAAGAAGCGGCTGAGGAACTGGCTGATGTGCTCATCTTGATGCTGGGAAATGCTTTGGCGATGGAAGTTGACATCGAGGCGGTATTCCACGCCAA
>DARQ01000131.1:777-2370 GCA_002503395.1 Euryarchaeota archaeon UBA60 | reverse complement strand
GAGTACTCAAATGATTAGCCCACTAGCCGCGGAATCTGCACTATTTGCGTTCTAGGCGTATGAAAGTCATCGCGTGGTCATCACCTTCTCCAGCCGGGCACTCAAGGCGGCTGGATTCAATGAAGTCCACAGTCTCGGGAAACCAGGTGTCGGCATCTTCGACCTCAGTATAGATTTTCGTCATCTCGATAGCATCTGCGTGCGGCACGAATGATTCGTAGATCTGGCCGCCACCGATGATGAAGACTTCAGCCTTCTCTCCCCCACCCCTGGAATCGTTAGCAGCAATGGTAACGTCCTTACCATCAGCGAGGTCCAGAACTTGCTCCATCGACATTTTCTCTACTCCTTCGACTTGCCACTCGGGATTCCGTGAGAGCACGATGTTACGCCGGCCCGGCAGGGGCCGGCCTATCGACTCAAAGGTCGCTCGACCCATGACTATGGTCGCCCCCATGGTCAATTTCTTGAAGCGCCGTAAATCGGTAGATTGATGCCACGGCAATTCACCATCACGACCGATTGCCAGATTTCGGTCTACCGCCACTATCAGGGTCAGCATTGTTCTTCACCTCAGACCGAAATCGGCGCGGCGATGTGCGGATGGTGCTCGTAGTCTCGTACTTCGATATCCTCATAGGTGAAATCATTTATATGCATAATGCCTTGATTCAAATGTAAAGTAGGTAAAGGCAATGGTTTTCGTGCCACCTGAAGGTTGGCCTGTTCCAAGTGGTTGATGTATAGGTGAGCATCACCGATGGTATGGATGAAATCCCCGACCGCTAAATTACAGACCTGAGCCATCATATGGGTGAGCAGGGCATAGGAGGCGATATTGAAGGGAATGCCGAGAAAGACGTCAGCACTGCGCTGGTACAGTTGACATGATAATTTCCCGTCATTGACATAGAATTGGAAAAACGCGTGGCATGGCAATAACGCCATCTCAGACAATTCGCCGACATTCCAGGCACTGACGATGATACGGCGCGAAGCCGGGTCATTGGTAATCAGTTCAATCGCCTCATCTATCTGGTCGATGATGCCTCCATCCATGGCTTCCCAGCGCCGCCATTGCTTACCGTAAACCGGACCGAGTTCACCGGACTCGCCGGCCCATGCATCCCATATCTTCACCTCATTATCCTGCAGGTATTCGACATTTGTCTCGCCCTTCAGAAACCACAATAACTCGTGGATGATGGACTTGAGGTGGAGTTTCTTGGTAGTCACCATCGGAAATCCTTGGGATAGGTCAAAACGCATCTGGTAGCCAAAGGTCGACAGGGTACCGGTGCCGGTGCGGTCGTCCTTCTTGGCGCCGTTATCGAGGATGTGGCGAATCAAGTCGAGATAAGCCTGCATGGTGGTCCCTCTAGGGTCATTTGGCCGACGGCATATGACGCTTTCTCACGGGGCGCCTAGAGCAACGAGAGAACACATCAGTTGGTCGGTGAATTTCCGACATAGTTTGGAATGCTGGGAGCGAATCTCCGCCTCGCTCAACTTTGCCAATTCAGCAAGGCTATGGGCGCTGTGGCCGCCACCGCTATCATCAGCGAGCCATTCAAGCCAAGTTATCGGCTGGCC
>DARQ01000131.1:0-655 GCA_002503395.1 Euryarchaeota archaeon UBA60 | reverse complement strand
CCGGTTTCACGGGCGGTCTCTATCTGACCGGTGGCGCGCATGAACCAAGCGGTGTGACGGCGTTGAAAATGGTCGTCCTTGGTAAGATAATGGGTAGTGCGCCGGCTGGCACTGATGATGTAGAGCGGGTCGACATGGGAGAGATGATTGGCGGCGATGATTGCCGGACCGCCACTAGGGACATTGTACAAACCATTCCACTTCGCCCCGATCAATCGGAACATCGGTTGGGCAGTCCAGGTCAGGAAGCGGAATAACAACGGCGGCGAGATATTCCTGCCGGTACCCTTTATTGCCGTGGTTTCGGCAATCTTTGCCCAGGCTGATTCCAGTTCGCTCGACATCTGCTCAAATCCTGCCAAGACAATCCCCCATTTGTATTCCACTCCCTGATTCCAAGACCGGTATCCACTTGAGCAGGTCTCTTCTCGAACCGTTATGAACGGTTTCAGCGGCAAGAGCAGTTGCCGAGATTGGGCTCGATGCGTACTGGCCTTACCTCTAGCTCTGATGCTATTCTCGCCAATTCTGATATTCTCACCTATCATCATCGCAGATTCTGCCGCCGGAATCACCGGAGACGCCGATAACTGGGAACAGGATGGTTGGCTGACCACCAAGATTGCCACCGACCCGCTTTTCGCCCGGGGGGAAT
>DARQ01000108.1:18447-24466 GCA_002503395.1 Euryarchaeota archaeon UBA60 | reverse complement strand
AGTGACCAAGTGCCCATCAGCATCAGGGGTAGCCAAGCCACCGTGGTGGCAGCACCGATGCGCGAGCGGGCACTGGCCGTCATCCGCGGCAGGTCTTGCATGACCAGTGCCCAGGCGAGAACAATTAACGGCGCTCCCAGCGATTGTAATACTGATCGCTCGCCGGAGAATGATGATTTCAGGTCGGGCCAGGCCAACCAGAAGGTTGCCGACAACAGCATCAGGGCACCGAGGGTGGCGAGTTGGTCGAGACGCTTCTGTCGCAGGCCCTGCTCTTCCTCAAGTCGTGACTCGACACTGGTAGTCGCTGGCATCAAATTGGCGAGCCCGGACAATGCCTATGAATCAATATGTCGAATTGATTGGGCAACTAATAATCGTCATCGTCATAGTCGTCGTAGTCATCATCGTCGAAATCTTCAAATGCGTCCTCATCGAATTCACCATCCTCATCATATCCCAACTCATCGAGTAGGCTGGTTTCAGTTGAAGCCAGAGAGGTCTTTCTGGCGATGGTGAACACCACGGAAAGGGCAATGATTGAGAAAATCGTGAATATCCACGCCAGCGGTTGTTCGCGCGGGCTGTCGAGCCAGCCCATGTATGATACGTACACCACATCAACGCTGTGCTCAGCCCGGTTGTCATCCTCATCGACCTCGGAAATCACATTCTCGGGGTCGACAAACACCATGATTCGCTCGACGCTCTCATCCGCCAGCCACTCGGCAGTTATGCTGATGGTCTCGCCCGAATCTATTCCGTTCAGGGTACTGCTGTGGAACGAGCGCTCATTATCACCAGCATAGAAGGCCACCGAAAACGAGGTTCCGGTGGCACCACCGTAATTGTGGATGGTCGCGGTGATGGATACTTTTGACCCGGGGCTGATGTGGTCATCGGCGATTGTGATGTCGATTACCGCAAGTTCGGTCACCTCGGCGCCCAACTTCACCCACGAAAGGTCGTTATCGCCATCCATGCTCGGCAGTTCGGATATCGGGTTAGCCTCGCTATTACCAATCTCATGGAATGGATTGCCGGCGGCATCATAACCGGTTATCCAGAAACCGACCAGATCACCGGAGCGGGGGTCTACCGTGCCATCGGAGGTAAGGTCGACGGTACCGCTCCACCTCACCAGATTGCCTTCCTGCTGAATCCCCAAAGTGTTCATGCCACTGGCGATGGTCAGGGTATTGGTGTGGTCGCGCATGACCCAGTTGACGAACTGTGCACTGCCGGTCAAATCTGCATCTTCGGTGCCGTTGAAGCTAACTGCAAGCCGGGTCAAGTCGGTGGAATCGCTGATGTCGATGACGTCAATTGGCGAGTATCGGTGGGTGACGCGCGGCGGCGCGTGGTCGACGATGACCCGCAATGTGGTAGCGACGGTATTTCCAGTCATGTCCTCGCCCCGGCCCGGAATATCGGTGATTGAAATCAGACACACCCGAGTTTCCGAGGTCGCCAAGGATTGCGCTGATGAGAGCGGAACTTCGACATTGTACGCGCCATCAGCATCAAAACTGCCATCGGACCAGACCGATAGGCCATCGAATACCTCGACTTTAATCCCGACATTGCGTGGGGCCGGGGTGTTGGATCCCTCGAAAACCACACGACCGGTGAAGGCGAGTCGGTCGTCGGCACGTACCCTGCTGCCATCGGCTATCGGCCCGGTACGTGGTTCTGATATATCGGAGATGAGGAAACTCCCCGGCGAGAGAACGAGGTCATTTTCCACCTTGAAAGTATAATCTGAGAACTCGAGTACCCTCGCATCAACCCCGCCCCGCTCCTTGAATATCAGCGCCAAGTCACCATATTCCTCATCCGGCCAATCCCAAGAGAATTGGAAGTTGAAAGTGACGAGAATCCATGGCATCCCAGATGCATTGGTGGTAGTATCGGTAAAACTGGACGGTGATAGGGTCAGATATTCGCTCTCCGACCAGAAGGTGTCGTTGAAACCACTGTAGGAGATGACTTGGCGGTCTTTAGCCGGGTTTGGTCCTTCAAAGTCAAAGACCAAGGAGATGTACTCAAAGTCGATGACGGTATTGGCATCTATCAAGCCGAGCATTATCGTCTGGTCCTGTCCGGCGAATACCGATGATTCATCGAAATGACCGAGCCAATCCAATCCGGTGAAGACCGCATCGGAATCCCTTCGAGTCAGATAGGTGGCGGTATCACTACCAATACCTGGCCCGTGTGGTGCCCACACGATCTCGCCCTCGGCATCAACCCCGATATTGTGTTTCAGGACATTTCCAGCCGGGTCATTACCGGAGATGAAATAGGATACCTTAGCCATGTTAGGATTTCGACTATCGTCGATTTCGGCGAAGAACCACTTTTCCTCGCCCTCGGTATTGTTGACCATCTGGGTAATCTCATATTCCTCGGCATCAGCCAAGCCATTGCGGTTATCGTCATGGTCGGCTTCAACCCAGTAATTCAGGTCGAGGGTGACCGGACTGCCGACGGCGTCGGCGACATGGAATCGTATCAGATGCTCGGCATCAGCCGCTTCATAACCCCCTTCAAGGGGATAGGTCTCCAACGCCTTTGGTGTCGTCGCATCGACCCGTATTGTATGGAACCAGGTCGCATCGGCTGGCAGCACCCGGGTCGGGTCGCGTTCGTTGAAGGTTTGCACCTCGTAAGATATTCCATTGGGAACATCGATAGTGGGCACGTCGACACTGATGAAGAAGGTGCCATCATTATTGCTCAAATCTCGCCATGAAGAGTGCACGAAAGTTCCTTGGGCAATGCGGACATCGAAGGCATTGTCCTTCGGGGTATCATTGGTACCTTGGAAGAACATCTGACCTTGAAAGTGGATTGTCTCACCGGCCGCGACCCAGCTATTGTCAGGCATATCACCCCAGTTGACCGCACCGTCGTTATCGATGACTTTCAGCCATCCCAAGCCATAACTGTGGTTGACCAAAAGTGTCGGAGTACTAGGCAGATTGGTAGGTGAAAACTCATTATTATCCTCGCATCCCGTGGTGAAGCGAACATTGGACTGCTCGGGGAAATCCGACTTGACCTTGAAGCGCCAATGAACTTCAAGAATACCGTTGCTGATATTGGTATAGGACGACGGGTCGACCGAGATCCAATCCTCGGGGTCATTCTCACTCGGCTGCACATCGAGCAAGTCCCATTCGAGCAGAGGAGCCATGCCTAAGGGCATGGCATTGAACTGTAACTCGACCTTGTCAATAGCGCTGGTGGTCTCACCGATGACGTGCCTGGTGACAACCTCATAAGGTTCAATCCGCTCATGTAGAATCTCGCTCTCATCATAGTTGATATCGAGATTCACGGTTGACATCTGATAGGTTATAGAGAAGGAATTAATGAGCATGATTCCGGCGGTGTTCGAGACCAATTCAATCGGGATGTCGATGAAACCCGAACCGGTGTCGGGAATAAACGAATTGAGAGCATTTACCAGATCCGAATCAGATACGGTCTCCTCGCCGAGGAAGAGACCCTGTTTGCTCCAATCCTTGGTGCCATCACCCCCTATATCCAGGCCGACGTCCTTCGGCGCGTTGGAGTGGAATTGGATATTGATGTCGTGCAATACCGGGGTTTCACTACCGCCACTACCGCTTCCAAAATTCACACATACCGCAAAGTAAGTGGAGATGGTAAAGGAATGCGTTTCACCAGGATTGGAAAATTGTTTCATCGTACCGGAACAAGCCGAATTACTGTATATTCTGACCGTCAATGTTCCCGAAGGAGTGGTGTCATTCCACCAGATTGTCGCCGCAACCGGTGCACCGCTCGTGGTGCCACCGTAATATTGCGAACGCAGATAGAAATAACCACTGCTGACGTATGAATCGACATAAGTCAAAGTTATCTTATCGAGCACAGGCGTCTTGGTGGTAGTTCCATTTAGGTATGCCCTAGCCACAAGTTGATTGCCTGCCTGAGCGAAGTTGACAGAGGTTCCCAAACTCGCAGGCTTCCAAGTCACTCCATTATCCAATGACAATTCAAATTCTATCGAAGTGTTATCGGGAATATAGGTAATCGCTTCAGTGATACTGACCTGAGTAATAGCCGAAGACAGGGTATTGGTGATGCCTTGTACAACTGCGGTTGTGGTCGAAACACTGCGTTCATCATGGGTAATCCCGCTGCCAGACAGAACCAATTTTCTAGAGGAGGCTGAACAGTAACTTGAATGGAAGCAAGTATAACCATAAGTTCCATCTCTCATGTTTTCTAATCCATAATGGCCTACATTGTTAAATTGATTTGAGCCCAAATGCACAGAAACACCGCTGCCAATGTCGAAATAGTTATGCAAGGCGTAATTAGTTGCATATTTGTTGTAAGTCACCCGGTCACCCTCGACCACCAATCCTGCACCCAAGCCAGATAATTTCGTGTTTGTTCCCAGTGTATAAGTCACATTTGAGGTGGTGGGAAAACTCCGACTTACCTGCCAGAGGTAATGGTAATAATTTGGGGACATCGACTCGTAAACTGCTAGGAAGAGTTCATTGGATACCGGGTCGACTGATATTCCCAGTGGATAGTATGGTGAGGACATCAGCCAATACTGGCTGCAACTCCAATCACCACTACTGCTGATTGTCCATTTAGACACGTAACGGTATGAGTAAGATACAAGCCAAACAGTGTTATTTCCATCTGATGTTGCATCATATATGTAGTAGATTGCACTTGTAGTGCAACTCCCGTAACTGATACTCGCTGTTCCAATATAAACTCCCGTTGACGAATTGTAGCGCTGTATTTGAGGAATCTGGCCTGTGGAAGTTGAAGAATACATCATCACATGAATTTCTTCCCCTAGATTGGCAATAGGGCCTGGATAATTCCAATTAGGCGCCGAACCGGAATAAGTAAGAGATTTCTTGGGGGGCTGGTAAGTAACGCCATTGAATCCTTGATCGGATAAAGCAACGAATTGTCCTGTCGTGTTGTGAGTAGCACCGCCTGCATTGGATACGTGTGACGAAGAAGAGAAGGTTGACGTGCGGTCGGTCGGCTGAGTCTTCAAATGGATATCGCCATTCTCAACCTCAAGGTTTGACCGCAATCCGTATTGCAAAATCCCTGGTGGTGTTCCAACCCAACTGTTTGTTCCAGCCCCACCGAAGTTGCTATCCGAAGTCAAATTCGACCAAGACGAGGTCGATGCTCGCCCTTCCAAGTTGAATGTGGCTTGGGTCACATAGGCTCCGTATGGAATCGTGATATCGCCTGCCGAGCCCACTCCAGTGCCTGTGAAGGTGTGCTCATACGAAGTTGTGCCGTCTTTGAATTGGGTCTCAATCGTCGCCGCTGCAGCGAGTGGTGATAATGATGAAACCACGAACAGGATTACCAGTGATAAGGCCATTCTGCTATGTGGAGCCATAGGTAACCCAGCCGCGACTGTATAATCTCGCATTTGAACATATCCGTAAGAGGTCAGAGTCCCTAGGGGACTCATCGGCTATTTTTCGCGCCTAGGGGGGGTAAGGAAAAAGGTAATTCCGATGACGCCCTACGGGTACCGAGTAGCGATGGCGAAAAGCGATAGAAAAGGTCTGCGAAAAAAGGCTGCCGATTGGTGGGCCGGTAAGCGTGACAGCCATTTGGCAATTCTCTCAACGATTTTTGCCGCTTGTTGTGTGCTACTGGTCGCGGCGTTGGCGCAATTTCTATTCCTGCAAGATGTCGAGGGCTTCGCTGATTACACCGGCCCGGCATGGGTCATCCTCGTAATCGCCAGCCTCATCGCTATCTTCATCGGCCCAGAGTTCTTCCATTACGTTGCCCAGCGCGGCATCTTGATGGAGGCTTTGAAAATGGACTCGCGCTCTGAGATAAGCAAGGTTCGCGCCGAAGTTGAATCTGCGGCACGACTTCTGGGGAGCGGCGCTGAAGAACGCCTCAACAAACACTTCTCTAGTCTCGGACTTAAGAAGATGCGCCGCTGAGGGTGTATCACCCATGTCCAACTCAGCCA
>DARQ01000108.1:15259-18373 GCA_002503395.1 Euryarchaeota archaeon UBA60 | reverse complement strand
GCCTGTTGATTACCGGTTTGTGGATACACACCGATTCGATGCCCCCACTGGTCGTGGTCGAGTCGGATTCGATGATTCACGATGCGGCTGGAGAGGTCGGCTCTATCGATGCCGGTGATCTGATTCTCGTCCATTCGGTAGCGGCCGATAAAGTCATCACCTTTGCCGAGGCAACCGAGACCGGCAATCCGCACTATGAATACTCATCACACGGCATGTATGGTGACGTGATAATCTACAAGAAGAATGGTGTTGATGGCACGCCGATAATCCATCGGGCGATACTCAAGGCGGTAGCAAATGCCACTGTCACTCCTACCGACCGAGAAACCCAATCCTGCCCGGCTGGCGCCTCTTGGGACGGCGTCTCCGCTGACAGTGACGGCAGGGCCGGTACATGCGTATTGACCTGGGATGTAGCCGGAACTTCGCTGGTGAATGTAGATAATATCACCTGGCATTTCGATGGTAGTAATACCGGCCTGTATCCCTGCGACCGTAATTCCGGCTTCAACCACGCTGGAATCATTGAGGATTATCTGGTCATCAACCAGTGGGACCCCGGCCATGCAGGCATCATCACCCTCGGCGACAATAACCGCTGTTCGGTCGACCAAGGAGCAAATGCCGCTCCCGGCTCTAACGGTCTTTTCACTACCCAGGGGCAGGTCGGAGCGGTGCAGGACGATTGGTTGGTCGGTGTCGCAGGCCAAGAGATACCATGGCTGGGTTCGGTCAAATTAGCCTTGGCGGGAGGCGAGCCGGGAACCTATTACGTCCCGACTTCATCTTGGGTCGGTCTATTCGTCAGCATCGGTATCCTGCTGGCATTGCCATTTATTCTCGAGCCTTTGGCTCGGGTGGTGTTGGCCACCAGTCCCGAAATCGATGAGGCAAAGCGCGAAGAGGCCATCTCAACGGTTGCCAAGACCCTCCTGGAAGAGGAATAGCGAAGACCACTACATCGAAGGCCACTAGGATTCGCTTTCAGGCTCGGCCTTCGGTTTTTGGCTGGAACGGCCGCTGAGTTCGATTTCGGCATTGGAGATCTTTTCCTTGACCTTGTCGACCTCTTCTTGAATCCGCTCCAGCGAGCCTTGTTCGAGCATCCGGCGGATGGATTCTCGCTCTCGCTTGAGGTTGGCAATTCGACGATTTTGGTCGCGCGGTAATTGCGCATCGCCACGCATTTCCAACAACCAACCTTCAAGCAGTGAGGCGACGGAGTGTGGGGATTTTATCTCGGCAGTGATATCGATTCTCTTGCGCCGATAACGAACTCTGATACAGCCATCGGGGCGGCGATTCGCCTGTACCGAGCCTGGCGTCCAATTATCGGCGGCGATTGTCAAGCGTTGCTCAACAATCTTTACTTCGCCATCGCCTACCAGAACCGCCACCACAACCGAGCTGGATAGTCGAATCATGCATTCGATTCTCTCGCCATCGATATCCCATAGGGAGACCTGACTCGGCGTCTCTGCCAATTCTTCCTGAGCCCAGGCGATGACCACCGCTTC
Source organism: Euryarchaeota archaeon UBA60 (assembly GCA_002503395.1). GTDB lineage: Archaea > Thermoplasmatota > Poseidoniia > Poseidoniales > Poseidoniaceae > UBA60. Next base: position 16,853 of record DARQ01000108.1, on the reverse strand, counting down.
GCCTTCGTCCACGTTAGTGCGTGGGGCCCACAGTGTTAGAACTCTCGCCTGAAAAAAACCGACTCTTCAATAGAGATGGACGCCAGCCGAGGCCGTGGCGACGGATTGGTTGACGATAGAATGGTTCGACCCGGCGGTGATTATATTCGCTTTCATCGGTTGGTGGATACTTCTGCGGGTATGGGAGGCCAAAGGAGTTCTCGATCGATGGAATGCCACCCGGGTATTCGGATTCATCTTGATGATACGTACTGAGAGGGGAAAGAAGACCTTGGAGGCGATTTCCCGCCCGCGCGCCTTCTGGCGGATTTACGGCGAGGTGTCCTTGTGGATCTGCCAGATTTCGATGTTCCTCGTCCTATTTCTCCTCCTGCTCGCTTTCTTCGCCACACTGACCACCCCATCCACCACCGACCCGCCTTCGGCCAGTGAATTGGTGGCAATACCGGGATTGAATCCGGTTATTCCGCTGGGATGGGGAGCGATGGCCTTCATCATCGGCCTAGTGATTCATGAATTCGGTCACGGTATCCAGGCGCGGGCACACGGTATGCGAGTGCGTTCTTTCGGCCTACTGATGCTCGGTCCGCTACCGCTAGGAGCTTTCGCAGAACCACAGGGCGAGGAGTTGATGAAAGCGCCGAATCGCGAGCGTCTGCGGCTTTTTGCCGCAGGCCCCTCGACCAATCTATTCGCCTGCATCATCTGCCTGCTCATGCTTGGCGGACTGGCCGGCCAATTCATCGCCAGCCAGCCCGGGTTGCACGCCCAAGGAATCGTTGAGGAATCGGGTGCAGCCGATGGCGGATTGAATGCATTCGATACGATCGTCGCCATCGATAATCAAAGCGTTGCCAGCCTGGCAGATTTCGATGCGGTGATGAGCGCACATTCAGCCGGAGACGTGGTTACCATCGATATCGTTCGCCACGATAGTGGTCAAAGCCAACAACTGGTGGTCAATCTGAGCGATAAATACCAGCATTATCTAGACTCGGGATACGATGAAGAGACCATGAAACTGTACGATATCGAGCCGGGCGACCCGTTCGTCGGCGTGGTAGGCCTAGCCAGCAATACCTATGCGGTCGACAATCTGGCCGGACCGCTCTCGCCAAATCTCGACCTCGACCTGAAGACCAAAGCCATAGCCTCCCCATTCCACGTAATCGGACTACTCATCACCCCATTTGAATTCAAAGGTAATGCGATGCACCCAATCCAAGAGGGGATGCTGGCCGCTGGGGATGGCTGGTTTGCCCAAACCGTCGGGCTGGATGGGTTGCTGTTCCTGGTCAATCTGGCGTTCTGGCTGTTGTGGGTCAACTTCCTTCTCGGCATGACCAACTTGATTCCGATAATTCCTTTCGATGGCGGTCACATGATGCGCGATACACTGCGTGACATTTTGAAAGTGATAGACCGCTTTGGCCGTCGCTTCAACAAATGGAAAATTCATCCCTTGCGGCTAGAACATATCGTCATGAAAACCAGCAGTAAAAGCAGTCTATTCCTATTCCTGATGGTGGCGATAATTATCATCATCCCGTATTTCTAAGGCCTGAAATTCGCCACCCATGCTGGGGTGGAATCT
>DARQ01000108.1:8147-15151 GCA_002503395.1 Euryarchaeota archaeon UBA60 | reverse complement strand
CCGGAAGAATCTTCATCGCTACGACACAGGACGGCGAGGAATTTATGCAACGGCAGACCTTCATCCCAAGCCAACATCGGATTGCCTTTGCTGGTCAGAGGTAGGGCTGGAATCCGGCGCGAGAGTAGCGCCAATTTGCTACTCAAGGTCGAGGTCTCAACCCTGAAAATACGCCACGAATCACCACGCACACCTTTCAGGCGTTGCGCGTATAGTGGCATCAGATGACAGCGCTCACCTTCGGCTTGCATCGCATCGAATTGAGTTCGGGTCCGCCCACTGAGGTAGAGTTTCTTGCTCTTGGTGGTCTTGACTTCGATAGGAAAACACAGGTCACCTCGCAAGGCGAGTATATCGCCACTTCCTTCCATTCCGCTGCCGGCCGCTCGCACCACTAGGAATGGGCGTTGTATGACCCGCATGGCGCGCGCCTTTTCCAGTTCAGTACACGACCTGGTAACCGCACGCACTCCCTCCGGCGTGCCGGCGAGAACTGCCCGGAGTTCGCGCTCATAGCCGCTCGACATCGCCGACCATCGGACTGCTATTGCTCTTAGTGAAAGCGGTGGTTACACGTACTTCGAGTGGAGTTTGTGGGTTTTCCTCCCCTGCCACTGAACAAATTGCTGATTTTTCACCCTTGGACTGAGATAGTTCAAAGGTCTCCACTACTACCCCCTGTCGTGGAGCATCTGGTCGTCCGAACCGCGGACTTTCGCTTAGCATGGCGATTGATCGGTGTCATTCACCGACGGAAAATCCCTTGTGTGCAACTTCATCCAGACGATCCACTTCCTCATGAAGAAAGCGTATGGGTCGCATCTCTGGCCGAGGTAGAAGCTTGTGAAGATGGCCAAGGAGTAGCCGTCACCGAGGATACCATCGAGTTGGCTGTCGAGCGGGCCTTCCACCTGCTCAATGGTTTCGGGCCTACCGTTGTACTGGTGTTCGGTGTCGACCCCGGCCCCCGCCCAGGGCTGGCTTGGTTAGCTGATGGGGTGCTGGTCGGGGTAGCGCAACTGGAGATGGTAGACGATGTGGCTGACCACATTCAGGCTATTGCCACCGGGATTCAACACGACCGCTTAATCGTTCGAATCGGCGACGGGTCGACCACTTTACGAAATCGAATTTCCAATTACTGTCTAGTTCGAGGTCTGGCGGTTGAATTCGTCGATGAGCGGCGAACTTCGCGCGGGATTTCCCGCCATCATCACCACGCAGCCGCCACCCGCATCGCCCTGATTGACGGGGTACGAATCAACCACCGCCAATCGGTCTCGCCAGCAGAAGGAGAGTTACGCGAGTTACAACGTCGCAGTCGGCGAATGAGCGAGGGAAATATCACCATTTCAAGAAACCTCGCCAAATCGGTGGCGGTCGGACGCCTGACCATGGACGAAGCCCTAGAGCGACAACGTAGCAAATAACCGAAGTATACTACGAAACAAATCTATGCTCGGCCTTCGGATTAGTCGTTTGTAGAATCTATACCCGGCAGTTGGTCTTCTGATTCGCGATAGACCGTGCGCATATTTGAGATGAAATTGCGCTCCTTGACTATCAGCGTGTATTCCTCGACTCCGGAATCCTCTTCCCCATCGAGCCAGGAGAGCAGGAGGTCCAACGTCATCCGAGCACCCTCACGGTGGGGGTAGGAGAAGACGCCCATCGACAAGGCCGGTGCGACCACTGTCTTCACATCCTTCATCCCCTTCAGGGTAGCGAATAGGTTCTCGTAGGTCTTGCGAAGCAACTCCCTACGGTCATCGTCTTGATTGGGACGGCGGCAGTCTGGCGATACCACGTGAATCAGGTGTTTGCACTGGTCGGAAAGGCCGTATGGTTTGGTGATGACATTGGTGGTGACGGCGCAGGGTGGTGAATTGGTTTTCCTCTGTTCAACCGAAATCGCTCTGCATGCCTCACGCAACTCTTCCCCGGCCTTTATGTGAATCTCGGCATCAGCCCCTTCTCGACCGGAGAGGCGGTTGTTGGCGGGGGTGACGATGGCATCGCCAGAACGCTTGTGTAAATCGTCTCCGATAACGTATAGACGACCATGTCGACATGTGCGCGACATGTACAACTCGACCATGCTTCATCAAGCATGGCCATGGGTTATATTCGCGACGGCTGTGGATTCTCTAAAAAGACGACATTAAAGCGAAGGACATATCCACAATACCTCCGCATGGCAGTGCATGCGAGGTTGGGATTTTGCCACGCCATGCCTGCTGGCGTTGCTGATGGTATCGGTCACCGCACAACCACTGGTCGTGCCGCATCGATTATCGCTGGAGGAGAGCGAGAACATTGCTACCTTCAGCATCGATGCTTGGGATATCGCCAATTTCACCGACATCGCGGTGCCGCAGGGATTTGACCAGACCTCGTATATGGATTATAGCGACGTCGGCGTCCTCATCAACAACAGATCCGCGGCCAGCCGAACCATCGGCTGGGCATTTGTGCAGGCAAGGAGTATTCCGTTGCAACACGTCTTGCTGTGGGATGAAGATGGCACTCCAACGGGTGAGACCATCAATCGCAATCAATTCAACGACTATTTCTCTGACCCTTTTAGGGAGTGGATTTCCAATAATAGTCTCGAGTCGGAGTTGAATTACCTTGTGACCACCAAAGGTGTGCCACTGAGGGTAAGCGGCGGCAATAACAAGGTATCATTCGATAATGAAATCGCTTTGGTCGGCGGTTCCTATGATTCATTTATCGGTCAGGATTACTGGACGATTGCTGAATACGGGCCTTTTGCCAATAGTGGAGCCGGAGAGATGGAGGTCTTTTCGCGCCAGAAACATGGATTCTTTCTGGTCACTCGACTGACTGGATATACCGTTGATACCGCCCTTGGATTAATCGAATTAGCCAATCAAAGCCTCGGCAACCGCGGCCAATTCGTCCTCGACTTGGCGACCAATCGCAATATTTCGGGCTACAAGTATTGGAATGATGATTTGTATACTGCAAATACCACCCTAAATGGAACGATGGGATTACCGGTTACCTTCAATCAAAATTCGACTTTCCTCACCGACCAAAGCGAGGTCATCGGTTATGCTTCATGGGGCTCTAACGATGGAAGTTGGGGAGAAAATTGGTTACCAAATGCTGGATTCGACACAGATGATGCTAGTTATACCAGTGGTGCAAAGTACTGGAATGCCACAATTCCAAACCTCACAGCGGGAGACACTTTCAATTGGAGTTATCAAACCGAATATAAACGAAATGGGAATGGAGCCGTAAAGGCATCCCTTTCCGCCGTATGCAACGATGCATCCGGTGATGGCACACAAGGCATTCTCGCAGAATATTTTGATAATGATGGAATTAGTTTCAACACCGCCTCAATGCCACTTCTAATAGACCGAGTCCCTGACCATGTGCGGCTGGAAAGTGATCTGCAGTATTCATCCTCTTCGCAGGCTTATTCTGGCCTCGACGATCGTTTCAAGAATGACTGGGGTGGCCGATTCAGTGGTCTCATCGATATTCCAGATGCTGGAAATTGGACATTTTTCATCACCTCTGACGATGGCTCAGAACTGTGGGTTGACGGCCAAAGCCTAGTTACAAACTATGGTTCACACGGCATGAGTGAACAGTCAAATTACCTCCAACTTAGTGAAGGGTTGCACGACTTTAAGATTGAATTCTTCCAAGGTGGTGGTCCACACGGGCTCCTATTATCTTGGCAGGGACCAAACCAATCAAAGGCACTCATTCCTCCTTCAGCCTTCCAAGTAGCTGGCGATTATATCCCTGCAGAGAATAACCTCGTACACCATTGGGACTTTGAAGATGGGTCAGGAGATTATGCCCTTAATTCCGTAAATAACTCGGCTAATTTTACTCTCAACAACATGAACTCAAGCAATTGGCGGACCTGTGCTGATGGTTACTGCCTATGGTATGATGGAGTGGATGATTACGTCGAGATCGACGTAGATAACTGGCTTGGAAATTTTACGGTTAGCCAATGGGTCTGGGCAAATTCAACAACTTTGCCAAACTATTCTACCACCTTCGCCGTCGATGACGATTCCGGTTCAAATGCTTCCTTCCAACATACTGTTATTAGTGGCGAATGGCGATTGCACAACAATCAAACGCACACCTTTGGTGATGTTCAAGCTCAGCGTTGGACTCACCTTGTTACGGTATATGATAATGGCACGGTCCGGCAATATCTCGATGGTGTATTGGTTCAAAACACAACGTTTCCCATAGGTGCCGTGAACAATATTGAATTGTACAAAATGGGTGTCAATCGAGCAGGTAATACCCATTTTGAAGGGATGATTGACAATGTCATGATTTGGAACATAGCACTTGATGATCAAGACATCACCGTATTACACCGAGATATCTATGAAGACTGTGCAACCTACTCGGGTAATGGCAACTCAGCCGAACTTGAACAAACCTATGTTATCCCAAATGAGGTGAAAAATCATACTTGGCTACTTTCAGTTTATGGAACTAGAAAAGGTGATGTCTATGGCGATTTCACCCTTGTGGTTGAGTCATTGGATGATAATGGGACACTACTTTCAACTAACACCTCAAGTAGCAAAACTTTCGGTCCATCATGGGAATCTGCCAAAATCCGGTTCCGTCCAGATGCAAATGCAACCAAGTTCCGTATTCGCATCCCACTAGATATTGTAGGAACCTCAACCGATGGTTCAGTATATCTCGATACTCTCAATCTTCAACCAATCAGACCTCATAATGACTGGATCCCCGGCAGTATTGTCGAAACTGCAGTTTCAACCGGCGGCCGCTCTTTCACTACCGGAACCTCATATGGACAATCACTCGTTGCCGACATCTTGGAGGACGGCGCTTCAGCAACCAAGGGTTATGTCTACGAACCATACCTCACGGCGGTCTGCTATCCTTCAATACTGTTAGCCAACTATGCCCAAGGCTTCACCATGGCTGAAGCATATTATGCCGCGAACCCGATGGTCTCGTGGATGGGGGTTGTGGTCGGTGACCCGAAAATGGCCGCCTTTGCCGACCGTTTGCACGATGTCAATATCTCAGCTATGCAAGTCAATCAGACGCTGACGGTCGGAAATAACGGGACAATTCGACTAATTATTGAAAATCTGGGAATGGGCCAAGCCAATGGTACAATTGAGATTCGCGAGCGTTCGGGCAATATCCTGCTCGCCACCTACAACCTTAGTTTGGCACCCGGAGATATGAGCGGCAGTCGCATCATCTTTGATGCCGAGGTCGCAGCGACAAAATCCGGATATGTCGAATTCGTAGCTCGCTGGCACAATGCTTCACAAGAATATCCCGAGCGCATCACTGCAAATAATGAGAATAGTCTCAATCTATTGGTAAACGATATACCTACTGTCGACGATGCTTGGTGCGCAAGTTCACAGGTTGAGCGAGGCGATGGTTTCACCTGCACAGCAGTGGCCTCGGATGAGGTCAGCGTAGCCTGGCTGCAAATGGCCTGGCGACTACATAATCAAAGCCAGAACCTGACCACGCAGTGGCATTGGTACCCGGCAGTGCAATTCGTGAATGACAATTGGTGGGCCTCAATGGAAATGCCGCGTAACGTCAGCCTCGGCAGTCTCGACCTCGCGGTCGAAGCATTCGATAATCGCAATGCTTCTTCTGGAGTTCGTATCTACAGCAATTTGTCGCAGGTGATCAATGCGATACCGAAGTGGTACGGCATCCACGTGCAGAGCGTCGATAGTGAAATGTGGCTCGGTGATAGCAACCTGCCGCCAAACCCGGAGCAAGGACTACTGCGCCAAGAACAGGTGAGACTACGGGGTTGTGTCGAAGATGCCGACCACAACATCGCAACCGAACAGCCGAACTTCGCCGCCAGCAGAGGTGTGGTCGGCTCGGTCGCATTCTCGGCTGAAATTGCGCCCGGGCTGTATTGTTACAACTCGACATGGATCATCGCGATTGGCGGAGATATCGCCCCGGTCATTCTTCAATTATGGGTCGACGGACAGTTATTCAGCCAACGGCAAATCAGGATAGCCGACCGCAAGCCGGTGGTAGAACTCGAATTGCGCGATGCTGACGGAGCGAGAATCAACTCCAGCACTGGCGCCAATGAGTACCTGTGGGTCGGTTATAGCGATGTGGACGACCCCGGAACTTCGGCTTACGGTGACCTTGTAATCGAATGGCCCGACCGACTGCCGATTACCATCCCGGTCAATATTCCAGAGGATTCGAACGGTGTATCCATCGAAATCCCCCCTGCACCAGCCGGACTGTCGCGTGGGCTTGTAAAAATCACCGTCAATATATTGGGTGCCCATTCCAATGCCGTAGAGGTTGCCGAGCAATGGGAGATTTCGGTCACCACCCCGCGCATCCTCAGCATCGAGATATGCAACGCCAGTGGAGAACTTGAGGAACTACGGCCCAATTCCCAGGCCGCTATCTATCTCCACCTTCGCTCAAGCCGCCCGCTTGAAAGTATCCAGGTAATCTTGGCTCAAGGTGAGTGGTCGGTCGATGCGACGGTTCTCGACTTGTCGAGCGCACCTTGGAATAACTCCGCACCAATTGGATGCGAAGCCAACTCCAGCATCGCTAACAACCGCACCGAGGTAGCGACCTACAAGGTCACCATAGATAGTAAATTCATCGGCGGCGGCGCTGAAATCATCGCCCAAATCATCGATATCGACGGCCTGTCGAGTAATTTCCACCTTCAGACAAGCATCGCTCACCGCGCCCCCGAGGTAACCTTGATGGGTGAATTGGAATATGAGATTGGGGAAAATGTCGAACTTTCGGCAATTATCTACGACCCCGATGGCTTATCCGGAATAAAGTGCAGTTTCATCTTCTCCAATCACCGCGGCGTATCGATTCTTACGATAATGGGAACACCGGATTCGAGCGGAGAAATACGAATCGAGCAGAATGCGGCCAAATTCCCGGTCGATGAGAATATCTCTGTTAATGTGACCTGT
>DARQ01000108.1:6818-7953 GCA_002503395.1 Euryarchaeota archaeon UBA60 | reverse complement strand
CCGCGGGCGCCTTGAGAGGGATGATGATGAGCAGTCGAAGGCCTGGGAAGATATGGCCATGCTGAAGAGCACTGAGAATGGAGACTCCTCTGAACAACCGCTACAACAAGGGCACCATGATGAGGCGGAACCACTAGGGCAACCAGCTCAGGAAGGGCCTCTCGGTCTTGATGATTCCAGCCTTGGAAGTGAGGTGATGAGCGACCAGCCGCCCCAGAGTGCGGTTGAATTACAACATGCTGACCAGCAACAGAAAACCGGCGAGAACCTAGAGGCCGAGGCTTCTTTCAAACAGGATATGGCTGCCTCAGAAGCGGAACCTAGGCACTCTGTTGACGAAATAATGGACGAATTGAACGACTAGGCCACACCCTAAGCATCAAAGCCGAAGGCATAATCGGGCTAATGATAAGATGGCCGTAGGATACGTATTAATCAATGTCAAGCCGGGTTTGGAACTACAAGCATATGAGACTATCAAGGAGATGGAAGGTATCACCGATGTCGACCTATTGTTTGGAGATTACGATATCATCGTCAAAATCGTCGCCGAAAATATGGGGAAGATTGCTAAAATCGTGGTCGAGCACATTCGTCAGGTCGAAGGGGTTGACAATACCAAGACCCTTGCCGGGGCTGAGGTGTGAGGGCGACCGAACGATTAGAAGCAATACGTTGTGATCTTCGGTTGTGGCCTTCGTTTTGTAGGATGGTGGGGATACGAAATGATATTGATTCAAGGCTGAGTGAGCGCGGCCATGGGAAGTCATCCTGCCAATGAACCGATTTTGAATTACGCCCCCGGAAGTGCTGAGCGGGGTGAACTACAAACCGAACTGAAGCGTCAGATGGGCGAGATCGTCGAGATACCATGTATCATCGACGGAGAGGAGATTTTCACCGGGAATACGATGACTCAGGTCATCCCCCACAACCATGGTCATATCATCGCCAATGTGCATTTGGCCGGACGAGCCGAAATCGAAGCCGCGTGCAATTCAGCGGTAGCGGCGCAGGCGGCCTGGATTGAACTTGGCCTTGCGGCTCGAGCGGCTATTTTTGAGCGCTGTGCCGATATGTTAGCAGGGGAATGGCGGGCGCGGGTAAACGCCGCGACGATGTTGAATCAGAGCAA
>DARQ01000108.1:4890-6744 GCA_002503395.1 Euryarchaeota archaeon UBA60 | reverse complement strand
ATTGATTTCTGGCGCTTCAACGTTTATTATTCCGGCAATTTCCACGATGACCTGCAACCCTTGATCTCGCCTGCAGGGGTCGAGAACAGTACTGAAATTCGCCCATTGGAGGGCTTTGTGCTGGCAATCACCCCATTCAATTTCTCCAGCATCGCCGCCAATCTCACCAGCGCCCCAGTGCTGGTCGGCTGTACCTCGGTGTGGAAGCCTAGTCGTAACTCGGTGCACTCGAACTATGTATTGATGCAGTTGATGATGGCGGCAGGGTTGCCTCCAGGGGTCATCAATTTCCTCCCCAGTTCGGGTCAGGAATTGACCGATGTGGCATTGGCTAATCCCGATTTTGCCGGGGTTCACTTCACCGGGTCGACCGCGGTCTTCCAAGGTCTGTGGCAGAGGATTGCCCAAGCTCTTCCAAACCTGCGCAGTTATCCGCGTATCGTCGGCGAGACCGGCGGTAAGGACTTCGTCGTCGCCCATCCGGATTGTGACCGTCAAGGTTTGTTGGTCGCATTACTGCGAGGCTCCTTTGAGTATCAGGGGCAGAAGTGTTCGGCCGCGAGTCGGGCCTATGTGCCACAATCTGTGTGGGCTGCCATCAAGAAACCATTGTGTGAGGAGATCAGCAAGATAAAAATCGGTGATGCCAGTGACTTCAGTAATTTCATGAATGCTGTCATCGACCAGCGCGCCTTCGACAAGATCAGTGGATATATCGACCGGGCACGAGGTCGCGACACCTGTGAGATTATCGTCGGCGGTGGCAGTGATGATAGCGTCGGTTGGTTCATCGAGCCGACCATCATCGAGACCAATGACCCAAAGTCGGAATCGATGATAGAAGAGATCTTTGGCCCGGTACTCACCGTTTATGTATATCCTGACGACGAGTTTGAGGAGGCCTTGCAACTCTGTGATGAATCCTCACCATATGCATTAACGGGCTCAATTTTCTCATCCTCGGAAGAGAATATCCAAACCGCATTTGAAGCGCTGCGATATACCGCCGGAAATTTCTACATCAATGACAAACCGACTGGGGCTGTAGTTGCCCAGCAGCCATTTGGGGGGGCACGGGCTAGTGGAACCAACGATAAGGCCGGCAGCCCATTGAACCTACTGCGCTGGATAAGCCCGCGTTCGGTGAAGAGGACGCTGGATATTGCCCAAGATTGGACTTATCCATTCCTTGCTGATGATTAACGAAGGCCGATACCGATGACCACTAACGAAGGCCCAAAGTAATGTTACAACATTCGGCCTTCAGAGGGGGGGATGTTTTTCGGGGAATTATCGTAATCACGAGGGTGTTGGATGACTTTGATTCTTGGTGGGCTTCGATGATTTTTTTTCACTTCGATGTACTGAAAGCCTGCGCTAAAATGGCATCGATTTTGGGTGAATTTCGCATAATCGAGATACTGCTCGGCTATGTAAAAACGCCTTCGAAATATGTCATTTACTAGCAAATACAGCGCAGTAAGGCGTTTTTACGGCATAATTGTTATAACCCTCCCGAAGTGGCGGAATAGTTGGAGGTAGAAGATATGTCAAAGAAATACTTCGTATTGATGGCTGGTGGCAAAGACACCAGTCAAGTCTTTGCAAGCAAGCAACCTCGCGGTGCAGCCCTCAAGGCCGCAACCCGCGAACATACCGACATCCGCCTACGTGAGCGCGGTACCAACCGTGTTCATGTGTTCAGGGGTTGGATTGAGATGGTAGATAAGCCAGCTAATGGCCCTGCCTGGTTGCCTGACAAGATTAAGAAGGCTAATGTCAAGAAGGTCGGAATCGAGAAGCTGTGATTATTCGCAGATTCTTTCCAACCGATTGACCAAAAAACCCAGACTT
>DARQ01000108.1:2615-4648 GCA_002503395.1 Euryarchaeota archaeon UBA60 | reverse complement strand
GACATTGCTGGTGCCGTCAACGAAAACATCGCTGAAACCATCGCCGAAAAACTCACCCCATTCGACGATGACTTAGCTAGCCTGAGCCTCGGGGTACAAAAGGCCAGATGGCCATTATCCGGAATGGATTGTCCGGATTGTGCGATGAAGGCGACCCGGGCGGTTCAGCGCTTGGATTCGGTCGGTGAGTGCACGGTTTCGGCAACCCAAGGAAGTGTAGACGTCGAAATCAATCTTGAACAGGGCAACCTCGCTCAGTTGAATGCGATACTCTCCAGCCTCGGCCATGCACCCGACGTCGAATGGCTCGAAATCGTCGGTGTCAAGGCGAGTCGGCTGAGCGAGCGACTATCGATGGATGGCCGTAGCCTGACGAGGATGCTGAAGAATCAACCCGGGCTTCTCGATGTCGAACTTTCCAACGACGACCGGGTGTTGGTGCAGGTGCCGAGTGATTCATCACCCGAGATGATTGAAGGGCGCGACGATGCCCTGCGCAACTTGACCGGAAAAGATGTGCAACTGCGCCGCGCCGCAACGTCACGATTACGCCCTGACCAACTACGCCTGCTCGGCGGTGCCATCGCAATCCCACTGCTGGTATTGGTGATGATAGGCGAAGTGATCGGTACCTCGCCATGGATTCTGGTCGCTATCGGTCTGCCCGGGGTGGTCATCGGCGGCTGGCGGATGTTTGCTGAGGCCGCCGCCAGCATTCGTAACAGGCAGTTGGGGTTCCAAGTACTGACCTCGCTGGCGGTCATCGGCGCGGTGTGGCTCGGCGCTTGGTCGGAAGCGCTGATGGTGGTGGTGCTGGTCGCCTTCGCTTCACACCTGGAGGGCAAGGCCTTGGTGCGCGCTCGTAATGCCATGCAGGGCGGGCTCGACCGTCTGCCGAGAAGTGCCCGACTGGCCCACGCACCGGAGATGAAACTTGTCGACAAGGTCGCTGACGCGACTATTGAAATCACAGCAGGAAACGACAACCCAGCAATTTCCCCCTTGGCGACTGGGGCGAATGGGTTAGTGGCATTGGCAGTATCGACAGGGTCGGCAGGGTCTGGTGGCGACAACGAGCACAGAACCAACGACCACGGCGAAAGCCAAGAAATCCCCCTCGCGGCGCTACAGGTTGGCGATGTGGTCGAGGTCCGAAGTGGCGAGATTATTCCGGTCGACGGTGAGATCATCGATGGAGTCGGAAGTATCGACCGAGCCCCCCTGACCGGTGAATCATTGGCTGTCAGGGTATCTCAAGGTGATTTGGTCGAAGCCGGCTTGGTACTACGTCGTGGCCCGATTACCATACTGGCCAGTGCGGTTGGCGAGGATACCAGATTGTCCGGGCTGATCGATAAGGTGCATACCTTCAGAGATGTCCCCCCACGATTCCAATCGAGTATCGAGATGTTCACAGTGTTTTGGATTCCCCTGGTGTTGATTGGCGCCCCGCTGGCGTGGTTCCTCTCCGGGGATGCGGAAAATTGGAAGATCATGCTCCTCCTGTGGGTCGTCGCCTGCCCCTGTGCTCTGCTGTTAGCAGCGCCACTGCCACATGCCGCGGCGCTGGCCAACGCCTCTCATTACGGTGTCATCGCCCGAGGCGGCGATGTCTTGGAGAGAACCTCACGGGTCAATCTCGCCCTACTCGACAAAACCGGTACACTCACCTCTGGTAATCCTTCGCTGGCCGAATTGGTGCTAGCCAAAGGCAAGAGACGAGATTCGGTGATCCGATTGGCCGCGGGAATCGAAGCTTCTTCGAACCACCCCTATGCCAACGTCATTCGTGAATTATGCCAAAGTGAGGACTACAGTCCCAGCAAAGTTCGCTCGCTGAACGATGGTAAGGCTGGTGTGAGCGGGGTCTCGGGTGGCAAGAAAGTCATGTTCGGCCGTTCGGATTGGATTGTCGAAGAAGGCGTGGCAGTGCCGGCAGAACTCGAGGAAGCCTTGGTCGAGGCCGGTGTGGCAGGTCATGGCTCGTCACTGTTGTCCAAGGATGGCCAAGCGATAGCGATGTTCTCCTTCGT
>DARQ01000108.1:501-2563 GCA_002503395.1 Euryarchaeota archaeon UBA60 | reverse complement strand
GGTGATACAGCATCAGCAGTCTCGGCTTTCGGCCCCCTCATCGGCGTGCCCGCGACCGCTTGTCGCGGTGACATGTCACCCGAAAACAAAACCAGATGGGTCGAGGCTCGCGCCCGTACGCACGTGGTGATGATGGCCGGCGATGGCTTCAATGATGCCACCGCGATGGCGAAGGCCGATGTCGGCGTGGCGGTCGGCAGTGGTGAACAGGTCAATCTCGATGCCGCCGATATACTGATTCCCGGAGATGACCCTCTGCTCATCACCCGCTTCATAGCCCTGTCGCGCCAGACCAAGCGGGCGGTGCGGCAGAATCTCGTGCTCTCGGTATTGATTACTATCGTTCTGGTTTGGTCGGTATTACAAGGGATAAACGACAAGTTGTGGATTGGCGTGCTGGTGCACGAAGCCTCGGCGGTTCTGGTCATTCTCAACGGTGCCAGAATCGCCGGAAATGACGGAATGTTCACCTTGTTGAGAAATATCCTCATCGACCTGGTGGTCGATTTCAAACTGGCGGTACTGGCCTGGAAGGGGCAGAGGTTAACCGCCTTACCGGTGACGAGGGCTTGATATATGCGCTCGACCAAGCAGCCACATCGAGGGCGAAGAGATGGATAAAATCCGTGGCAACCCACACGCAATCGCCCTCGCCCACCCGACTCGGGCGCAACTATACTCGACGCTGTGTGCAACCGAGGAGATGTCTACTGTCGGGTTGGAGAAAGCCGTCGGCGTCACCCGTTACCATCTCTATCACCACCTCGCGCAACTCGCCAAACTCGGCTTGGTGGAGAACCACCGCGATGTCGGGAGAGCCAAATGGTGGCGTGCCGGCCAGCATGCCACAGCCGTGCTACCGCCAGGAGTTGCGGCGGTGGCAGAGGGCCAATCACATCCGGAAGGTGGGCTGGCCCCGGCATGGTTTGACAGCCTTCCAGCCGAGATGGTGAGGATGCTTGAGCATGGCGCTAAAGTCGAATTCCTGCCATTGCCCAAAGGGGCGGCAAATTCGATCTCGGCCAAGAATCTGCTGAAAGAGCTAGCCCAAGAGTACGGCATCGACTTGGATATACCGTTCACTTTCGTCCCCGGCGGCATCGTTCTGATATCGCAACCGCGCTGAGCGAAGGGGCGAAGCGCACATGAACAGGAACCACCCGAGGTGAAGACATGGACGAGGAATTGACGGTCGAATCGGCAATCGCTCCGCCCGACCTGTCGTGCCCGAAGTGCGAAGGTCTTCTACCCCCGGAATTAGGAGAGATTTCCTGTCTGTTGTGCGAGGCTAGGGTCCGGGTCGAACATCCGGTGACCAGACGTGCCTGGGCTGAAGAGAAAGTCGCCTGCCCATCCTGTAATTCAGTGCTTATTTCCGGGGTCGAGCGACGGCCTGCAAGCCTGCAATGCTCCACCTGTGACAGCCAGTTCCGGATCACCGCCAATGTGCCGAAGGCAGAAGTGCGATGTCCTTCATGTGAGAGAAGAATCAGGATGACTAAGCGACCGGGACTACGCGACATCACCTGCCCAGCATGCGAGACCATGTTCAGGGTCAATTTCTAAGGATACTGCAGGGCGGTGAGAACTGGACTCAAGGCTCTGCCCGAGGGAAGTGCGAACTTTCGTAAGGAATCGATGACCAGTGAGAAATCGCTTGCCAATGAAATAGTTGAATGCAAGCGGGTAAGACACGAGCATCGCTGCACATTGATTCAAATCCAGATGCTCGTGTCAGGCTATCGTTCATCAATGAGATGGGGCTCGGGTGAGTTGCCATGAGAACGACTTACCGGATGATGGGACTGGCTGATTACATCACCTTGGCCAATGGATTACTCGGTGCGGGAGCGATTTTTTTCATCATTATGGCGGTAGGCGACCTGCAACAACCCTACCAAGATGGAATCAAGAGCCAATACATCTGGGCCGCACAACTGTGCATCATCCTGTCGATGATCGGTGACGTCATCGATGGCCCGGTCGCCCGTCGTTATTCCAAGCGCAGATTACTCGGTGGCAGTCTCGACATCATGTCGGATTGCGTTTCCTTTGGACTGGC
>DARQ01000108.1:0-382 GCA_002503395.1 Euryarchaeota archaeon UBA60 | reverse complement strand
CCGCCTGCTGTTGGGTAATCGTTACGGCGATGCTTCGACTGGCTCGGTTCGACTACGATAAGGGCTCTGACTATCCCTGGTTCTTCGGACTGTCATCCCCGGCGAACGCAGTTTTCCTGCTCTCCCTCTCAAGCCTGATCTGGCTGCAACCGTCGACTGGAATCGGTCCGGGGTTATCGACCTGGGACTGCGACCTGTGCTTTGGTCAAGGGGTAGAGAAACCGTGGTTTGACTTCCTCATCATCCCGGGATTATTCATCTCCGGTGGTCTGATGATTTCCGACCGCAAATTATCGAAGGTCAAGCGCGGTATGCCGATGTGGCTTTCCGTCGTCGCAATGTCCACCCTTCTGGCCGGCACGATAATCCAACTTCGCTACAC
>DARQ01000122.1:11106-16721 GCA_002503395.1 Euryarchaeota archaeon UBA60 | reverse complement strand
ATCTTGAACCTCAAGAGCCCAATCCAGTGTATGATTCCCTGCAGGTGTTGATTCAGAAATTGTGCAATTGTGGCTGATTGTTTCATTCGTGGCTACAATTTTCTCTCCACTACAAATGAAGAAAGAGAAATTTGAATTCATTATCATTCTAGTTGTAATAGTACTTGTTCCTAAATTGGTAACTGTACAATTAGCATCCACACAGATATGAGAAGTAGAAATTGCCCACCAAGGGCTACTATCTACAGTTTGGTTCCAATACTCACAAACTCCAATACTACAAATCAATAATTCAACATCATGAGTGCCATTTGTCAATTGACTTAGTGAGATATTGGTTTCAACAATTCCATCAATGAGTGAAATATTCTCAACTTCTTGTCCATCAACAATCCACATCAGCATTCCATTTCCTGTTCTGAAAACAACATTTCCACTTGCATGAATCGATTCGCCAATCACCTCTAAATTGATATTTGACGAATTTACTACAGGTAATGGCATTGGAATATTTACAAAGAATATCGTTTGATTAACTTCATTGTTTTGGTCATCCTTCACATGAATAACTGCCCAATAATCTCCTGGGGCAAATCGATCTATTGCAATAATTGCATGTCCACTATTTTCAGTATCATGCTGAATCACCTCAGTCTTGATGAAGATGTAGGTCTCATTCAAAATAACAACCCATGAATTAATAGTTTCATTTTCTTCGCTAAGCCATTCAACATCTACTCTTCCTTGACTACCCTCATCGGATGAGACTGCGGAAACAATTACTGGCAAGGTAATATCCACAATAGAAAACCGAGCATCTACACCATCTTGCAAACCATCTAAGTCGGTTTCTCCCGAAGTGAATTCAGAAGCTACAATTTCAACAGTCCAATCACCTATATCCGCTCTAGAAGAAAACCATGTTGAAGTATAGGAATTAGTATCATTGTCCCAAGGCAATGAAATTGTGTAAATACCCGAAGGACCACTCAAATCAAGTTCAACATCAAGGTCTGTTCGATTATTCGAATCCTCCACGGAAAATACGATTCCATCAGTCGTACTTGCAGGCCACATCCAACCAATCGCATCTCCATCAGTATTGACGATCGTTAGACTTCCAACTTCTGGTAAGGCTGGAAGTATTTTTACAGAATCACCATTCAATAATATAGCGGTATTCCCTTCAACATCAGTCATTTCAAGAGATACCCATACTTCATGAGTTAATACGGGGTCATATGTAGTAGTTGGAACACTTGTCCAATATCCATTGACTTGGGTTGAATAAACAAGAGTTTGATTTGGAGTTGAAAGCAGTTCACTAATATTGCTAACTGGATTATCATGAACCCAAATGCGGCCCTGTAAGTCATCTTCACCATTGACGTCAACAGCAATAATTACGATATCATCGCCATTACGGGCATCTGCCCAATCTACAGTATTCACTCTATGAGACAATGTGAAAATTTGCGGTGATATATCATCAACCCATACAATGTTCAGATTATCAAGTAATAGTGTTTGATTCCACCCCACTCCATCTGGTGGATCTCCAGAACTAGTTATCTCAAATTCCTGCAAACATGATGATGTAGCCTGATACCAAGATCCACAAGTCGAAAGAGCGTGTGCTTCCATCTGCGAGGTGAAAACAATGCTACCTGCTACTGTATGATAGAAGCTAATATGTTGAATATCATAACTAGTCTGATTTGGTATTGATAAAGAAAAATTATATCTTGCCCAGATTATTTGATCAACAGTATTATTGGCAGTAGTTGGCCAATTATAATTGATTATGGAAGCCGGAATAATTATGTCAATTCCTCCTGCTTCGATATCTGAAAAACTCCAATTCATTGAAGCACCACTATCAAAACTACCAACGATATTTCCAGTTGATTGAGAAGTATTGTAAATTGCTAACCACATGTGAAAATCTGTCACTGCTTGACCATAAAGTGGGACATCTATCCAAAGATTGACTCCCGTTGCAGTAACATTACTACCACCTTCTTCGATGAGCCCATAGTACTCGGGTATTGGACCTAAAATCGGATTTCCTTCTAATTCTAAACTCAAGTTTTCTAATGAATCATAAAAGGTGATTCCATAGGTTAGTGAATACAAAACTGGAGCGCCACCACTCGATGACCTTTGAAAATCATAAAGAAGATGAAGATTGGTAAATCTAGGCATCATTTGATGAGTGATATTCCCTTCAACCCATCCTGACCATGTGCTATTATCCATAGTGTAATTGTAAAAGAAATCTAGGCTAGAACCACTAGGAATAGTCGCAGATGAATTCAACCAGGCAAATTGCTCTACTTCATCATCTCCAGGACCAAGATCTTCAATGAGGAACCATCCTTCATCAGAACTAACATTGCCTGTGGAAATAAACCCACTAAAAGTCGAATTTGAAACTGTGCCATTTCCTCCATCATCACCTACAATACCATCTGAACCAGTGCCATATTTGAGTCCATAATCACCACCGGACCCCCCTGATGCAGACACACTACCTGAATTTGACAAACCGGATGAAGTGGTAATCAATTTAACGAAACCACCTGCTCCACCACCCCCACCATCGCCTCCATGATACAGGAATAGACATGGATTTCCAGGCGGACAGTGTCCGTCCGCACCGTCCCCACCATCACCTCCAGAGGTAGAAATTAAGCCATATTGCCCAATTGAAATTGTGTTTGCTTTGACAAAGATTGAACCGCCAGAGCCACCTCCAGCACCATTACCTCCATTACCACCGTTTGCACGTGATGGCCCTGCATCTCCATCTCCACCTTCACTGGAAAGTGTGCCATTAATTTCGACATTGCCTGCAATAATTGTGATTACTACTCCTCCATAACCACCTATGGTATTTGATGCGCCAGTATGTCTTACTGAACCACCTGCAGAACCTGCTTCAGTTCCATTGCCATATGAGCTCCCGCCATTGCCTGAACCTCCACTTGCAGATGTGGAATCACCACCATCACCACCTGCTGCAGCGTGCCCCGCACCTCCACCAGCATATCCAGTCCAAGATGAAGAAGCAGAACCCGCACCACCATCGCCTGTATTATTAGTAATTCTGTCATTACCAGAAATGGAAGTAAAAGCATCAATAATCACATTGTTAGCATGAATAGTAAGATTGTCAGTTGCAGTTATTGTACCACAACTAACAATTCCACAAGAAAGTTGTAGTGTATCATAAGATTTGAATCCCTGCATATTAGAATTGTTGAATAGATGCAAACTTGTACTTCCAGCAGTTGAAGGTCCTACTAAGGAAGAATTTAGTGAAAGTCCCCCACTTCCACCAGTGAGGTTGTAAGAAGTACCTAGTTGAGAATGAATTAATCCCACATTTACTGTTTCTTCAAAATCTTGAGATTCGGGGGATAATTCCCAATCTAAAGTAGCAGATTGGGACCGGTAACCAGGAAAATGAGGTATTGCAGTTGTTTCGTTCAGGCCTGGATAAAGAGTAACTTCTGTCTGGAAGTATTCAAATTCATTTTTAATTACGGGTGCTGCTGAAATCACCGGTAGTGCTATTGACAACACAAAAATAGAAACGATGGAAAATGCTCGAAAACGCAAAACATATCTCTCCTAACATTTCTCGTATAACTTCTTCATTGTTGTAGTTTCGCCAATTATGTCATTTAGCGATTTTTCGCAACACTGTATGAAGAATTCCACCATTCCGATATAGCCCCGTGCATAGAGTGGCCTGTGTTCGACGCTTTTGCGTCTAAACCATATCTGGTAAGGTATCATGAGTTCAAATGTCGAAGACGACATCACAGTACCAACCTGGTCCCTCGAAGTCAGGCACTTCCTGCCAATGACTGGTCAGCGTTTGACCGCCAGCCAGTTGCTCAAAGCATAATTCATGCCGAGTCACGGCCTTGATCTCGACCTCTCGCTCCACCAGGTCGGCGTCAACCCAAGAAGCCTGGATGCGCAGCGAGTGGGGGGTTAGCATGACCACACCGTCGACGAACCATTTTCCCTCGACCTCACAGCGGTAGAGGATTTCCTCGAGGAATAACACCAGCAATCGGTCGTTTGAGGTCTCGCCATCGCTGTCGATTAGCCATTCTCCGGTCTGCCTGACCGCCTGATTGGCGGCGACATTTCCTGTTTGCGATGAAAGAATATCCTGCATCCCCTGGCCCGCCTCGACCAGTAGGCGCTCAGGGGAGGCGGCAAATGCCCGCAGGGCAATATCCGCGGTTGTTGGTCGCGGCCACGCGCTCATACAATCACCTATCTCTGTGAGATATGCATCGACCACGCGACTTCGTCGAGCCGAGTTGCCAAAGCACGGGCCGAAAGCACGGTTTCCATCGAGGTAGAATCTCCGGCCAAAATAACCTCACACGCAGAGTTGGCTAGCATACAACCCTGTTCGGGTGACAGACCTGCGGCCAGAGCCGTGGTCATCGCTACATTCACCGCATCGAGCAGTCCGATTTGTTGCCGTGGATTAACGGCACTGCAAGGAATATGCAGAGAAGAACCATCGCTCTTGTACAAGGTGGTTCCATCTTCACCCCCGGCTACTAGTAATGAATCGATTTTATTCTCACTAAGGATGGTGGTGGCGGCTTCGGATGAATCTCCTGAGCCAATCCTGCGACGCATCAGATTGAGCCCCCGCGCCTTCATTATCGCCACTTGCGCCCCCTGAATTCGGTGTAATCCAGTAAGTTTGGGGTCGGTTATCACCGGAATACCGGCCGCGCTTGCGGCCGCGACCAGTCTCTGCGCTCCAGAATCATTCAGCACCCCCTTCCCATAGTCTGAGATCACCAATACTGCGGCGCTGGTGAGTGCTGAACAAGCTTGGTCGATTATCGAGGTAGAAGCGTCTTCCTGCAATGGTTCATTCGCTTCACTATCCCAACGCATCAGCAATTGCTTCTGGTTGATAAGGCTCTCGCGGGCGGCGATTAATCGAGTTTTCACGGTTGTCTTGCGGCCCTCAATCACCGCGATTCCATCGGTGGGAACTCCCTCGTCCTCAAGTAATTCGAGAAGTTCTCGACCGGCTTCATCATCACCGACCACGGCAAATAATTCTGGTCGTAGTCCAAACGACAGCAGACCCCTTGCAACGTGAGCAGCGGCACCCGCCCCTTGTTCTCGGTGGGTCTCTTTAAGCACCGGGACGGCGGCGGTGGGGTCAAGATTGTTAGAATATCCGTGGATGTATCGGTCGAGCATCACATCGCCGACCAAAACCACTTTTTTGGCTTCTAATCCCTCTACCGCACGGCGTAATTCCTGTAGATTATCATGGGTGACCCAATCATCTTCACTAATCACCATCACAATCCCCCTATACCATCCGACTCGTATGTATCAATTCAACTTGGCGCGCTCAGCCGCCAATAATGATAAGTGCTGTTGTGGTGAAATATTCAGGCTTGAGCGCAGAGATTCCAGAATCGCCTCCTCGTCGTCGGTGATGATATGATCTGCCAATGCCACCCGCAGAGCATCGGCATATGCCATCACATGGGTGGTCTCAGTTGTGTCCAGTCCGAGTTGTGCTCTAGCCGTAATAAGCAATTTTTCGTGCG
>DARQ01000122.1:10483-10932 GCA_002503395.1 Euryarchaeota archaeon UBA60 | reverse complement strand
ATCTCGGGCCAAACTGGCCGCTGAACTGATTCTCTCGAGTTCGGATTGGGGGAAATCGAGAACTCGGCTCAGTACGGAAATAATACCCATTTCGTCGTCTGAGAGATGGCCATCGCGCCAAGCCTGGCCCAATACCGAAGTGAAGATTTCCTCGGCGGCGATATTTTCTCCCGGCGGCGGTGAGAAAATACTCACAGCATCATCATGCCATTTACAGTGGCCGTCGATGTGAGCGAGAAAATGTAGCATTTTTTCGTGGCCGATGATTTCGCTGACGACATATTGTTCGCCCTCCTTGTCAATCGACATCTCCTTGAGGCGAGAAACCAGTTCGCCAGCCTGCTGTTTTCCCTCGGGAGTGAGCAAGTACACCTTTCGGCGCTGCTTACTACCTATGATGTGGCGTGTATCATCTGCGACAAAACCTCGTTTCATCGCCAGTTTTAACG
>DARQ01000122.1:8669-10393 GCA_002503395.1 Euryarchaeota archaeon UBA60 | reverse complement strand
CTCGACATCCCAAGCTCTTTCGGGCAATGGATTTTCCAGCAGATGTAGGAGTAGACGCTCATGGGACGTCATCGTCGCCAGCCAACCGTCGACCATATTGCTCCGCAAGACGTCAGCATCATCGTTATTGAGTATTCGTAAGCGGCGGCCTCAATTATCAGTACGAACACGCCGCCACATGGGCGGAGATTCACAACGCAAGTTGAAGCCCATGACCCGAAATCACCGCCCGGTGAACTCTACCGAAGAGGGTGCAGAAGGTCCGAAGAATCGACTTGAGGCAGCGCTGGAAATCGATGGTCAGTGGGTGGTCAAAGGCGGACTGGCCAGTAGATTATTCCAAAAATCAGCGCTCGGAAAACCACTCTCTGGAGGAAAATTAGCCCTGCAGCCATCCGAATTGATGTTCTGCCACTGGCACCGTCACCTGCCGTTGCCAAGCAACGACTGGGTTGCGCAACAAATGACTACTGATGACCTTTTC
The DNA here is from genome assembly GCA_002503395.1 of Euryarchaeota archaeon UBA60. GTDB lineage: Archaea > Thermoplasmatota > Poseidoniia > Poseidoniales > Poseidoniaceae > UBA60. The sequence continues at coordinate 9,909 of DARQ01000122.1, read as the reverse complement.
ATGCACCGTTGTGCGGCGCTTGAGGCGGTTCGGGATGGTGGGGAGAAAGTGGTTCTGTTCAACTCACTCAAAGATGACCACAAGGCAAAATGTACCGCCGGCACCTGGGCGTTGCGGTGGAATCGAAATCAACACCCGAGCCGTGATGAGCCGCTGGCACAGGTCCGATGGTTCGCGTCACAGGATTTGGTCGGATGGCGCGAATTACTTGAGTGGGGCGAGGCGGTGCAGGCACAGAATCATAAGGCCGAAATTCTCGTTGTCGATGGTGAATTTGATGTCACCATATACCGTCTGGAAATAGAAAAGATAGCGGGTAACATGGCATTACCCGATCTAGGATGAATCAACCATGGCTGGGCTGGAGCAGACTTGGGCCAAAAGGAAGGATGCGCAGAATGGTGTCTTCATGGCGATGGGAAAAGAGAATTGGCCACTGCCGACGGTAGGGGTGGCACAGATGAATGGGACCTGGCTGAACTCCGTTGAGGCAGAATGGCTCGATTACCGGCTCAATCAAGTTGCTCTGTCTGAGTTGGGTCATCTTTACTCCGACTTACTTTCACGTGGTTTGCTCTGTCGACCTGGATTCAAGTATGGATGTCGCTGGCGCTTATACTGCGAGCCGATGGATGAAGCACATGCACCTTGGCTACTGTCACCAGAAGATGAGGCACCGAGCAATTGGGATGGCGCCTGTCTGGCGGTACGACTCGCCGCCGGGGTGCACAAGAAGTGGCTCTGTGCCCTGCATGGCGAAGAATGGCAGTACCTTTCAATCGAGAGAATCCTGATTGGGCGAGATTGAGCGCTACTTCACTCAAGACGACGAAGTACGAGGTACTTGATACAATGATGAATAATTCAGTAATCATCACCAGGTGAAGGTAGGTGATTGAATTCACTCTCTGGCGGGCCGCCGCCGGTGAAATTGTCAAATGATTCAATCTCTGTTGGGAGCGGTGCAGGTTGCGGTGGGACTTTGCCCTTAACTCCTAATAGAACCCAGCAGGCGCATAGAATCCCAACGATGAGGAACATAGTCCCGGGATCACGCAGAGTTTGCATGAAACCTTCGGCGGGCGAGTCGGATTCTGCTGTCAGAGTGATATTGATCTGGTATTCGATACCATTGCCATCCTTCAGGTTGACTTCCCCTTTGGCCAGCATCCCGGGAATCAGCAGCCCGCCGGGCTCAATCGTCAATTCAAGCGAAGAATTACCCTCGACAATTATCGTC
>DARQ01000122.1:8118-8435 GCA_002503395.1 Euryarchaeota archaeon UBA60 | reverse complement strand
GACCAGCGCAGTTCCATCTCGTATTCCTCACCCGTTTGTAAGGCCGGTGGAGATAGTACTGGAGAAATTTCTCTCCCATCCGATGAAGTCAGATTAACTGAAGGTTCGCAAGCGTGCCCAGCAATCCAAGTGAAGAATATCGATTGGTTGGAGAATACCACGATTTCATCAGCACTGAACTCGACCTTGAACGTCGGCGAACATTCGGAACTGGTCAAGTTAAGAATAATCCCATAGAAATCGTACTCGAGCGTGGCTTTCCAAGGGACAAGGAACCCGAAACGGTTGCGTATAACGACCCCTTCATTGCCAAACAC
>DARQ01000122.1:2973-7933 GCA_002503395.1 Euryarchaeota archaeon UBA60 | reverse complement strand
ACCAGTAATCCTTCGCCGGGAAGTTGCGCATCAAAACCGGAATCTTGGCGATATTCAGCCCACAGGTATTCCCCGCTTGATAATTCGATTTTCAACGGCTGGCCGTCCGAGGTCTGTGGCTCGATGTGGAATGAGCGAGCGGCACAAGATACTGCTTCCGGCCATGTCGGAGGAAGGGTTTGGTGTCTTTCAACCCCCAACTGAGCGATGGTGGCCGCCATTGGCAGGGCCGGAACAGCACCATTACCGTTCCAGTTACCACTGGCCATGACATCCCAATCTCCGACTCCATTCCACGGGTCCTTACGTACGACATCATGCACTGAGTAGAGGTCTATGGCCCCGTGTTGATGTAAAGATTCATGGATAATGGTGCCGCGATAGTTTGAGGAGCGGAAACTCGCCATGGTGTAATGCTCGACGGTGAGACCACCAGCCACGGTGACTGGATTTGTCAGTGGGCCGAAATGAGACCATATCTTGCTGGCAGCACCACTATCCTCCTGTGGTTTACTTGTGTGTAAGATGATGAATCTGTCGACCACTCCGTCTTTGTCCAAATCCCATTTCAGCCAATCTAATTCATCTCTCAGATCGTTGACAACCTGCTCGGCCAAAGCCGCCGGGCCGTCACTACCATCCATTCCCGAATCACGTGAATCGGTGCTATCCTTGCCATAATAGTCGACCGAATGTTCAGCTCTGATGACGGTCGGATGGATCGTCAGGTTCAACTCGACCTTGCCCGCCGATAATTGGTCGAGGTAAGCGGCCAAGCCATTGCTTCCAGTGAGCATGCTGGTCGCCTGATTCACATCCAAACCCGGGGCTGATGGATTCTCAGCGAAATCGACAATCACCACCAACCATTCCTCCTTACTCTGCAGGCCGATTACCTCCATCGACTGGGAATCGGGTTGAGAAATCACGTCGTCAAACCATTCACTCACCACCTCGGGATTGACCCAGCCCCACAATCCTGCACTGAGGAAAAGCAGGGCAATCGGTATCGCCAGTCGGGCACGCATGGAATGCCTTGATTCGGCTTCCACCTTCAATGATTGCTCAATCTGCACCGGCTGGGTCAAAGTTTGACACGGTGATGCCACTTTCAGCAGCATAGCTCATTATCTCACTGCCTACCTTCCCTGGTGCTGGCAGGAAAACCTCATCTGGTCGCAATTGATATCCCCAAGGCAGTTTTCCTGTGGTTTCACAGTGTAGTATGCGGCTTGGCCGGCTATGAGTGGATAGCAGTGCTAATTGCCGAGCCCTGATTGATGATTCAGGCCATGGGTCGACCGTCGAAGCCAGAGCCAACTGCAAATCCAAAGATTCGAGAGGCGAAGATTGGCTTCTTGCAGCACTGCCTGTGAGGAGATTCAACCCATTGAGCCGGGTGCCGAGGATGGCGAAACTATCGCGTAGTTGAAACGGAAGAGGACTGCCGTCACAACCGGAAATCAGAACGTCACTAAAGCGTTCATCTCGCACCCGCTCGAGCAGATCGTCTCGCTCTTCATGCGAGAGACACAGAGCACCGGCAGAATGTGCGCCGATTCCACCTGGTAGTTGCACATCTGCCATCGATGGGCAAGCACCCGCACAGCGGCAGTCGACGATACAAATCCGCCTCAATCCACCTTCTGAGTCAAGAATACCTCGACCCGATTGCAGACTCATACGCAGGCCGTGGCGATGGGCGAAAGGTGCGAACGATGCCTCGATTAAAATAGCCGAAATAATCAGTATCGTGATGCGCACACCAGCCAGTGATTCCGGCAGCATCAGCCACATCAGTCCGAGGGTGAAACCATGCACCCTGACTCGCCACCAACCGACGGAATAGGTGGTGATAAGTCCAGTGATTCCACCGGCAAGAACCGCACATATGGCCAAAACCAGCAGACCTTCAACCCATGCAATAGTAAATGCGATGAGCAATAATTCAGAGGCGTCATATCTTGTCGCCAGCCCCTGTGAGGTATTCATTTCGTGACCCCATGCAAATAGTGCCGGCAAGCCGTAGAGCAAGGTCAGTACGATGACTGAGCCGGCAATAATCGGCAGATAGAGGAGGATTCGGCGCATCCATAAACGCTCTTTTGGCAGTAGACCCGGGGATGAGAAAGTGACCATCTGCCACGATAAAATCGGCATCGTCACCAGCAACGAAAGGAGCATTATCAGCATCCACCGGGTAGCAATCCACTGTGTCGGGTCGAACACACGCAAGCAGGACTGGACCTGACAGGGTGCCAATTTGGCGAGATACCAAGTGATGATGGTATCCGCGTTCCACCACCAGAATACCGCGCTGATGACCAAAGTGAACAGGACCAGGCCGCCACGGGCGGCAAACTCATCCAAATGCGCCTGCAACGAAGTGTCGTGGTCGCGGGCCAGAAGCAGGCTCGAAGTCATTGCCAACAGACCATCCAATCAGCGGGTGGTGAAGAGAGATTCGCAACCTCAACCTCACAGCAGGTCGAGGACTTCCGGTGGAGTCTTGCCCTGCAGAATAGTACGATAGACCCCATAAGCAGCCCACAGGAACAGCATCGCAACCACGCCGACCCAGCCATTTCCCCATCCGTGTTGATACATGTAGATAGTCAGGTAGAGCATCACCAAAGCAGCAACGCCACGGCCGATTCCCTGTGGAAGAGCCAAAGATCTGTCGAGGTGAGGAGGGCCGCCACCATACTTCTTCTCGTAGAACTCACGCTGGAAGACCGCCCCGATAAGCAGGATTGCAAAGGTACTCCAATAGTAGAGATTGCCCTGATCGAAATACTTGGCCGAGAGTTCCTCCTGGTGTTCGGCTTCAATCTCTTCGGCGGTTACTTCGGCGACGAATAGAGACTCGTAATCACCTACTGAAATGGTGCGCAGGAAGAGTTCATCTCCTTCTGAAACAGTTGCGGTCCCTGGTGCAGCAATGAAGAAGGATACTATGTTCCACGCATCACCCTCGTCGGGTAACCCACTTCCATCCACCGCATTGCCGACCAATTGGAAAGAAACCTCGCCAACGTCTTGTCCCGGAGCAGTCCATTGGACGAGCCAGTCATTACCGACCTTACTCTGGGAAATTGCGGTGGATTCATTGGCGTTGGCGCGAATTCCATCAGCATCAGAATTGAAGGTCCCGACCCCATATGACCACAGCAGGAAACCGCCCTCGACCGCATCGTCGGAGGTGGTAAGACTAATGGTGAAATTGTAGGTTTCACCGACCGTATATGATTGTGGCACACCGCTGATTGAGACTATCACCGCTTTCGAGGCAACGCCACCGCCGTGACAGGTACAACCACTGGTGATGACCTGATTCGGCGGGGTATCGCTGGTGTCCCATGGTGGGCCACTACTCAATCCGAGTGTCGGTGCTACCAGAGCGAGCGCAAGAAGGGTCATCAAGATGAATCGATGCCACTTATTCATCTCCAGCCACCCTATCCCTTCGACTTCAGTGATGTCCTTAACCGTTGCTTATTCCGTTGTTCATAACTCCTTCATTGCGGCATTGAGTTTAGTCATCATATCTTTACCATCACCGAAAAGCATCATCGTCTTATCCTCATAGAACAAATCATTGTCGACACCGGCATAGCCGACCGAAAGACTGCGCTTGATTATCACCACCACCCGGGCTTTGTCGCAGTCCATTATCGGCATTCCCGCCAACGGACCTTCGCCACTGCGAGCGACCGGGTTGATGGTATCGTTGGCGCCGATTATCAGACATAGGTCACAGTCGGGGAATTCAGGATTAATCTCATCCATCTCAATCAATTTGTCATAGGGAACATTGGCTTCGGCCAATAATACATTCATGTGGCCGGGCATTCTACCGGCGACCGGATGAATCGCATACTTGACGTCGGTATCGAACATCTCTTCCATCAGGTCGCCGAATTCCTTGACCTGATGTTGGCTCTGGCTGACTGCCATGCCATATCCGGGCACGATTATCACCGATTGTGCGCCATCGGCAAGCATCGCCACCTCATCGGGGTCGCTACCTACCTTGGTGCGGGTCAGCGACTGCTTTTCGCCACCACCGCCAAAGGTCTTGAACAAAACGTCGATCAGACGGCGGTTCATCGCCTTGCACATGATAAATGTCAGAATCAGGCCGCTGGCGCCGACCAATGAACCGGCGATGATGAGAACACTATTGCCGATGATGAAGCCAGTGAAAGCAGCGGCGATTCCAGAAAGCGAGTTGAGCAGACTTACCACAACCGGCATATCGGCGCCGCCGATTGGTAATACCAGCATTATTCCGAGCAGACTCGACAGACCGACGATATACCAAACATAATCGGTGTTCTCCGGATTCACCGCCGACAGGTAAATCAGAACGAATACCGAGAGGCCACAAGCGACCTTGATTGGATTCAACCACGGTGGACCCCAAGTAGGGGTTTTTATCCACTTGCCAAAGATACTGATGCCGCCCTTCAGTTTAAGCATCGCGAGGATACTACCTGTCAGGGTCATCCAGCCGACCAGAGCCGACATTCCGATTGCAATCCAAATCACCCATAGAGTAAGTGGGTCGGCAGGGATACCATTGGCTGGGTCGCTAATACCGATGCCGATTCGCTCGAGCGCCTCAGATAAAGCAACCAGGGCGCTGGCCGCACCGCCGAAGCCGTTGAACAGAGCGACCAGTTCAGGCATTCCCGTCATCTCGACACGAGCCGCCATCACATAGCCGATGAGAGATCCGAGGAGAACCCCCCCGAGAATGTATTTCCAGCCCAAAAGACCGGTCTCGACCTCGAGTTTCACCACCGTGGTAATGATGGCTGTAGCCATTCCCATCATCCCGTATTGGTTGCCGCGTGGGGCGGTGCGTGGATGGCCGAGCATCTTCAGGCCGAAGATGAAAAGACCCGCTGAGAGGAGGTAGCCCAAATCAAGGAATCCGGGGTCGATCACTTGGCTC
>DARQ01000122.1:1370-2937 GCA_002503395.1 Euryarchaeota archaeon UBA60 | reverse complement strand
AAATCCACCGACGACATTTATCATCGCCAGTACCAAGGCGGCGAAAGCCAACCAGGTGGCGAGGGCGGTATCACCGCCCTTGAAGGCGACATTGGAAAGGAATAGCGCACCGACCACACTGATGCCCGAAACCGCATTCGCTCCGCTCATCAGCGGTGTGTGCAATGTAGCTGGAACTTTTGTAATCAATTCAAAGCCAAGGAAAATTGCCAAGGCAAATAGCGTGATGCTGGCAATCAGTGCCCCGATTTCCACTATCATTCGACCACCCCTATCAGACGAGATTGTTTCGGATGCATCTTCCCATCCCTACAGATGAGTACCCCACCCATACCACCGACATGGAAGTCGCTACCCTCGGGAGCACCGACCAGGACATCGTCATCCTCGGACAAGGTGAAACCCCCCTCCTCATCGACCAGACTGGAAACGAAATTGGTCATGTTATTGCTGAACAGCATCGATGCCGTATTGGCTAAAGTTGTTGGCAAGGATTCAATTCCGACGATGGTCACGCCATGTTCCACGATCACTTGACCGGGCTTGGTGAGTTCACAATTGCCGCCGACATCGGCATTCATATCGACGACGACAGCACCGCGTTTGAACGACTTAATCGCACTGGCGGGGACTGTGATGGGTGCAGGACGACCGAAAATGCGTGCGGTGGTGATGATGACGTCAGCATCTTTGGCGACCTCGCAAACCGTGTCGTTGACCTTCTGGATGAACTCCGGCGTCAAAGGCTTCGCATATCCAGACTCATCCTCAAAATCATCCATGCCCGCAACCTCAATGAATCGGCCACCGACCGATTCAATCTGCTCGGCCGCACTCCTGCGCACATCCGAGGCATAGACGATGGCGCCTAGACGCTTGGCGGTGGCTATCGCCTGTAGTCCGGCGACGCCACTGCCCATTATCACGAACTTTGCCGGGCGGATGGTACCGGCGGCTGTGGTCATCATCGGAATGCCACGGCTGACATGGGCGGCACCGAGTAACACCGCCTTGTATCCGGCGAGGTTGTCTTGGCTGGAATTGACGTCCATCGCCTGAGCCCGCGATAAGCGGCGGGGAATCATATCCATCGACATCAAGGTGATACCAGCGTCACATATTTCCTTGACGGTTGTGGGATTACGGAAGGGGTCGCTGACGCAGGCGAGAATCTGTTTCGGTACCATCGCCGAGAAATCGGGAACTCGAATACTGATTATGATTTCACAGGCCAAGGTTGTAGCAACATCGGCGATGGTCGCACCCTTTTCCTCATATTCGGAATCGGTGTAATTGGCGGCGCTACCGGCGCCGCTTTCGACCACTATCTCAAAACCCTTTTTCATCAGTTTGGGAATTGAATTCGGCACGATGGCAACCCTTGTTTCGCCACTCGGTTCCTTCGGCACTCCTAATCGCATAGATATTTCTCCACGGTAGATGAATGGCCCTCACGACTGTACTCAGACTTCAACAAAATGGGCGACCTAAAAACAGTTATTGAACCTCACCCTCCCCAGTTATCAACCGTTTCATGAGAAACGGTGATTACTCTCCGCTCATCGCT
>DARQ01000122.1:417-1258 GCA_002503395.1 Euryarchaeota archaeon UBA60 | reverse complement strand
CATGGCAAATGGAAGAAAGAAAATCGCCGTCATCGGTGCTGGGAACGTGGGCGCCACATGCGCATTCGTGATGGCACAGAAGAAATTGGGCGACATCGTCATGCTCGATATCTATGAGGGATTTGCCAAAGGTAAAGCCCTCGACATGAGCCAAAATGCGCAAATTTTGAACTTCGATGGCAATATCACCGGAACCTCAGACTATGCCGACATCGCCGGGGCCGATGTCGTGGTAGTGACAAGTGGATTTCCTCGCCAACCCGGTATGAGTCGTGAAGACCTGATTGGTAAGAATGCCGACATCATCAGTCAGGTAGGAGAGGGGATTCGCGAGCACGCTCCAGACTCGGTCATCGTCATGGTGACCAACCCCCTAGACCTGATGACCTATCACATGTGGAAGGTCACAGGATTTCCCAAGGAGAGGGTTGTCGGCCAAGCCGGGATTCTCGATAGCGCCCGAATGACTCACTTTGTCGCCAAGGCTGTCGGCTGTAATGAAGAAGATGTATCCGCCATGGTACTCGGCGGGCATGGCGACACCATGGTGCCACTCCCTCGATACACCACTTGCGGAGGAATTCCCATCACCCAGTTACTCGATGCGGATACCATTGAGGAAATTTCCGCACGAACCGCCGGTGGTGGGGGGGAAATCGTCAAACTGCTTGAGCACGGTTCGGCATTTTATGCTCCTGGCTCGGCCGCGGCGATAATGGCCGAAGCGGTCATCAACGACCGTAAGCGTCTGATTCCAGCCTCGACTCTTCTCGAAGGCCAATATGGCCTTGAGGAAGTCTTCATCGGGGTGCCGATTATTCTCGGCGCCAAAGGGGTTGAG
>DARQ01000122.1:0-217 GCA_002503395.1 Euryarchaeota archaeon UBA60 | reverse complement strand
CTACTAGCGATAATAACCAGGGTCAGGAAGTTGACAGGTCAGGTTTGCCGACAATGAATATTTCAAGCGCGAAACCTCGCCCAGTTTCTCCCATTCATTGTGCTGCCATAGCTCATAATCGGCTCGGGTGGAACACTGTAGAACCGGATTGGAAGTACGGTTTTCACCAAGGGTGGACTCGGATAAACCCGGAGGGTCATGACCGGGACAGATGAGG
>DARQ01000063.1:2135-4510 GCA_002503395.1 Euryarchaeota archaeon UBA60 | reverse complement strand
ATATCGTGGAGCTTGCCGACCACCTGGACCGCCGAGGCCTTCCGCAGCATCATGATTCGTGGATGGGGCTTTGAACAGACCGTCGTAGCCGGCGCTTTCGTCTACAATATCGTCTTTGCCGCCATCATGTTGATGGTGGCGGCAAAATCACTCAAGACCCAGGACTAGAGTCTGTGCGGCTGATATTCTTGTATATCTCATCAAGAGATGATTTCAGGTTGGCTAGATTATCCCATTCTTGGTTCACAGATGGTGCACCGGTTATCAGGGTGGCGAGCAGGTTGGCACAGAATCTGGTTAATTCATCTACGATTGTCACATTTCCCATCTTTGCACTGCGCGAGAGGGGATTGAGGTCGACCACCAGGACATCTTTACCCATTGCGACCAAGGCCTCGCACCTATCTCCGTCTTCAAGTGGAACTAGAATGACATCCGAATCCAAAATGCCCTCGCGGTGGCATTTCGCTCGAGGCCCTTCCAAGCCGGGGATGGTCGCGTTGGGTTCATCTCCCAGAATACTAACATCGTTCACGGCTTCGGCCCAAGATTGCTCACCATCACCCTCCCACCCGATAGGTGCAGGACTGTCGGCAACTGCGGCTTTACGTTCAGACATATGTTCCAAAAGTGCGGTTATTCTTTCAGGGGTACGATAGAAGATGTTGATTTCAAGTGGACAATCAAGAAGAGCAGAACAGCGAATCAAGTCATCAGCAGCCAGCGCCGCGACGTTACCATTGATACTGATAACCGGTCGCACAGCCTCACTCAATCTGGCGGCAGCCTCTGTGGTCGCCTCCAGTGCGGTAGCGGTGGTGACTTCGCCTAGCAGGTAGTCGAATGCCTCACCACGACCGTGGGCAATCAACGCAGATGCGGCGAGCATTCCCTTTGCCGAGGCATCTTCCAGCATTGCTCGCCTGAGCAGTGAAGCGTAGCGAGGGTGACTCGAGTCAGCTTCATGGCCCACCATATCACCTCATGCTCCCTCTATCAGCAATGAAAAATCATGTGGTTGCGTTCCGCGATTAATCGCACTGGCTGAAATAACATCGATACCACAATTCTCCCATTCCTTGAGCGCGGCGAATTTTATCCCGCCGCTGGCCTCCAGTAGAACTCCATTCCGTAGCCCTGCCTCCCGTAGGGCGACATCTGCCTCCCTCGCGCCATCCGGTCCCATGTTGTCTAACATGATGACACAGGGTTTGTGGATTACCATTTCCTGCCACGCCGCTGCGGCGCTCACCGATTCTTCGACCGAGCGTACTTCGATGGTGAGGAATGCTCCGACATCGGCCTCATCCAAGTTGATGATTCGTTGATGAATAACCCCTTTTTCTCCGACCTCGTTTTCGCTTCCCCGGGAATCACCGGCCGGCGCGACCAGATCATTCTCCTTCAGCATACATGCATCCCCCTTGCTAAGTCGATGGGTGAGTCCACCGCCGAGATGAACCGCCCACTTGTCGAGCAGTCCCCACACGGTCTTGCGGGTACAGGCTACTGGAATCGGGCTGGCACTGGACCACTTGGCCGAGTTGGTGGCGATTCCAGAGAGTTGACCGATGATATTCAAAATACTTCTTTCCAGCATTAGGATTGCATTGCGCCCACCACTGAGCACAGCCACCACATCACCTTGGCCGATAGCATCACCATCGCCGAGATACCATAGGGAATCAACATCGGTTGTTCGGGTGGCGATGATGTAGTCAGCCGCCCAGGCGCCGGCGAGAATTCCCTCCTGACGAGAGATGATGGTGAAATTCGCCATCTCATCATCAGCCGCGAGTTGACCGCTTACCTCATCATCGGAAAGCATTGCAAAGGCCCAGCGCTCGATGCTCTCTTCAAGCCAACGTGTTCCTTCTTCCGCTCGCCATAGCATGAAGCCGCGGTCGTGCGGCAAACGCCCGGCATCTCCACTCGTCACAATAATCCCAAGCCGCTCGCATCTAAGGATTGTCGCCTTGCCCAACCCTACGCTTTCTTCAAATCATCAAGACTGGAGCGGTTGTGGCCGAGGTTGTAGTAGTCGGGGGAGGCTTGGCGGGACTTGCCGCGGCCTTTGAGGCGGCGCGGCGAGGGCATTTCGTCACAGTCTTGGAGGCGAGTGGCACAATCGGCGGGCGTGGCACCAGTACCGTGGAAAAGGAAACACCACTCGACGCAGGCCCTCACCTTCTCAATTATCGTGGTCCTCTACATGTGTTACTCACCAAGGCGAGCAAGGTTGCGGTGCGCGGCAGGAGGCTGCGCAGCGACCAATTTCACCGCCGCAGTGGCGGACGCTGGATACCTCTTGCCCTATCATCGAAGGCGATTCGTCAAACCGAGATGCCGCCGGCGCAGAAACTCGAACTCCTGCG
>DARQ01000063.1:405-2092 GCA_002503395.1 Euryarchaeota archaeon UBA60 | reverse complement strand
GATTGGATTGCCGACCAGTCGGAAGAATTGCAAGATGAATTGGCGGTGTGGGCGAAGATGAGCACCTGGCTGTCTCCGGCCTGCGGCTGCACCACGAAATTTCACGCAAATCGGGCCCTTCACGGGCTGTGGAAACGCGGCTTCCTGAGGGCTGACCATGGCTGGGCGGATATGGTCGGCAGGCTTCTTTCAGCTCTCGATAAGTTGGGCGTCGAGGTGAGGTCAGGGGCGAAGATCTCGGCGCTGAAGTGCGATGTGAATGGGAAGGTGAAGAAGGTACAAGTCGAAGGCGGGCGGCGAATTCCTGCCGAAATCGTGATTCTGGCACTACCGCGAAAAGCCGCTGACAAGATACTTCAGGCATCCGCAATCGATTCACTGGGGGATGAGAACACTCCACTTGAGGCGAGCCTGCTCGATCTGGTGCTCAAGGGGCGCTTCCTGTGTGAGGGGATGATGTATGACCAGAACAACGACGTCATTCTTCTCAATCATTATCGCGACGATGCAAACTCCTTCCGCTCAGTCATCTCGGCGATGGCGACCGATGAGGTCGCAGGCGACGGTGCCGCCATTGCTGGTGCCGCAAGAATTGCCAGAATAGAGACTACCCTCGACCAGACTGCCAGCGGCTGGCGCCAGCAGATTGAACTCCGCCGCCAAACCAACTCTATTTCCATCGCTGGAGCACTCCCAAGTCAGAACCGACCGCAGGTCGACCACTTTGCTGAACGCGGCATTCTGCTGGCCGGGGATTGGCTTGAATCAGAACATTGGCTCGCCGATGCTGCGGTCGATACCGGCCTGCGGGCCGGGGCGATGATTCAAGGGCGGTCGCCGTAGCCGGATGAGCATGCGCATCGTTACATGGAACGTCAACGGCATCCGGGCGGCGATTCGCAAAGGTCTGGATGAATTCGTCGAGCGAATCGCCCCCGACATCCTCCTGCTGCAGGAGGTGCGGGCGTTTGAGGAGCAACTCCCCAAGGGTTGGAAGCCGGGAATGGACGAAACAGTTTGGAATCCGGCTGAGAAAAAGGGCTACTCGGGGACAGCGACTTGGGCGAACCGAGAATTCGTCGAAATCGGCCGAGGGATGGAATCGTCATTAGACCGAGACGATTCGGAAGGGCGAATCATCCACACCAAACATCCGTTCGCCAACACTTCTCTGCATTGTATCAACATCTATCTCCCCAGCGGCTCAAACAAGGAGGAGCGGCAGTTGTACAAGGAGGGCTGGATAGAGGATTTGCTGAACTGGGCACAGCGTTTCACCGACCACGATGAGCCGGTGCTATTGTGCGGCGACCTGAATATCGCCCATACCGAGAACGATATCTGGAACCCTTCCGGAAACCGTTTCACCTCGGGTTTTCTCCCGCAAGAGAGAGAATGGTTCAGCAGATTATTGGCCAGCGGATGGCACGACCTGTTCAGGATTAAGGTCGGTGAGCAAAAGGGACCCTATTCCTGGTGGTCTAATCGCGGCCAAGCCCGCGCCAAGGACCGCGGCTGGCGCATCGACTATGTCCTGGCCAATGCCGCGGCGCTGCCAATGCTGGCAAGTGCTGAGATAATGCGAGAAGGAGGCTTGGTGGTCAGCGACCACGCTCCGGTGATAATTGACTTGGCCGAATAGTCACCGCCCTATATCCTCGGGAAAAACGTGTTAAAATCCCGGGTT
>DARQ01000063.1:0-328 GCA_002503395.1 Euryarchaeota archaeon UBA60 | reverse complement strand
AACCCGTTCAAATCCCCTGAAAACACGAGGGTACCCATGCAATACCCGTTTGTCGGGTAACGTTTTTCATCTCCCTAATACTGTGCAATCCATGCGAAACAAGTCCGTCCTGAGCATTCTTTCAATCGCCTTGCTGCTTGCCATCCTTATTGCTCCTTTTGCAAACGCCGAAAGCAGCGAAGGGACAGCACCCGAATCGATGACTCGTATCATGATGTTTCCATCCAATGCTGAAGTCACTGGTATGCACATTGACGCGAATGGTAATTTCTTCGTGAACGCGATGCACCCTGATGATGACAATTACAAAGCAACAATCGGAGTGATC
>DARQ01000059.1:3574-4147 GCA_002503395.1 Euryarchaeota archaeon UBA60 | reverse complement strand
GCTTTCTTGACAGATGCTGTTCGCGATGCTTTTGTTCTTCGCTTTGAGGTTGTTCGTGCTGCCATATTGTCTCCAATCATTACTACTGAATAATGTTTGAGTCGGCATCTTACAGAGGGTACGGTTTAGTTCGATAAAGTAATTGATTATACTAGTTAATTTAGAACTATACCGGCATCATCGTGTGAGAATCCCGGCCCGCCACTCGAAACCATGATGCATGAAGTCGGGTTCTCATGATGATGTGGATATTGATGGATCTGAGGTACAGGGATTGCTTATTTTCATATAGAAGTGGGAGATTTTCCCACCCGTGACCGTAGTTCCTGAAGCGACTTTTGGCGAAGAGGGGAAGATCCCTTTGGATTCGGATGAGGGCACAGATACTGTTTCCATGCCAGTGAAATTATTAGACAATGTCGAGGCAGTGACCGATGGTAATACCTCACTTGAGGACATCCCGGTGATTTCCTGGAAGCGCCGCTACTTCGCCCGTCTGGTGGCTATTTCTCTGGTCGTTGCCGGGGTGTATTATTCGACTGAGGGTCTTTTCGTTCTGATATTCTTATTCAT
>DARQ01000059.1:0-3418 GCA_002503395.1 Euryarchaeota archaeon UBA60 | reverse complement strand
GAACTCGAGACCGATATCAGTTATGCTCTGGCATCACCGGTGATAGGTATCGCCGCTGGAGCCGCGGCGATAATTGTTGGAATAATGAGTCTGGCGTGGATACCGGGTTTGCTGGTACGCCCTTACGTGGCGCAGATTCCTGCCGAGTACATGCCGATAATAGGGGTTCTGTTATTCGATATGACTGTCTATTGGACGCACCGATTCTACCATGAGATTCCATTCCTGTGGAAATTTCACGCCATCCACCATTCGACCAAGACTCTGGATTGGGCCAGCGGTTTCCGTGGTCACCCCTTCGATGGCACCTTGATCGCCCCGGCCTTCGTCTTTCTTCTGGTCGCAGGTTTCTCACCCGAGTTGACAGGTACTCTCGTAGTGGCTCAAATTTTGCTCGGACTATTCCTGCACGCCAATGTAAGGTGGCGCTTACGTCCACTCCACAAGTTAATCATCACGCCGGAATTCCACCACTGGCACCACACCAGTGAGGTAGATGCGATATGGAGCAATTACTCGACCTTCCTACCTATTTGGGATTTGATATTCGGAACTTATTACATGCCCAAGGATCGACGCCCTCAAGTCTATGGGGTCGAAGAATACATTCCTTCAGGGATGGCCGAACAATTACTTTGGCCGTTGAAGGGAATGCGCAACCCGGTGTGGATACTGCGCCATCCACTGAAAGCCATTGCCGCTGTTTTCAGATTTGCTAAATTGCTGGTGCGGGAGATGTGGCGCTCGGCGACCCGGAAGCGTGGCTCAAAGCCGAATACTGCGGTAATAGGGGCTATGACTCCTTCCGAGGTCACACTGAATCCACCTGGTGAGTGAAATATTTTCACCCCACGCGGCCGAGATTACAAGGTCGGCTAAAGAGCACATTACCGTCAATGGTGCGAGGAATGGTTATATCACCGACATAAGCCCTGAGGTTCGGATGGGATGCAATGGTTCAGCGAAAGCAGGATGAAGTAACGAAGAATTTTCTCTTCGCTATAATGGAAGAGGTACTGGAAGAACAGGTTCAAACGATAAGGCACAAGGCGACGGTCGAAGAGCGCTCAATAACAGAGCAGGGACACATCGATGCCTCGATTGCGCTATTGGCCAAGGTGGAGACTGAATCAAATGCAATGCCACAGGATCCGGTCACCGGAGAGGGCTGGGCGAAACACGTGCTGGAGCGAGTCGACGCATTGCCGAAAGAGGCAAAACCGATCATGAAGAGAAGAGTTGTGAAGCGCCGAGTTGTGCAAGATTTACCAGCTCAACACCATGGTCATACAGAATATGTCGCCGTACCGGCAAACCGTGCCAAGAATATGCGCCGGCGAGCGGTTCGCAGGAAATCAGTATTACGCCAGTGAGCAAACTCTGTGAGCGAAGAGTCAAAGCGTGACCGCAGGTCGCACAGTTCCGTGAGGATGCTGATTTGATGGTAGACGACATCGCCAATCCCAGTGATGAGCACTCGATGCTGCGCGAGATGTTGCGGGATTTCGTCATCAACGAAGTCGAACCTCAGGCATTGGAGCACGACCGCGACGAGAAATTCAACCGCGCGCTCTTCGACCAGATGGGCGAACTCGGTCTTTTGGGTCTTACCGTACCTCCGGAATACGGAGGCGCAGGAATGGATGCTACGGCGGCGGTAATCGTCCATGAGGAACTCTCCACCAGTGACCCCGGTTTCGCTCTCGCTTATCTCGCCCACAGCATGTTATTTGTCAACAATCTCGCCTACAATGGTAATGAGGAACAGAAGGCGCGAATCCTGCCTAAAGTGTGTACCGGTGAATGGATTGGGGCGATGGCCATGTCGGAGCCCGATGTCGGTACCGATGTTCTGGGGCTATCGACCACTGCACATCAGCGCGAGGATGGCTCATGGGTTATCAACGGCCGTAAGATGTGGATAACCAACGGTGCAATCGATGACGAAGGAACTCCTGCCGATGTCGTTTGGGTCTATGCCAAGACCGGCGAGGAAAATGGCCGGGTCAGGATGAGCACATTTCTTGTCGAAGCCGGAATGCCGGGATATTCGGTCGGCCAGAAGATCTACGACAAGACCGGGATGAGGGCTTCAAACACCGCAGAGTTGGTATTCGATGATTGTATCGTTCCGGCCGAAAATCTGATCGGTATCGAGGGTCAATCACTTCTGCACATGATGCAGAATCTTGAGATTGAACGATTGACATTGGCTGCGATGGCGCTTGGAATATCCCGCCGTAGTCTTACGGAGATGAATCGCTATGCCACCGAGCGTTCAGCCTTTGGCAAGGAGATACGGGACTTCGGACAGATTCAGCGCTACATCGGCGAATCATGGGCAAAGTATCGCGCCATGCGCGCATATATCTACGATACCGCCGCGCAGATGAAACTCGGACAGGCAGGACATCGCCTCGATTCCGATGGTATCAAACTGTTCTCCACCACCGCCGCCAAGGAGATTGCCGACGCGGCAATGCAGGTGATGGGTGGATATGGATACGTTGCCGAATATGTCGTTGAGCGTCTTTGGCGAGATTCCAAGCTGCTTGAGATTGGTGGGGGTACACTTGAGAGCCATCAGAAGAATATCACCAAGGACTTGGGTAAAGACCCAGATGCCATCAACCGCTGATGACTATTCTTCCTCGGCAATAGCACGGTCGAGATTATCATCGTCGACTATTCGAAACTTATCGGAAAACACTGCCGCAAGGATAACGACAAATGTCGGTGCGGTGAACAATAGTGCAATAGGGAAGGCGATACTTACCGCGATTCCGGCAAAAACCGAAGCAAAGAATGGCACAGTGGCGAAGCGCAACTGCGACTCGGAACCCATATCGATTTCGACAAATCTCCTAACCGGAGGGGTGGCCTTTCCCTGACCGTCCTGTTAATCGTCTTCTGAATCTTCTGCCGCAGAATCACTGGTCATACCCACCTCTTCCGGAGTAGCCACAATAATATCACCCGAAGAAATAATATTAGTTGCCACCTTGCTCTTAGGCTCACTTTCTGCGGACATTTCTTGAATTTCGGAATCCATTCTTTTTGCTTCTGCATCAAGCCATTTTGAGCGTAGCATCTCGTATTCCTTCATTGAGAAAGCGAAACTCTCCTTCTCGCGAATCACGGAAAGTTTGTCAAATCGAATCAATATCAATGTAATAACAAGAAATCCACCTGTGAATGCTTTCGAAATGTCAACTGCTCGATCAGCACTAAAATGACCACTATCTACAGGGTATTTTGAATAAGCCACAAGAGCAAACAATCCCGCTAGCACCCATAGCACTATGAACGCCGTTTCATAAGTGAGAATATTGAACCCACCTCTACGGCGCCGTTTCGGTTGTATTGGCCTATCTGTAATTCTCTTTGGCATGAACACCCCACAGTGAAGAAGAATATA
>DARQ01000045.1:49291-51672 GCA_002503395.1 Euryarchaeota archaeon UBA60 | reverse complement strand
GACAATGCAACTCTGGTCGATAAGTTCCCGACCTATGAATCGGCGGCCATCGATACAGATAACGATGGCCATCCTGATAATTGGACGTTTTTGGCGACGATATCCAATGGTGAGTCACAGGATGGCCTCAGGCTCGACGCCTGCCCGCTCATATGGGGAAATTCAACAGAAGACCGTAACGCCTGCCTGGATTCTGATTGGGATGGCTGGTCCGACCCCGATGCCAATTGGACCTGGGCGAGTGGCGCCGACAATTTCACCGCCAATCCCACTCAATGGAACGATACTGACGATGATGGCTATGGCGATAACTGGGGTAACGGCTCATGGAACTCGACCAGGGATGCAATGGGAATCGGCCAATGGGTGGAAAATGCCTCCAGCGTCGACTGGTGCCCCGATGAATGGGGTAATTCGACCAACCAGCGGCTCGGTTGCGTCGATACCGATGGTGATGGGCTTGGCGATGTCGATGACGCCTTCCCCCTCGACCCTCTGCGTGGTGGCGATACCGACGGCGATGGCTATGACGATGCCATCGACGATGCCTGCCCGCTAGATTACGGTACTTCGACCATCGACCGACTCGGCTGTCCCGACGCTGATGGTGATGGCTATTCCGACCCCGATGCCGAGTGGACTACCGCTAACGGTTCCGATGCCTTCCCCGGTGATGCTACTCAATGGGCTGACCAGGATGGTGATTCATACGGCGATAATCCGAATGGCACGACACCCGACTCCTGCCTCGATACGGCAGGAAACTCCTCCATTGACCGCTATGGCTGCCCCGACTCAGATGACGACGGCTACAGCAATCCCGATGGCAACTGGACTTGGGTGAACGGCGCCGATAACTTCACCGACGATGCCACCCAATGGGCTGATAGTGATGGCGATGGTTATGGCGACAACTGGAATAACAGTCCCGGCCAGGTAGGCATCGGAGAGTACGTGGTGGATGCCACCACTCCCGACATGTGTCCTCTGCAGTGGGGCAATTCGACACGTGACCGTTTTGGCTGTCCAGACGCCGACGGCGATGGCCAGAGTGATGCCAATGATGACCTGCCCGACGACCCACTACGCTGGATTGACGGTGATGGTGATGGCTTTGACGACCTGTGGGAGGACAACTGTACCGGACTGGCCGGAAACTCGACCGCGGGAAATCTGCTCGGATGCCCCGATAGTGACGGTGATGGCTGGGCCGACCAGATTGATGCGTTCACCAATGACAGCACCCAATGGTCGGATTTCGATGGCGATGGCTATGGTGACAACTGGCATCGGGCTGACTGGAACAATACCTGGAACAGTACCTTCTTCCCATTGGCACAGGGCATCTGGCTCGAGAATGCTACCACTCCCGATCGTTGCCCGACCGTGCACGGAAATAGTACGATGCCTCCTTATCTCGGTTGTGCCGATGCAGATGGAGATGGCTGGCCTGATTATGATGATCCGGAACCCGATATCTGGACCTGGTGGTCCAACCTTGATGGGGATGGATGGGTAGATACCTACGATGATTGCCCCGAGACTTACGGTGAATCAAACATCGGCGAATACAATGGTTGTCCGTGGCCGACCGATTACCCCCCCGCCCCGACCAATCTTGTCGTCACCGCTCCAGATGGTGATACCGGCATCACCCTGAACCTGACTTGGGATGGCGCGGTGCGCTGGGACCTCAGCCATTACACACTCTATATTTCGTACGATGAAGAGGAACCTGTGGGTATCGAGAATTGGAGTAAAGTCGAGGATATCCCAATCTGGCAGAACTCCTATGACCTTATCGTGAACCCACATCAGCAGACCTGGATTCTCTTGGTGGCAGAGGACCATACCGAGCGAACGAGTTTCGCCACATCAGAATCAGTGCTCGGAATACCGAGAGATGAGGTACCTACCGCTGCGGTCGAATCGATGTTCTCAGAGGTGGTTTTCGAGGGTGATGAGGTGAGAATACTGGTATATTGGACTGCGGTCACAGATTACGACCTCGACCATTATCTCATCTATGTCCGCCCCGCCGATGCCAGTCTCAACACAAGTTGGACGGCATGGAATCTGAAATTCCCGACCGCGCTGGTGCAATCCGATGCCTTGACCAATCTGCGCATCAATCCGGAATACTCGACTCCACCCATACCCAGAGAAGTGGAATTGTGGATAGTGATACTGCCGGTTGACGGCTCTGGTAATGTCCAGTATGAAGACGCCGTCAGATCATCCCTCACCCTGCCAGTAATTTCCCATAAGACCGATTCTGGCGACGATGATGAGGATGAAGGTGTCAGCATCAGCCTGTTTGAGGAACTGATGGGCTCAGATACACCGACGGTGATTACCCGTTCAGTAGGTCTGGGCGCGGT
>DARQ01000045.1:48818-49117 GCA_002503395.1 Euryarchaeota archaeon UBA60 | reverse complement strand
CATGAGGATGCAGAGGAATTGCTGTCTGAACTCGACCGTATCGAGTCTGAAATCACCTCTCGTTTCATCAATAAGGAAATCAAGGCCGAGACAAAAGATGTGGTCATCTCCCTCATCAAGGACCTGCGTGAAATGGATGACCGCGAGTGGGCCAAGGTTGCTCACGACCAGACCTGGTTCGGTTTCGCCGAGGCCAGCACCACCGTTGAGCGAGAGAGAATGCTCAAGGAGGATGTGGCCTTCCGTGAGCATGTTGATGATGAGGAAGAGCCGGAAGATGATGGCGAGAGGTTATTCCC
>DARQ01000045.1:45176-48647 GCA_002503395.1 Euryarchaeota archaeon UBA60 | reverse complement strand
CAATGGATGCTTGAACAAGTTCGATGAACTTCGGTTATGGCTGAGTAGTGGGGTCCCACCCTGACAAATAATCCTCATCGAGTTCCGCCAGCGCTTCTGCTTCGCCGGACAGGTCGACTTCAATACTGCCGAAATTCTCGATTATCCTAGCCTGATTACTCGATTTAGGAATTGTGATACAACCTTGGTCAAGACACCACTTGATGGCAACCTGAGCCGGGCTACAGCCAAGCCTAGTGGCGATTTCTCCGAGCCCCGGGTCATTCACCTTGTGACCTCGGGCCAGTGGCGAATAGGCCATCGGCACCGCCCCAGCCGCCGCGGTGGCGGCACGCAACTCTACACGTTGTAGCCAAGGATGAATCTCTATTTGGTTGACAGCCGGACCGTATCGGGCATTTTCCATCAGTTCGCTCAGATGGTGGGTGCCGTAATTGGATACCCCGATGGCCATTGTCTGCCCAGACTCGAGCAGATCTTCCATCGCTCGCCAGACCCCGGAGCGATGTTCGCGGTCTTCTGGTGGAGCATGCACGAGATAGAGGTCGACAAAGTCGATGTCGAGTCTATTCATACTGGCTACAAAAGCGTTGATGGTAGCGTCGTATCCGAGTGCATCCCCACGCCGCAACTTGGTGGTGACGAATATCTCCTCACGCCCGAGTTCGCTTGCTCGCACAGCAGCGCCAACCGCTCGCTCGTTCTCATATACGGCTGCGGTATCGAGATGCCTGTAGCCATTTTCCAGTGCCCAAGCGCAGGCATTGCCACACTCGTCATCTTCCTTCATCAGGAAAACCCCGAGCCCTAATTGAGGGATTTCCACAGGGAAGGCAGATTTCCCGTCAGGGGTACGGTGACTGATTGTCAGAACCGGGGATTTAGTCGGACTGTTTTTTGGGGCTTGCATCGTCGATTCCTCAAGTGCCACAGTTGGACTGGGCCTGTATTGGGGGCTACTTTCTCGGTCTTGAAGTGCCCGATGAGTGTTTCTGGATTCACAATTGTTGCTCCGAAGGTTTCTTCACCCTAGTAATTGTGGCGCAAGCATGGAAAACCGCAAAAACATCCTGATAATCGCCTTTGTATTCACACTTGCAAGCATCACACCGGCAGTTCTGGCCGGTGGTGGTGGGGCACCCTCTACAACCCAAGTATCCATCGCCGGATTTGCCTTCAGCTCAAACAACACCACCATCAACATTGCTGATTCGGTCAAGTGGACGAATCAGGACGCAACCACCCATACTGTAACCGATACCGGTGGCCCAGAGTCGTATGATTCCGGGAATCTGGTAAATGGTGATACTTTCACATTTACCTTTAACATGCCAGGTGATTATCCCTACGCATGTAATATCCATCCGAGCATGACCGGAGTGGTACATGTAATTGACCCCGGGGCTGGAAGTGGAGGCAATAACTCCGGAAATGAAACTGGTGATAATGGTACGTCGAATGTCACTATGATGATATGGATGCCCGAAGGAGTACCCTTGCTCACCTCGTTCGATATAGATAATACCTCAAATGCATGGCAGGCCTCGGTGATTGGCTTCAATGCACTCTCGATGACCTACGAATTCACCGATGACCCTTCACTGGGAATCTTCATCAACTCGATTGGAGGACTTTCCTCGGATGTCTCAGACGATGACCCGGCCTACTGGTATTGGTCACTTTATCTGATGAATGCGAGTGGCGGATACGTTGAATCGCCGGTCGGAGTTTCTTCAGTGAATGTATCCGATGTCATGAACTTCGCCTGGGTTGCTACCAACGGCAGTTGGGGGCCGATGGAAGGTAGCGTTCAAGCAATGCTTGAAGCCTTGAATTCCCCAGTTTCGGGATGTATGGACGTGGACGCTACGAATTTCAACCCAGAGGCGACCGTGGATGATGACTCCTGCCTGTATGATGATGATGGCAATGAAACCACAGGATGCACCAATTCATCGGCCATGAACTATATGGCTGAAGCAGATATCGACGATGGCTCTTGCCTGTATGATGATGATGGCGATGGGGTTGCAAATGGCGAAGAGATCGCTGGTTGTACAGATTCAGTTGCTACCAACTTCGATGAAAGCGCTACCGATATGGATGGTAGTTGCACTTACGACACGGATGGCGACGGGATTCTCGACGGCGATGAGATTGCCGGTTGCACCAATGACAGTGCTGAAAACTTCAGCCCTGATGCCACCGATGATGATGACTCCTGCACCTTTGCTGACCCGACAGACAACGGCACTGACAACGCCACTGGAGATGACCCAGTGGATGACGGCACAGGTGATGGCACCCCTTCAGGTGGCGATAACTCCGGCGGGGAAGGAACTACCACTACACCCGAAGACAAGGATGCAGAAACCGAAAATCCGCTCGACGCTTTGGCAACCGCGGTTCCCGGCGGGATGGTTAGTGTCGGAGCAATCGGCGGACTCGTCTTACTAACTGTGGGCTATCTGATATTCGGCCGCAAGTAAGGATCATTAGCATTAGCATATCTCTAATACGAAGTCGGTGTAGGAGTACCATGCAAGCACCGCAGGATCAGTTCGCCACCCAGCCACAACAGCAAGCAGTAGCCCAGCCACAACAGCAAGCAGTAGCCCAGCCGCAACAGCAGGCATACGCCCAGCCGCAACAGCAGGCATTTGTACAACCACAGCAGATGATGGTTGCTCAGCCGGCGACGACGATAGTCGCCCCAGGGGGAAGCCAACCTTCGGTATTGGTGGCATACCTACTGTGGTTTTTCCTTTGGCCAGTGGGAGTTCACCATCTTTACATGGGCCGGGGGATAGGGGTTTGGTTGATTGCCCTGATTACCTTTCAAGGCCTAGTACTCTGGGCGTTCATCGACCTATTCCTAATACCCAGTTCGTGTGCCAAGAACCGCAGTGGCAGTGTGGTAGTAATCGCCCAATAGGCTGACTACAACACAAAACACTCGCTCTTCAACTCCTTTCGGACATCTCTGGTCCGCCGCACCAATAGTTCTCATCTCGCTAAAAGCATCAAAATGCAGAGCGGGTCTGACGGGGTTCGAACCCGCGGCCACCTGGTTAAGAGCCAGGTGCTCTACCTGACTAAGCTACAGACCCAGCCATGCGACCCACCAACCCTCTATGAGCGTGACGGTATCAATAGTAGTCGCTTGGGCATCAAGATTCTGCCGGCTGGAAAGGAAAGCCGGTCAAGCCAGTCTACCATCGGGTTTCTTGAGTATGCGAACCCCAGATTCAGCCGCGAGATAAATCGCATCGCACATATTGTTGAAAAGTCCGACCTGCGCCACCCCAGCACAATTCAGCAGGGCTCGCTCCAAGGTGACCGGGTCGGAAATAGTTGCTCCGGTGTGACAATCTAGAATCACATTGCCATTATCGGTGACGAAAACCCCCCCACCTGCCGCAGCGGGAAAATCTATCCCATCCAGAACTGCATCGCTGAGTTCGGGTCTGC
>DARQ01000045.1:42599-45126 GCA_002503395.1 Euryarchaeota archaeon UBA60 | reverse complement strand
TGATTTCTATAGGCAGGGGGAATGCACCGAGTTTTTCGACTTCTTTACTCTCGTCAGCGACGACGACCATGGCGGCGGCAGATTGGGCGACAATCTTCTCTCGCAACAATGCCCCACCACCACCTTTGATGAGTTGGAAGTCGGTATCGAACTCGTCGGCACCATCGATGACAACATCAAGTCCCGCCAATTCTCCCAATTCAGCCAGCGGTATACCGACTTCTTGCGCCAGTTTCTCGGTCGCGATACTGGTGGGTACGCCGATTATTTCCAGTCCCTCTTCGGCGATTCTACGGCCGAGTTCAATCACCGTGAAGGCCACAGTAGAGCCGGTGCCAAGGCCGACTTTCATACCACTGGAAACAACTTCGCAGGCGGCGATTCCTGCGGCCCGCTTGAGTGCCTCGGCTGTATGCATCCTGATTCCTCCAGCACGTCCCGGTCGTCCGACCTCAATAGGCATTACCACCCCTGCAGATGGCTGTTTTCGTAAACTTCTGCGGGGAAGGTTATGTTAACTTAGGTGAGGTGTGCGTTACGCCATGCGATACAATCAGCGCACCACTGCGAGTTTCGGGATGCTGGCTATTTTTTTGATTGCTAGTTTATCCCCTCTGATTGGTGGAGGTATTGGAAATGAGTTGGGTGGTAATAATGAAAAATCATACACTCCGATTGGACAGACTGTCGAGATCAGCATCCCGGTCTATCCAAACGGCTCATCAAGTATGTTGAAGGTCGAAGTCCCGGGGGGTGAGGTTCTTCAGGAATTGGACTTGGAATTGCAGCCCCGTCCACTACCGATAGTCGAGGAGTTCTCATGGGATACATCGGCGCATTTCAATGCCACTACAGCAGCCTTCGACAATGTCGATTACAATAAGACTGGCCTGACGATTCTCCCAAGTGGAATCGAGTGGGATTTTGAAAATACAAACCATGGCTGGACATTATCCACCGGGGGTGGATGGGCACGAGGTTACGACTCAACCCTTGGCTCTTCAAATGGCGTACACGGCGGTAGTAGTGCGCTGTACACCTACAATGGCAACTACCCGAATTACATGTCCTCAACCTACTGGGCTACCAGCCCGACCTTTGACTGCTCTTCGTGTTCTGGAACCTGGAGTCTGTCTTATTGGAAACGTCTGGGGGTTGAATCATCTTCCTGGGACCACGCCTATGTACAGTTCAAGAATGCTCAAGGAAATTGGGTCAACCTTTGGTCCAACAGCGGCACCGTCAACGACGGCTCATTCAGTCTGTCGAGTCACAGTATAGGCTCCTATATCAGCAATAATCCCTCGGCGCAGGTGCGCTTTGGCTTGGGCACGACCGATGGTTCGGTAACATATACCGGATGGAATATCGACGATGTTTCGATATTGCCAGTGGGTGGTGTCAGCGGCGGCTTCGCAAACTGGACCTCACCTGACTTCGGACCTCAGGCGATGACCGGTACCACCTCGGTGCCGGGCGCTTATGGTATTCTTTCTATCGATTCGATAGTTCCAAGCGGAGCCTCGCTGAAATGGACGATTCTAGATGCCACCACATTGTCGCCGATTCCAGGTTTTTCCGACCGCAGTGATCACTTTACTGACCTTGGAATCATCGATTGGGAGGCCCATCCTTCGCTTCGGATCAAATTGGAGTTTGTTGCTGGAAGCGGCGGGGCTCCACACGTATATTCGATAAATCTCCAAGGTCGCATCGTCGATGATTTCTTTGCCGACCCCAGCGAAGATGGTTGGTCGATGGGCGGTGCTTCATGGTCTTCGACTGATAATAGAATTTACGGCACCGCTTCTGAAGTGGTATTCACCCCGTCCTATGAGGTCGCGAGGCCAATTTCACGAATTCGCACCGACATGGTGATGTCGGGAAGCGTCCAGATTGAGGTCTCGGTAAACGGCGGGAATTGGAGCAGTATTGAGCAGACGGTAACCCGAGTTCTGAACAGTTCAGCCTCTAGTGTTCGCTTCAAGATTTTCGGCGGCGGCTCATACTGGCAACTCGACCGTTTTGAGGTCGATCTACAGGGTGCTGGGATGCCGATGCATCCGCGCATCGACATTGCTCTTGATAATCGCTATGAATGGGAGATTCCCAGCGGTGCGCACGGATTATGGGGTTGGCAGAATCGCCTCGGAAATGGCTATTTGGAGAATAAGATGTCTTTCTCCACCCCCTCGACTAGACAGGTTTCGCTACTTCTGCCCACCGCCGGAATAGATGCGATGGCCTTCGACCTGACTCCGGTCGGGGCGGGGACAAATGATGTAATTTTGGATTTCAATGTCGGCTCGACCATTATCTTCAGCAGAAATATTAGCACTATTACCAAATCGACCAACGTATCGGTGATCGGTGATGAATTGATTCAACTCAATGCAGCATTGCTCAACGCCACCGCATCTTCTTCTGGCGAAGGATATTCGATGACGATTGTCGATTTGGACATCACTGCTTCGGGCGGCTCCGACCTACTGATACGTGGCCTGCGGGTGCCATATTCACCGACTGC
>DARQ01000045.1:30249-42543 GCA_002503395.1 Euryarchaeota archaeon UBA60 | reverse complement strand
ATCGCTTCCCAATCGGGGATTTCGGGCACTCAATTCATCCCGATTCCACTACAATCAGAAATGCCTGCGGGGTATTTTGCCAGAATGGCCAGAACGTCCTCATCAACCGGCCCGAATATAATCAGCATGTCGATGACCAATGTCTCTCAATCCGAGCCACTGACACCGTCATGGCAATGGATTGAAGTCGATGTTCTATTCGATACCCAGGAGGATGCGCAAAGGGTGGAACTGGACCTTGCGGGTATCAACAGATATGCGAGTTTTCATTGCACATCAGACGCGGTTCAGCCCGCAGTCAGCCAAGGTGAGATGGCTGGAAATTGCCAGGGCCAGGGAGATTATGACCTAATTGAGTGGCATCCACAGAACCCTATGCATATTACCCAAAATAACACCCTGATACGCGTACATTGGAGTTTCCGTTTCGATTCTAGTTGGGATGATGAAGACCTCCTCGATGTTCGTACCTCGATGGTCACAGTTTCTGGAACCCACTCTTTGCCCAAGGTATTTGCTTTTGGCTCGGGTTCGACCAAAGGGGTCGAGAATGACGTTAATCTGGATGATTGGTGGGTTATCAACCAAAATGGAGAGCAAGTTACCAAAACCGCACTTTTCCTGTCCCCCGGGGCAGTTGTTGATGTGGTTGCCAAAATCGGTTTCGAGGATGTGGGTGACTCGTGGTCGCCTCGCAGTGGCGAGGTCGAGGTAAGCCTGTGGCAGAGTGGAGTGCAACTGAACTCGACCACGACATTGGAAAAGGGATTGGCGACGATGTCAGCTGCCGTCCCCTCTTCTGGTGCATACATCACCTGGGAAGTTCGTTTATCCGGGCTGAATGGCCAAGGGGTTGCCTATTCGGTCATATCCGATACCTTCCAGACCGATTCGCTAGCTCCCGAGGTGGTCGACATGAGTATAGCGCGCCACGACCACCTCGCCCCGAGCATAAATCAGCGCATCGAGTTCACTATATACGACCGACCGGTACTTCCTCGGGCCATTAACCTACATCTTTGGAAGCAGTGGATTCACGACATCGATGGTGATGGTCTGCCCGATGGCAACGAATATGTCTCAAATTCAATCGATTTACCAACAAATTTGTCGACTTTGACCGGCATTTATGTCTTGACTATTGATGATACAGCAGCCACTGATGGCGATTTGGTTGCCGGATATCTGAGCGGCGCCGACCCGGCTGGAAATCTATTGGTTGGCGGTGGTGGCGGCGGCTCTGACCAGCATCTCTTCATGTATCAGGTGTTACGTGATATCGCGCCAAATATCTTGGGTAACGAGGTATACTATGCCGACGGTGCTCATCAGTGGTTGCATCCGGAAACATTCTACACTCTGAATGTGCCGCTTGAGGAAGGCAATGGCATCTCTGACCTATCGAGCGTGCGGATTGAATTGGCCAGTAATTCGCAGGATGACAATCTGGCGATAATCTGGGATGGAGACGACCAGAGATGTACTTCACAATCACCTTACCTGTTAATTGAATCGTGTGTTCTCGGAGCTCGTTATGGAAATACCACCCCCTATTCATCAAGTATGGAGATGAGCGTCACCTTCCAATTACAGTGGACATTGTTGCCCGATTCCTATCTTTCACGAGAGCCCGCGGTGGAAGTGATAGACCGTGCCGGACAGAGTTCCTTCACCTTACTACCCGATATGCGCTGGCGCTATTCTCCCGATATGATGATCACCCGCTCTTCAATGAACGTCACCATCGCTGATTCGGTGCCGAATAGCGAAGGTGCATGGGTGAGGCCAGGGGCTGCCGCTACCATTCAAGGCGAGGTGATGTGGTCATCGGATGGAGTGTTGGTGAACGCTCAGGTCGACGTCGCCATTCTCCTCGATGGCAAGCGTCACACGGTTCTTGCAAATGGTGGTGGCTTTACCGCCGAACTTGAGATGCCATTGACATCGGGCGACCATCCGCTGAGTGTCGAACTTGCCAACATCCCGGCAAATGCCGAGGATTTGACCGACCGCTCGACCCCGGTGATGTGGATAGTTGTCGATGGCGATAGACCGGTGGTGACAGAAGTCCTCTCCCCACGACCGAGTGCAGTACTTACCATGGAAGATCTTTCTGAACTCGAAGTTGAGATACGAGTCAAGGAACTGGAGCAGTTGAATACCAACTCAGTTCAGGTAAATTGGCGAATCCAGCCACTTGATGCCCTTCCCGGTGCCCTGCCTGTCGCCGAAGGTATGGTAATGCCTACTTTCATGGAAAACCGACTGTCGGGGCAGTCGATTCCGGTCATGGCTCTGATCGACGCCACCTCGGCGCTCGAGGCTGGTGCTGACCTGGCGGCGCTGGAATTGATTGTTTGGCTAGTAGGTGCCGATATGGCTGGCAACCAATTCGATGACCTGCTGAATTCCGAAGTGATTCCACTAGGTACTTGGACGATCGAGCAGAGAGCGCCATCCTTCTCGATGCAGCGCAGTGATATTGAATATTCCAAATGGGGCGACCTCAATGAAGGTGAGAGTCTCACCGTCAGCATCACCGTACACAATAGCGGAAAACTGGGCGGCCAAGTTGAGATTCTGGTCGAAGTGATACGGCCGGGTGGAGTGAGAACTGAACTCGACCAGACCTACCTTTACATCGAGGCCGGCTCGCACAATACCTCCGATTCGGTGTGGAATCTCGAAGGACTCGGCGCGGTATGGATTGAAGCGACAATCATCAGTACCGGCGAAGTGGCGACCGGCCCGACATTGCGGATTGTCGAGGCGTCTCCGGATGGCTTATTCGGTGCCACCGTGGCGGGCGTGGATGCGATTTACATCTGGTTGGCGGTTAGTCTGATGGTGATTTTATCGATTGTTTTTGTCGCCCTGATGAGACAAGGTGGGAGTGGCGAAACCTGGGTCGATGATGAGGATTGGGAGGAGGATGTCGCCAATCAAACCGCAATGGTCGCCCAATCTCAAGCACAGAAGCAGTATCCATCTCCCCCGACGGTGGTTCATGACCAGCAACAAGCAGTCTATCCGGCCGGTGATGCCGAGGCAGCGGCATATACCGGATACGTCGACCCATATGCTCAGAGTGGGTATCAGCACCCTCCTCAGCAATGATAGGGTTCAAATGCGAGCAAGCCAGCCCCCGGTCGGAGGTGTAGGAGGACCGCTGACAGGGCTCGACCCTGAGGAAAGTCCCCTCTCCGTAGTGCAGATGGCGAGATAAGAACGTGGTCAGAGATGGCTAGGACAATGCAGCAGAAACGAACGAGACTGGGTGTGTACGATGAATCCGACAGGACGAGATTGCCCAGCCCTCGATGAGACGAGCATCCCCATCGGAGCAAGTCCAAACAGCCCTGCTATGGCGGCACGCATAGGGGCGGGTAGGATGCAAAGTTGAATGTGGTCAACCGGTCAAACGGCGAACAGAAAGGGGCTTATTCCCTACTCCTCCATTCACTTGCCCGAGCCGTGCTGTTCCCAACCCACCTTGCACAGAGCCGAGGGAAAGTGGGTGAATTAAATGGTCGTGGGATTTGCTTGTCAGCGAAGGTGGGGCAGAGTTTAGCTCAACTTTTTGCCAGCAATTCAACCTCGACCACTTCGCCAGAATCCAGTGAAGGTGCGCCTTCCAAATCACCCCATTTCGCTTTACCGAACAGCGCTGAAGTAGCCTTGTTGTGAGCGGTAAGGATGGCCGGTAGAAGGAATGCAGAGGTCAGGAAGGCAAAACAAATCAGTAGCATCATCACCACGAAGAAATTCTCCAGACCAGGAAACGAGACGAAGAATCCAGCCGCCATACCGGCAACCGTAGTCAGTGAGGTCTCGAAAATTGTCTGACCGGTGTGCTCTACCGCCTTGGTTATACCAACCGCGGATTCGCCTTCTTCCCGTATCCTGTGCATCACATGTATTGCATCATCGACACCGATGCCGAAGACGATGGTTCCTATCATCGCTGTGAAGATGTTGACGTTGACATCACCAGACCGCATCAGCAATGGTTGCCATAAGATGACCACAGCGACCGGAATCATCGTGTAAAGTCCGAGCCTCGGGCTTCTGAAAACAACCATCAGGACGAGGGTCAAGACGAATAGCGTGACTATTGTAGTGTATGCTTGCGTATCGTGAATCCCCTTGTTGATATCGAGAGAAACCGGTAGGCCGCCGGTCAACTTGGAGGCTTTTGTCCCAGGTTCCTCTGGTTCTTCGAGTAGAATGTCGTCGATTTGGTCGCGCAGACCGCCGGCATAAATCAGATTCATGTATGGTTGGGTGACATAGACCAATGATTTGCTATCTGCTTCGTTGAGTAACATCCATTTGACTTCAGAAGAAAGTGTATCGAAAGCGACATTCACCAAGTCCTTGCGCAAACCCTTCCTTCCTTCAGGGCCGGTTGCATCCAACGCTAACCACACATTGCACTCGACCGGGTCGTTGCTTTCCCAACAATCATCGTGGAGCAGATCCCACAGGCTCCCTTGATAGAGCGAAACTCCGTCGACAAGTTCTATATTCACCGGGATGCTCTTGAAGAAAGTAATCACACTGGTGGTATTTGTGTGCTCGATGGCGGCGATTTTCTGTTCTATTCCATCCATCGCATCGAGCACCGGAAGGTCACGAATCGCCTTGGTATTGTTCATCTCGCCACGCGCCTCGGCATCGAAGATGAACATCGAGGTCTGACCCGAGCCGAATTGCTCGGAATAAGTCGCTAAAGTCTCGAGCGAGATTATTCCCTCGGGGGCCTCGGACGAACCGGTTATCGGCTTGTTCATCTCCTCTTCCAGAATGTATGCGCCGTAGGCGGTGATTACACCGGCAACAAGTAGGACAACGCCGAAGTGTTTGACTGGGAATTGGCTTATCTTACCCCAAGCCAGCGGATTTTCACGTTTGTGGAAACGAAATAACCACCCCAAGGTCGGAACTAGGATGATGCTGAAAATCAGGGTGGCGAATATCCCGATGCACAGGGTCATGCCGACCGAGCGAATCGGTATCACCGGGACGATTTGCGGTAGAATCATCACCGAGAATCCGATTATCGTGGTCAAGGCGGAGAAAAATACTGCAACTCCAGTGGTCTTGGTCATCTCCAGCACGGCTTGACGATAAATCACTGGGTCCCATAGTTCGGGAACCTCCTCTTCGCTTTCACCACGGCGCCGTCGCTCGTAGTTATCCTCATTTTTCCGGTCTATGATTCGGTTGCGAGATTCCTCGATCCGATTGATCATATGCAGAGAATAGTCGACCCCGAGGCCGATCAATATCGGACCGGTGGCGACAATCATCGGCGTCAGTGTCATTTTGAGTAATACCGCCGAGCCGAAGGTTACGGCCAGAGCCATGCAAATAGGCAAGCCGGTGATGATGACAATTTTCCAAGAGCGGTGCAGAACGGTTACTACCACTACGACGATAAGCAGTGAAATCGGCAGCATTTCCTTCAAGTCTTCAAAAATCTCGTCGGATACATCCTCGAGGACTTTGGTCAAACCCGTAAGAATCATCGTTGTGCGACGCATGTCATTGGGGCGATTGGTCGTATTGATGATGTCCTCTACATGGTTGAGGTATGTTTCGAAGTCGAAATATTCTCCGGTTGTCGACATGTCGTGATTCAAGCCGATGATGATGGCCGCAGTGTCGTATATCCCGTCACCATTGGTATCCTTGACCAGGGAATCTACCAATCCCTGAGCCTGTTCGAGAATCTCATCGATTCTTTCTTGGTCGGGAATAGTGTATTCTCCCCCGCTGCCGATTTGTTCATTGCGCTCTTCACAATCGAGTTCGACTCCCAAGCGACTTTGTAGGCCGTGGTCACACATCGCGACATTGAATCGGCCGTCACTGCTGTTGACCTCTTTTATCACCTGGGCAATTGAGATGACCCACAGGGCGCCATCATTTCTACCGTGGTCTTCCTTATCCCAGTCTACACCGCGTTTATCCTCTCCCGCTCCTCGATTATCTTCATCTCCTTCAACCCAGGAAATCTCTTCAAGAATTTGCTTTTCAGTTATATTATCGCCTTCACCGTTGCCGATTCGAGCATTGCTGGATTGAATGTAGATTATCGCTAAATCAGTCGTCCATTCCTTCCGCACCTCAAGCAACAAGTCGGTTGAGTCAGCGCCTTCGGGGAGGAATATCTCGACATCATCTTCAATCAGCGATTGGAAATCCGAACCGACCCAGCCGAACCATGCGGCCATGATGATCATCAGGGCAACCGTGACCTTGGGCATCTCAAGAACGGTAGCATATAATCGGTCTAATCCGCGCTGTGACTTTTCCCACATCACGTTGGTGGCGGATTCGATTTTTTCATTCAGCGCTCGGCCGGCGGCACTACTCTTGGCGTACCATTCCTTGTTGCGGACATCTTTGAGCCGATTTGCCAAGGAGTTGACACCAGAGCCTTTGGCATCACTGTCCATGGCACGGCCAAGCGACCTACAAGAATAACTTCACCCCACTTTGTTGTGATGAAGTGCTGGACTGGGGGTATTCGTTCTGGTCTGACCGACTTTGCAGTAACAACATGGTCAATCTGCAACGCTGGTGAAGTGAGATGAGGTTGAAGGCAAAGCACCACAGTTCGACAACAATCACTCAGAATTAGAAGTGGAGGCCGAGACGCAGCCACTGTGTCGACCAAAGGTGAGTGAATCGACTAGAAGGGTGGCGAGAGGAGTGATTAATCGATGCCGAATTCCTTGACTATCAGCAGGCGGAGAATCGATCGGGCGCTTTGCAATACGATGCCGGTGGCAATCAATGAGATTCCTAGAACCCCAATCCACGCAGCGGTCAGGCCTGGGCCGACAGTGACATCGGTGATCTCCCCGACCGAGTTTATCGCCCTCATCCCCATCGCCGCTCCCGTGGCCAGCAAACCGGCGCCGGGGAGTCCGAGAACCAGCAATGGTTTCTTCTGCGATAACGAAATCATCGCATAGGACAGAATTGCGAATCCGTGGCTGATGGCAGTGAATCGGCTTCCTTTTGGTACGTCATAGCGGATGACGGTCGGCACCTCTTTGATTGCGAGATTCTTTTCCCGCGCATCCTCGAAAATCTCAAGGCTCAACTCCATGCCCTCGCTTTCAAAGCGTAGGCGCTCCAGAGCGACTCGTGAAAATGCTCGAAAGCCACTTTGGGTATCCTTGATTCCCAACTCACTTGAAAGGTTGGAAGCGGCGGTGATGACCTTGATTCCCATTTTGCGATATGCTGGCATATCGACGCTGTTGCCGCCATCGATGAAACGCGAGCCGATGACGATATCGGCTTCACCATCGAGGATCGGCCTGATAATGGCTGGGATGTCAGCTGGATTGTGCTGTCCATCGCTATCCAAGGTAATCAGAACATCAGCATTATTTTTTCTTGCTACAGCAAATATTGTTTTCAGAGCGCCACCATAGCCACGATTGAATCTGTGGCGCTCGACGATTGCCCCGCACTTTTCGGCGATTCTGGCGCTGGAATCAGAGGAGCCATCATCGACGCAAATGATTTCATCAACGAATTTCTCAGTTCGGCGGATCACCGTGCCTATCGTCTCTTCCTCATTATACATCGGTAGGCCGGCAATAATGACCGGCTGGTCGCCCACGGGCTTGCCCGATGTATCTCCCATATCGTTAACGGCTGAGAGAGCCCTATTTGATAGTTCCACATCTATAACAACACGTAGTGTTAGTTTGAACACCTTTTTCCTTTCAAGAATAATAGGGCTTGGCACCCCATCCCCGCAGGGATAGGATGCCGGTTCCGCGGCGATGCCGGAGGTGTTGGACCTTACTGTTTCAGCCTTGTAGTTGGCTGAGAGTGGTAACCGCACGCTCGCCCGACAATACTCGGTTGAGCGCACCAATACTGATGACCAATTGTACATACGTTTGGCCGTCGCTGGTCGTATAGGTTTCACAATCGGCGAAGGACGCGGTGTTGATAGACACCTTGACCGCTCCGCCCGCATTGCTCTTGCGTACATAGCCCACCAACAGCGCGGCTTGTTCCTGCTGTTGTGAGCTGTTGCTCTTTTCATTTCTTTTTGTCATTTTCATTTCTCCTGGCACGTTGCTTTGGAAAACACGCATTTCGTGATTATAGTCGAATGTGGTTCTGTATTCTCCAACCGGATTTGTGCCGAGTCCGGTAGATGGCCTGATGTTGCTCTGGTAGGTATGTCTGTTGCAGGGAGTGTAGGGGAAAGTGAAAATGGTCGTCGTACTCACTACGTAGAGGAAAAGGAATTGCTGAAACTGAAAATTTCCCGCAATATCTGCAGGCAGGAAATTGCGGTCTTCGATGCAATGCCATTCCCATTGGATTCCATGCGCTTTGCGTAATTGCTACAGTTGAGCCCACACTACAAAACCCTCAAACCAAAGGCCAAAGTCGGGGGCGCTGAAGGACATGCGCGTATTGGTCACCGGAGGTGCGGGTTTCGTTGGTTCACACCTCGTCGACATATTGGTGGAAAATGGCAATAGCGTGGTGGTATATGATAATCTATCAAGTGGAAAGCCGCACTTTCTCCAGCACCACCTCGATTCGGGTAATGCGGTGGAAATTGTCAAGGCTGACCTTCTCGACCTCGATACCTTGAAAGAGAATATGGTGGGCATCGACATCGTCTTCCATCTTGCGGCCAACCCGGATATTCGCCTCGGCACTGAAGTCACCGATACCGACTTGAAACAAGGGACGATTACAACCTACAACGTGCTCGAGGCAATGCGGGTGTCTGGGACCAAGAAAATCGCTTTCGCCTCCTCCAGCGTTGTCTATGGTGAGGCCTCAGTGATGCCGACACCGGAAGATTACGGGCCATTATTCCCCATCAGTCTGTATGGCGCGAGCAAATTGGCGAGCGAAGGTCTCATCTCGGCTTGGGTCGGAACCTTCGATATGCAGGCCTGGATTTTCCGCTTCGCCAATGTTGTCGGAAATCGTGGTACTCACGGAGTGATCTTTGATTTTGTTCACAAGTTGAAGAACGACCCCACCAGACTTGAGGTTCTGGGAGATGGTAATCAGGCTAAATCCTACATCGAAGTGCGCGACTGTGTCCGCTCGATGTACCATCTGGTAAGCACTACTGATGATGCGTTGAACTATTACAATCTAGGTTCCGGTGACGTTTGCAGTGTACGCCGCATAGCTGAAATCGTCGTCGAGGAAAGTGGCTTGCCCGCGGTTTCAATCGAATATACCGGCGGCTCGCGCGGTTGGGCTGGAGATGTGCCCAAGGCTTCGCTTGCGGTTGAGCGACTGAATGCTACTGGGTTTGAGAGTGCATATGATAGCGAAGGCGCGATACGCCACACCGCTAAAGCACTGATTGAGGAGATTGGATTACATGATGAAAGATGACAATGCCAGCCTGCGTCGCCGACTATTATTCGATCAAGCAGGCGATGGTCGCTTGAGCAGTTTCTTGGCTGTGGTCTCGGTCTTCTTCATCGGCTTGATGTTCATCGCAGTTTCCACCGACCCGGTGAAAATCGGTGTCAACAAGGGAGAGATGCCTCCCAACATCACCGGAGAGGCGAGGATTGCCAATTCGGCATGGTTTTCTTTCGACCTCTATGCAAAGTTCAATCAGTCATGGGATGGAAATATCACTACTGACCGTTGGTTCGTGGTCGAATTCATGGATACCGATTGCCCCTATTGCTGGCGCGACGCCGAAACGATGTCGCAGATAGATGCGCAATTCGGTGGCGTGATAATCACCATTGTCGTCGCCTCGGAATTGAATATTCCCGGACATGAAAGTTCACGAAAAGAAATTGAGGCATTCCAAGATAAAACCGATTTTGAGGGTTGTTATACCGGCAAACGAAACTGTGCTGACCGCCCCGGCGACATCCACCAAGGTAGTAATGGCAATCTGTTTTACTATGTTGAGGACTTACCAGGAAAAGCCCTCAGTGAATGGAATTTGCAGGGCACACCTACATGTTTCCTTCTCAAACCGAATGGATTGGTAGCATTCAATTCGGCTCAGGATGGTGGTTGTGACCAACTCGGGTTAAAGTTGTACGAGATTTTCGGTAGCGGTGGTAACTGATGGACTGGTGGATTGTTTTACATATCATTCTAGTCGCCGGCGGAATAATCATCGCCTCCCCCCTCGGCGGTAAAATCAGTAACGCGATTGGTGCTGGCGATAACAAGATGAAGTGGCTCTCCAGTCGCCGTGAACGATTGCTCGGTGGCCTGTTATTGGTTTGCTTAGGTGGCTTCACGGTGAGTTCTCACACACTGTGGTTTCACAACAAATTCCATGAGTTGGGTAATTCAGGAATCGGATGTTCTGCATTCAGCGTATTCGACTGTGCCAGTGTGATTGCCAATGATGAATACAACATGGCACCACTATTGGGTGCGCCTTGGGGGGTTGTGGGCATGCTCGCCTTCACCATGTTGGGTTGGCTGGCTCTGTCGATAAAGAAGGAGCCGGACGCCAACTGGGTCGAGACCCACCTCAAAGCCGGGGTTGGAATCTCTGCAATCGGGGCACTGGTGGCTCTTTATCTGGTGTATGTGGAGATTTTTCCCCTACAAGGAGTGTTCTGCCAATATTGTACCATCGCCCATATCGCCGATATCGCCAGTCTGGTGATTTTCTTCAAATTACTGAACATGAAGAATGAGGGTAACTGGTTGACAGATGGTGAAAAAAGTAGCGATGAAAAGAGCAAGACCCTCACTGAAATCCGCACCGGGAGCAAGTCGAGGGGCGGATATGTCAAGCCCACATCTTCTGGTGAAGAAGAATAGGTCTGCTCTCAATATCCTGCTTGAGGCCTATTTTCATGTTGTGCTATCCACAAGGTGCATTCCCACGCCGTCCATTGGTAAACGACTCCTGAAGGAGAACAGAGTGCTCATGAGGTGTATGCGGAATTCAAATCGAACTTCTTCACTTCTGTGTGGGTGGTAATCGGTTCTAATCTGGTGATGGTTACTTCCAAGCGCTCCGAGAGCGGATACATTTTGCGTAGTTCTGCGAAAATCGCTACCTGCACATCTTGCATATTCAGTCCATTCAATATCGACAAGTGTTGACGTTTCAGACCATCTCCACTGTCGACATCGTATTCGACCAGCCACTCCCGCTGTGAGGTGGTGGCCTTCTCGGTTTCGTATTCGTTGGGTTGTTCCATCAGATACATGTAGTGCAGTTCAAGCACATTAAACTCACGGTCAAACCGGTGTAGGCGGGAAAACCAATGATTGATAGTGGTCCTTGTGCAGGGTCTCTGTCGGCGGAGAAGAAACGCATCACTGGGAGCATTTTTCATTATTCTTCACTAGAGTCGATGTCGGCGGCGGCGCGAATGGAGCGGAAATGCGAATCGGCCAAGATCAGGAACCCCAATACCAGCACTCCGCCAACCAACCATTGCCATCCGGCGCGGGATGATGGGGTGGATTCTTCTTGGATGAAACTGAGGGCGGCAAAGGTGTCAACGGTGGTATTGGCGACAAACTCTTCCATCACCTCGTGGGTGACTATGATGGTCGTTGTATTCGCTTGTGACTGCGGTTGAATAAGATGTACCGAAAATGAGACCTCGGAATCATTGAATTGGTAGTCGGTCACCGTCCATTGTAATTGTGGAAAGGCATCGAATAACGGAATACTAGAATCACTGATTTCTACTTCAAACAAGGAATGTAAGGTCGCATCGTACGGACCAGCTCCCGCAGCCAGGTCTCCATCTGGGACCACCGGGTCGTCATCGCCGACCATCACCGCAATCTGAGTATTGGCAAAGGTATCGTCACCGTCGATGGTCGCGGTTATATCGAGCGAGAGGATGTCACCGCTCTGCCTAGCACTGAGAGTCATCTCGGTGCGGTCTCGTAGATTGGATTCGAATTTGAACAAAGTTGAACTGAATTGCGAACCGGATACCAATCCTTCACTGGCGATATCACTCTCCATGTAGATGGTCGGTGTGCCTGTCAGTTTGGCGACATTAGTCTGCAAGCGCTCTAGGCGGTGCGAGGCGGCGAGTGTCGACAACACGTCGACCCCATCGGCCGGGTGCAGGGTCATAAGTGCCATTCGCCCATCGTGTTCGGGGCGCAACACCGAGAGAATATCATCGAGTTCAGCACAGGAGGGACACCAGGTGGCGGTGTAAACCTCGACCAATACCGAATCTCCACCGGATACCACGATGGTATCATCGAGAAGACTGCCCGGGGGTGCCGAATAGGCGGCGGCGGGAGCGACACATA
>DARQ01000045.1:24997-30092 GCA_002503395.1 Euryarchaeota archaeon UBA60 | reverse complement strand
ATCGAGCACAAGTCACTTTCCACCACCTATCACCCGTCGCATTCATCACTGAAGGCTACTCCGACGGTTTGCTGAGATGTCGAACCGCTGGGTGAACGAGAGCCGCCGCGACACGTGGCGGCGACAGGCAAAGGAGGAGGGTTACCGAACCCGTTCGGCCTGGAAACTGCGCCAGATTCAAGACCGTTATCATTTGATTCGCGCTGGAGACGTCATACTCGATGTCGGCTGCTACCCAGGTGGTTGGGCTCAGGTGGCGGTGGAGTTATCTGGGGAGGAGGGTGAAGTGATCGGCGTCGACCTCGTGCCCTGCATACCAGTCGAGGGGGCAAAACTACTGGTTGGCGATATCACCGATCTTGCGATACAGGAAAGTGTGGTCAAGGAATTGGCTCAGCGTCCACTGAACGTGGTCGTCTCCGATATTTCCCCCGATATCACTGGAAATTGGTCTACCGACCAGGCGGTGAGCATCGATTTGGTCGCCAAGGTGTTGGATTTCTCATTACCACTTCTATGTGCCGGTGGTTCATTTGTGACCAAGGTATTCCAGGGCACCGGTATCGATGAATTGATTGGCGTGTTGAAGGAACATTTTTCTAAAGTGCGCAGATTTTCTCCCGAAGCCAGCAGAAATGCGTCTTCCGAGGTATACATAGTCTGCCGTAATCACCAACCGTGGAGGACTCCAAATATATCCTTGACCAAGCGCTGGGAAGAGTCGATGAGCCGTCTCGACGGGAATGAATCCGGCGAAGATGTTGAACCCTCGACGGTCGGTTTTCGAGTTTTGAAGCGAACCGAGGCGGATTAGTTTCATCATCACTACCTTTGGTAGCCAGATTCACTTTCACCAGAACTCCAGAGTGAGGCTTGATAAGCCATTGCCAATCCTTGAAGGCTGAGAACCATGATTGAAAGCAACAAGAAATTAGACAAAAGTCCCGACCACCCCATCAACCTCAAACTGCCAAGCATACCCGGCCAATCCAGAATCCATGGACAGCCGGTTTGGTCGAGCGCTGAGGAGAGGAGGCAATTAATCGGTGCTGAGGAGCAGAAAGTCGTCGACTTGCAAGGCCAGAGTTTCGTCCGCTCGCTCGACCTTCTCATCCTGCGTAAATATCCACGGCGTGTAGTTGCCAGTGCAAGGTATTCTGGGATGGTCTGTTCAGCGGTTGGGAGGGATGATACCGGCATCGTCGGCATCGTCCTTTGGGGTGAGCACGTGAATATGGTCAAATCGGGTGATGTCGTGCGAATCAATAATGGTTGGTGCCGAGCGCAGAATGGTGAGTTAGTGGTTAGCACCGGACGTTCTGGCCGTCTTACGTTCGTCGAATCATAGTCGCTCGTGTGCGCACAGTCGCACCTATCTTTTGAGCAACCTTGAAAGGTGATAGTCGTTGGGCGGGTCGTTGCGAGGACTTCTGATGGTAGAGCGAGCGACCGTTTGCACATCTAGTGGAGTTCCACTTACCGAGGCTGGTTCAACCTCTCTTCCCTGCCCAAAATGTGGCACTCCTATAGGTCGCAGTCCACGCTGTCGTAATCAAGCGGTTCAATACATCTGCACATCGTGTGGATTTGAAGGTCCTTGAATGAAGGTGAGAAAAATGGGAGAAGTTGCGATAACGTACAAGATTCTGGCCGCAGATGTGGAAGAGATCGATTATGATTCGATAATGACCAATTTGAATGGTTTGGGCGACGAGACTTACAATATTCAGTTGCTTGAACTAAAGCCTCTGGCTTTCGGTCTGAAATACATTCAGATGCATGTCGTGATGAATGACGGCGAGGGGCTGGTAGACGCCTTTGAGCACCGAGTAAACGGAATCGTCGGAATCGGTGAAGTTGAAGTCCTCGAGATGGGACTTCTGTGAGCGCGATTCTTGGCCCAGTAATTCTCACTAGGGTTCTTCTTCAGAGTTGCCGCAGTGGAACTCGCATGAATTCCCGCAAGAATGTCGTTGCATAAGCTCCGGGCGGCAATTTGAAACGAAAGCGAAGACAAGCGCCTTCGGGATGCCAGACATCACCTTCTTGTGGACCGGCTTGCCAACGCTCGGAAAGCGACTCACCTTCAGCGATAGGAACTGTATCCACGGCGAATTCAGAGAATGAGGAAACCAGAGCCCTCCTACTGCCCTTGGTGGACAGGCGAGCAATCGCTGAAACCAACCAATCGATTTCATCCAAGCCGAGAGCGGAAATAACCGTGGATTCGATTTTTCCGCCTTTTCCCTGTGGTAGTTCTATGCCATTACCAGGTAAAGTGCCTACAACCACCAATCTCTGAAGTAGGCAATTTCTACTGATTCTCATCAGGGTCTCAGCGGTTGTGACCACGGTGCGATCAAGGTTGGGAGAACCACGTTCATCGAGCGGGGCCACCATATCTCCCTCTAGAGGGGTGGCCAGGGGAAGTCCAGCATCGAGTCGAGCGTGTAGAGAGCGATTGAAAATCTCAGATTGTAGGGCGTGAACGGTCATTAATTGCAGATTCCGCGGTAGCCGGCCGAAAGCACCAACCCAAT
This sequence comes from Euryarchaeota archaeon UBA60, assembly GCA_002503395.1. Lineage (GTDB taxonomy): Archaea > Thermoplasmatota > Poseidoniia > Poseidoniales > Poseidoniaceae > UBA60. The sequence continues at coordinate 27,552 of DARQ01000045.1, read as the reverse complement.
CATCAGGCTTGGCAATCAGGTGAGATAGCATGGTCTTTTCAAAGCCCAATCGTTCGGGGCAAATCTCCAATGCCGCGGAAAAATCCACCCCCTCGCGTATCGCGGTGCGAAATACCTCCGCTTCGTTAGATTCACTGACTCCGGCCAAGCCCAGATATACCTTCACCGCGCCTTCGAAATCGCCTTCGACGACATGCCGTCCGACCAGAGAGGTCACCGGCCTGCCGGCACCAAAGCGTTGCGGTCCGAACCAATTAGGAAATAGGCCTGCGCCAATCACCTCATCCATCTGTTGCTCGATGACCTCGACTCTCTCCAGTGCATCTTGCTCGGACAGTGGCTTGCCATTCTCATCACAGCATCCACGGGCAATGACGGTGAAGATATTGCCGCGATGACTACCGAAACCTATCTTCTGGTGGGTGCGGCCGATTATTTCTATCTCGACATCGGGGATTTCAACTTCGGCGACTCTTTCTCTCCTTGCATCGATGACGAAGAGTTGTCGTGTGATGGCACGCTTATCCTTAGTTCCTGCGAACCAGATACGGTCGCGAGACATGCGCAGAGTCTTGGCTAGTCGGTTGATGAAGCGGTTAGTCTCCCAATTGGTCAGGCTGATGCAAGCGACAGTGAACCTTCCCTTTACATCGAGGCTGATAGACTTTATTTCCTCCTCGACGCGAAAGTCGGCAACCCGTGCTTTCAGCATACCGCCGATCCCCTCGCCGGGCACGGCATAGCGTGTTAGGCCAATTGCCGCGGCAATAGTATCCCGACCCGGCATGGGTCATCACTCTCAAACGGAAAGTTTGGTGAATTCGGTCTGTAGGTTTAAGCACAGTTTACGCAACAATTTTTCCGGATTTGTCTGACCGGTTGTGCGGATATAGAACTCAGGGTCTTCAAGCAGTGGGTGGCCCGGGAAGTAGTTTGCATACTCGACACCTCGAGTGGAATTCAGGCGTTGCCTGAAGATCTGCAGTGAGGTGTGGTCTTCACCGATAAATCGCAGGCGCAGTTCGTTCTTTTCGCGGAGAAGTACCTTGATTGGCATAGTGAACACCGCGCCGACCCGCCTCTTATTCATGAACCCTTCTCTTGGATAACCGGCAAAGTTTGCCAGAGTTTGGAATAATGATAGGGTCGAAAGCCACTCGAATATGGACCTATGGGGAGTGGATATGTATGCTATGTAAGTAATTATTCACCTCGTTTTTCGTAGATCTAAAAGGTGTGTGAAAAAAGCCTTTTCACCCCTGCCATTCGCCCACAGCGTCAATAACCCACCACCACTCGCCGGCATATGGGAGTTGAAACAGAACCTTCGGTTCTAGTTCGTAATGCTGCCATCTTTGAAAAGGTCGCATGGCCAATTATCGGGTTGTCTGGAATCATCACATTGTTGTTATTGATGCAACTGGTTCCCGATGTTCCCGAATTCCATACCCAATTGGCGGACTTCGCGCCAGAGACCGACCAAACAAGGGCTGAAGAGAGGATTTCTCCGTATTTTGAAAATGAGTCGCGGCCGATGTTCATTCATGTTACCGCCGATGATGGTGGTAATATCCTCTCATTGGAAAACTTGCGCCTGCAACTTGAACATCTCGATTTGATTCGGGATTGGGGCGAGGCGAATCAAGATTTCATTTCGGCGAATATCAGTGCACCTGGAATCGTCCAATTGGCGCTCGACGAAGAGGCCAATGGTACCTCGTTGGACAATATCAGCAATTGGGCAGAATTGGTAGATTTGGTGTTGGATGAAAATGTCAGTTGTAGCGGTGACAAGGACACTCAGTTAGAGTCGATTGCCGCTTTTGCCCAAGCTAGTTTGCTGCATCGAGATTTTGACCCGGCGCCGACCTGTGATTATCTCGCCGGTCTGAACTCAGACCCCACCCCGGTGGCGATTTCCACCCTTTGGGTAATCGAAGCAGACCCGGCGCTTGATGATGATGAGAGGCAGGTGAAGATGAATCAGTTGCGAGAGCAATTCGCGGTTTTATCTGCTTCATCCACACTTCACTACTCGGTGGCCAGTCTCGACTTGGTATCATTTGATATCGACCAAGGGACGTTTGAGAATCTCGCCACTCTGATTATCATCGCAGTGGTCGTAGTGGTGTTGATTCTGGCGCTCGCCTTCCGCTCATTTCGTGGCGTCACATTTCCCTTGGTCGCCCTTTCTCTAGCACTGATATGGACTTACGGGACGCTGGCAGGATTTGGTGCCCAGTTCACCGCACTCGAGGTTGCTATAGCGCCTCTGGTCATCGGTCTGGGAATCGATTATTCCATTCATCTTCAACGGCGTTACGAGGCCTTCCGCAGCGATGGGCATACTCCGGCCGAGGCCTGGTTGATGGCCCTGGAGAAATTATCTGTCGCCCTTTCCCTTGCGGTAATAACCACCGTTGCAGCTTTCCTAACTAACATTCTTTCTCCACTCCCCCCGATTCGCACCTTCGGTTTGGGATTGGCTTACGGGGTCATCTCGGCCTTCCTATGTTCGACCGTAGTCGTCGGTTGTCTCCACGTCGTTATGGATA
>DARQ01000045.1:20258-24956 GCA_002503395.1 Euryarchaeota archaeon UBA60 | reverse complement strand
TCTAAGAAAATTGTTGAATTCCAGAAAAGCCAACAGGCCTTGGTCATTATCGTCGCCATCTTGATCTGTGCGGTCTCGATTCTCGGTGCTCTACGCTTGGAGACCGAGTTCGATTTGGCCGATTTCCTCGATGAAGAGATGGAGATAATGCAGGTTCGTGCTGATTTGAATCAGTCATATGAGGCGAGTAGTTGGAAATTCGTCTACCTCTTTTTCGAGGGTGAAGATGAAAATGCAATCACCGGAGACTTGGAAATGCTCGACCAATTATCTTGGCTCGACGATCGGCTCGCATACGTTCATGGTGTTGTGGGTTGGGAGGTGGGCAGTCCTTCCTATGAGGGGCCGTACACGGTATTACGTGATGCGGTGCTGGGTGATTCGGCTTGGGGGGAGCAACATAATCTTGAGATGTTCGGCGAAAAGTTAGTCGAAATCGATGCCTCATCGACAGTGGATCTGGGTGCGGCTTTTGCCAACCTATCCACCAATGATAGCGTCGCCGACCCTCTGACCGGGCGAACCTGGGCTGAGAGGGTGGGTCGGACGATAAATCTCGTAGGTGAAGAGATTCACTATATGCGCATGGAAATCCGAGTCGTCGCTGCGACTTCGGGTGAGAGCCAACAGATCATTGCCAGTTTTGAGCGTGAACTCGGCTCTGTCGACCAACCGGGAACCCTGCGCTCGGGACTGGCGGGAAATGCTCAGGTGCATCTAGGGGGTGATCTGGTCAAATTGCAGGCTGTGCTACAGGGTCTGACCACTTCTCAAGTTGAGTCGACAGTACTTTCCCTCATCGTATCACTATGTGTGCTGCTTGTATTGACGCGCAAATTCATCCCGGCGATAATAGTCCTATTACCAATTGGTATGGCGACATTATGGGTCGCCGGCTCGATGGTTCTATTCGGTTTGAAATGGAATGTATTGACAGTTATGGTCACCGCTCTGACCATCGGAATCGGAATCGACTATTCGATTCATATATGGCGGAGCTTTGAAACCGAGTTGGAAAATGACCCAAAAAACCCTTGGAAGGCGATGGAGAAGGTTATTTCGACCACCGGGGTGGCGCTGATTTTGTCGGCTGGAACCACTGTATGTGGGTTCTTGGTACTGCTGTTCTCACCTATGCCAGTGGTCCAGGACTTCGGGTTGGTAACCGCTATCACTGTGATATTCTCACTTATTCTGTGCACGTTATTCCTACCAGTATTATTGACACTGAATGCGATGATGAACGGTACTGACAATAGCGCCGAGGCAGAGCCTGAAGTTGAATCTAAGTGACCTTCGTTAGTGACCTTTGCTCAGTGGTCTTCGGAATCAATCTCATCAAACTCGGCATCAGATAAATCGAAGTCGTTCCCTGCATCTAGTCCGGAAGTGATTACGAATTCATCTACCACAACCTCTTTGTCGTCATCACCGAGATTATCTCTCGCCGAATCTTCACCCATGTCACCCACGTCCAAACCCACCTCAGTTATGGCAACCTCTGCGGGTACGGTCTCGGCAAGTTCAGCCTCATATTCAGCCGCAACCATCGCATCGTCGGCAATCGCATCGGCTAGAAATTCATCTTCTGAGAAGTCATCCTCTGCGAAATCATCGGCTAGGCCATGATGCTGGTCTCTTTGCCGTTGCTCAAAATGCTGCGGACCTTCGACAGCAATACCATCCGGGAATTGCTGTGGCCGTGGTTGCACTTGCACTCCTGGTTGTCCGAGTTGTGGACGGTCGAATGGTACTTCACCCTGCGCCGCCATGATTTCCCGGTCACGCTCTGGGACCGGTATCGCCGGAGCCAGACCTGCATTCTTCTCCCTCTCGTCACCCTCCAGTTCGGATTCAAAGATAATGTCATCGAGCAGGCCGATTATCTTCTTGTCAATCTCCTGTCGAAGCAATTCCTGTGCCAAGTCTCTGGCATCCTTTTCTGAGAAAAGTCGAGGGATCATTTTTACGCATGCAATTCGCACATCCTTATCTCGATGGCGCACCCCTGAAAGTACCAGCGAGCGGAATTTAGTTGAGGAAATATCAAGGAGATTCAAACACTTGATTACCCTCTCTCGCACTACCTCATCCGGGTCGAAGAGAGCATTCTCGGCGATAATCAGGGCGATTTTCGGCCTATTCGCCGCGAGTGGCCGCAGAGTATTTGCACTCGCCCTGCGAACTTCAACATCTTCATCCTGCAAGGTCCATGAAATCAGATCCCAAACCGCCGCTCCGCCTTTATCGAGAATTCGGCGCAGTATTTTTGCTCCTCTTCGGCGCAGGTCAATATCAGGTTCCTGGAAAATGATGTCGAGGTGTTCGGCGGTGACTTCAGGCCATATCGGAGCGAGTTCTTTCAAGCCACGCCAGGCATGTTCCTTACGAAATGAAATTTCGTGCCGCAATTCCCTTTCCAGCATCTTATAAGTCGCTGAGGGGAATGTCGAAGCGGTCGAGGCCAGACACTTACTGGCCGCTTGTCGGACTTTGACATCAGGGTCATCCAATAACACTTCCAGCACCTCGAAAAGTGCGCCTGAGCGTTGTTCGGCGACCAGGGGTAATGCTTCGAGAGCAGCGATTCGGATATTGGGGTCGTTATCGATTAGAGAGTCCTCAAGCAGGTTGTGCACCGTTTCGATTTCCCGACCGATCATCCTCGCCAGAGCAAGGACACCGTCTTCTCGGTACAGCGATATCACGCCATTGTTCCAACGCACTTCAATCGACTGGATATTCCCCGAAGCAAGAGGGAGAATGTCGGAATGATTCAAAGACATCCAAGGGCCCTCACGAAGCCTTGCCTTTGACTTCCCGCGACGCTGTCGCGGGGCGAATTTGATTGGCTCCCCGGTCCTCGGGTCACGGGCAATATAATCTCTAGCCATACTTCGACCGTCCGGCCGTAGTGAACCACCATCCTTGAACCCTCGCACCCCAGTATCTCCAATTCACAGCAATACGCAAAGAACAAGGGCAAAAGGTGTAGTCGCAGGTCATGGGTAGTGCGAAAGACGGGAATTTTTCCAAATCCGTGCTGGTTTTCGCCCTGTTGATAATCTCACCATTATCCGGTTTTTTGATTGAGTTCTCTACCTCTCTCGGGCCACTGACCGAACCTTCAGCAGTAGTAGTAGTCGAGGATGACTGGAACCAGAGCGGGGTATCGACCTCGGGGCTGACCGTCGAGGATGATGGAAATGTCTTGATTGATAGACCGGGTATCTCTTGGCAGATTCCGACATCCACCGGGTTGCCAATAATGAAGACCGGCGCGGCGACTATTGCTGTTGCCGACCTCGGCGAGATTTGGGTAATCGGTGGCAAAGATGATGCAAATCCGCAGCAGAGTAATGATGAATTATTCAGCAAAATGATAGAGGCCTATAACATCGATAGCCAAACTTTGCGTACTGTAACCTCGATGCCGAACGAGGCCGCATATGCAGGAGCAGTTTCGATTGGCGGAGAAATCTTCGTGGTCGGAGATTGGTGGCCAGGGACCAACAACCCTTCGAACTCAGCAAAGGGCATGGTGCAGATATACAATATTTCCACAGATGTCTGGAGAAATGGGACGCCGATGCCGGCATTGAAGCAAGTCGGCCATGCCGGTGTATGTGAATATGGTGGCTACATCTGGGTTGCCGGCGGGGTCAGCGGTTCAATCGGGACTGATGCTACCAATCGAACCCTGCGCTATGACCCGGCCAATGACCAATGGAGCGAAGTTGCGAAGATGAATAACTCTAAATTCGGCTTTGCATTGATTCCATTCGAAGATAAGTTATACGCTTTCGGCGGCGGAGTTCGTACCAGTTCATGGGGTGCTCCCACACCCTCGAAAATCGTCGAAGTATACGACCCAGTTCTTGATAATTGGACGCAATTGAATACCACTATTCCAAAGTCTGTGGCCGGAGTTCGAGGCGCTATAAGGCATAATGAAATCGTGCTTGTAGGCGGCATCAATTCAAATCAGGTGGTTGGTTTCTCCCCTGAAACCGAGGTCTGGAGAACACTCTCATCCTTGCCGACAACTATCGGTGACATGGGAGTCTCATCTCTGAACGGCACAATCCATACATTCGGTGGCGACATGTCGACCTACCCCTATGGCACGTGGAGTCAGATGTATTCCGAGGATATTTTCTTCGTCGCAAATACCAGCATGGTTGATGGAATCCTATCCAGCGATGTTCTCGACCTGCGACCGACCACTCAGGCCAGTGCCCAACCGCGGCAATTCTCCTTCACTGCAAGCCAACCAACCGGAACTTTGGTAAAGTTGCAATTCAGAAGCGGCATCGATGCCACCAGTGCGACTTCAAAGACTTGGCAGGGTCCTGATGGAACAGTATCAACCTGGTTCATAGCCGGCTCTTACAGTCTCAATATTTCTGGAAAAGCCAACTTTTTCCAATATCGAGCCCATTTCTCATCGACCGCACTGTCCACGTGGGATCTACCGACCTTGGAAAGCGTCACCATAGAAGCCGCGCACGCGGCATTCGTCGGCACGATTCCGACTATGGCCCATGCAATGGGTGAGCCATTGAATCTAACCACAGAGCACGCTGATGAAGCTGGATTCAGTGCTTGGTTGAGACTGCAACCGGTTCAGAGCACAGGGAGTATTTACGGAGATGCGGCGCTGATAACCCTGGATGATAGCGGTGTTCTTTCTCTCAT
>DARQ01000045.1:1971-20035 GCA_002503395.1 Euryarchaeota archaeon UBA60 | reverse complement strand
CATGTTCACCTCACCAGCATGGTAATCGATGACGATGTGACAGCATCGATAGGCATCGTCACTAATGCTGCCACCGGCACCAATGTCACATCGGGCTCGGTAGTTCCGGCCCTGAGTGAGTTGGTGGTCTCCCCTAGCATCGCATTTACTGATGGCTCAACCATCCAGCAAGGTGAGGTGGAATGGAGACTGCAGGCATCTACTCTACTGACCAATGGTTCGGGATGGAATAATTGGAGCGAGGAATGGACTACAAATGCAACTGATAATCTATTTGTCCCAAATAATGTTTCAGGGCTGTGCACAATGGCAATGCAGGTTCGAACCGCAATGAGCATCAATTTATCCTGGGATGAGATACCACTGCAATTCACCATCGATGGCGACCATGCCATCCTGCTGGCCAGTGAGCCGGCAAACGACTCATATGTGGACGTCGAAACGCAAAGAAACCTGAGTTTGATGCTCGGTGATAGCGGTGGACCAGACCCGGATAATTCGCAGTTGGAGATATGGGTTGAGGGACTGCACGACGGGGGAACTCTGTCTGACGGTGAAGCGCAACCCGGAGAATATGTGGCGATAAATTTCACCGTCCAAGGTAGCCACGGCATCTGGTGGGTAAATGCCACCTTCAATGAGTACGGTAATCCAGACCACGGCAGGGTTGAGGTCGAATTCAGCGGACTTGATTTCGCCGGCCACCCACTCGGCGCGGGGGGTGAGGGGATATCGGTCGGTTGGGAGACCAGGGATGCACGAATTTCCGAGATTATCGGAGTGAGGGCACTTACCGAGAGCCCACCCGGACTAGGTCAGAGAATCGAGCCTGACGCCACCTTCGGATGGGAGGTTGACTTTTTCGATTTCAACAGTCTCGATGATGTCTTGGAAATATCTCTCTATCTGGGTGGTGACCAATCACTTGGGGTTAAATGGAATGGGGTTTCAGAAATCTGCCAAGCATTGGGCGGTTGGATAAACGGCCAGAAAATTTCGTGTAGCAGCAGTGTTAATGGAGATGTTGAAACCGTCTCAATAGAATTTTCCGTGAATTGGGAATTCATTCTACAAGGCTTGGATGGTGGAGCATTGGTTATCGTGATAATCGACAAGGACGGCACCAATGACTCTTGGTCGCAATCTGCTTCATGGTATTTCTCAAATCAGGTGAATGCAACATCGCTAAGCATTGTCGAAAATACCGGAGGCGCAGTCGGCAATGTTTCCGCTGGCTATTTCGCGTCTGCAGGTGATGAGATAATCTGGACTTCATTCATCGAGTTCTTCGACTCGCAAAATCCGCTAAATGCTTCCCTGACCTTATTGTGGTCAGGCACTGTAATTGACCATGAGTGGAGTGGTTCAACATTGGTCGAGGCCGTAGATGGATATATAGAAGCGGCCATTACACTCCCATCTGTGGATGGTGAACTCAATTCCGAGGTATCACTTTGGGATTCATCCGGCAACTACTTGTTATTGACCATAGAACTGCCGACGATTATCATCGATGGTACCGCACCCTTATTGCAAGAGCCTCAAAAATATATCATGGAAAGCCGTTATTCCCTCGATGATGTTGTTATAGTAGCCAATGTCAGAGAGACCACCGCATGGACAGGTAACCTGACCATCGTTTGTCAGGTCAGGTCATTTGCGCTCGACTGGCCGACCTTCACCGCACAAGCACCCCCTGACAGCACTTTCGCCGACTTGGTCCTATTCCAATTCAACCTCGATATGCAACATTTGGGAGATGCCTCATCACTGTCCGAGGAAGCGACTTTCGCCTGCTGGCTGTCGGGTCAGGATGATGCGGGAAATCAACTCGACAATAACGGACTGCCTAACCATGCTTCCGACCCGTGGATGGAATTGATCCTACCTTCAAATGGCCCTGACCTTACCGTTGACCTAGAGTGGAAGGATGGTGGGAAGGACAGACAACCCGGGGTAGAATATCTGGTCGGAATGACGGTGAGAAATATCAATGAGGCGATTGAGCGGCCAATTGAGGTTACAGTTTGGCTAGACCATGATGGATATTCAGAGGTAATTTATCGCAATTCCAAGAAAGAAGGCCTTTCAGCGCAGCATAGTTGGCCGATGACCTTTGGACTAACCCCAAATGCCTCTGGTACCTGGGCGATAAGAGCAATCGTCGATGAGAATAACAGTATTGCCGAACTCGAAGAGATGAATAATCAAGCAAATATCTCGATGCTGGTAGAGGTTCCAGCCGAGGGATTGATGGGGCAGATATTCACAACAGTGAATATAGCTGGAATCATCATCTTGGTCGTGGCGATTATTGTTGGAAATATCATCCTGCAACGCCGTCGAGCCGATGGCGATGAGAACCTACGAGCGGGGCCCCCAGCCAGTAGGGGCCCGCCACCTCCCAGTGCCGCGAAAAGTCGACCACACGGCATCGATGATGCCGGCCGACCGGTCACAGAAACCTCTGTAACTGAGACTCAAAAGGAAACCACCGATAACTTGGATCTGCAATCAGCAGGTACTGCTCTCGCCGCCATCGCACCAAACCCTGAGGATATCAAGGCAAAGTTTTCTGACGATGAAACTTCGTTGCCGCACTCAGACGAGACGGCTACTGCACAGCAGTCGAGCATCACCCCCGGCCGAGTAGACTCGTGGGAATCTCTACCTTCCGACGGCGAATACGAGTATCGCGACGATGGCACTTGGTATGTTGGCAAGGTCTGTGGTGCATGGAAACAGGATGCTGATGGTGGCTTTACCAAGATTGAATGACACACTGGTGTGGTGGGCAATAAGCAAGATTTTTCATGGACAGTTGAATTCTGAGCACAAGGTTAGCGAGAGAAGGCGAAGGGAATCGATTAGAATTGGGTATTGAAAGAGCCCTCAATTGCCTCTGTTTCTTCACCATTCTGCCAGATTCAACCGTACGATGGGATTACTGATATAGCGCAGTTGAAGCCACGAATTATAGATTTCTTCCACCTCGGGATAATCAGCCGAAATGTATTCTATTCGAGCATTGAATTTTCGTTGAAACGAATTCGACATTCGCCCCAATTCCTGCTGAATATCTCCGATGCCGAAATATTCGCCTCGCTCAACTGAGCGCACCAAGTAGCGGTATGCATCACCCAATCCGGCAAGAGCCAAACGGTCGTGCACCGCCAACGCCCTATTGACCGCTCCTGGGGCGCCACCATCCTCGACAATATCACGCAATTCGAACATCATCTGGGATACAGATTGTTCATTCCTCATCTCGTCACTGAACCGACCATCGTTCTGCGTCATCTCGACAATCGAGAAAGATGAGACACCGGGGTATTTTCGTATCAACTGGTAAAGTGCTCGCAAGTGCTTTGGCACCTCTGAACGCCGCCCTCCCATGGTCTCTAAGTTCATAGTTAGGGTTGAAGGATGTCGGAGCGAACCGTTTGTCTGCTCAATTGAACTGGGGGGGATTATGGCGGTTCAGAAAATTCGCAGGTTCGTGCTCATCGGCGACTACTTGGAGCCCGACCATATACATATTCTGGACCCGGTGCTTGCAGAGCAGAAAATCTATGTCGAAGTGCGTAGAACCACCGGAGTGCCATTACCATTCGAACACATCAAGGATCTGGCCAGTAATACAGCCCATTTGATTATCGATCCCTTTACCTCAGAACATGAGGAGGTTATCGATTGCATAATGCTGGGTGCGAAGGAAGTGTGCATCGACGCTGGTGCCGCACCGCTTGAAATAGAACTGGCCTACGCCTCGTCAAAGTATGTAATAACCCGTCTATGGCTAGAGTCATGGCCGCCAGATGAGGAGGGTTCCAAGCAACATCACTATTCATTAATACTCGATTTAGCTGATAGTTGTGGTCGAAAAGCAGTGGTTACCAGTACCCGAATTGGCATTGCGGAAAACTGGTGGAAGGCTCTTCCCAACGAATGCCGAAAAGCATTTGATTGGTATCTCGCTCCTGCCGAGGGCACCCCTTTGGGGGTCGATGTCCAACCAGCGGGATGGCTGATATATCGCAGTTTGAATAAATGAAGTATTCAAATGAACTGAGCTAAAGGTGGAATACATGTCGGATGAGTCCAGCCGTGATGTCGATGATGTCCGGCGTGCTCTGGCGATGACCTGGAAAGGCGAGATGATACCAATCACCAGTGAGGACTTGGTACGAACCTGGTGCTACGACACCCAATGGTTTGAAGCTGCAGTTGCCGAACTTGCAATCTCAGCTCTGGTGGAGAACGGATGGCTGGAGATGACGAGTCAAGGTCTGATTCCGTGTCTCGATACGGCTGAGGTGACCGCACCCCTGGGTTGGTGGCCACGCATTGAGTCGCTTACCAACCCTCCTCTATTCACTACCAGTTCGGCAACTGCACCGGCATCGTCTGCTAGTGGGATAACCGTACCGCGCCCGACGGAAAGACGGGTGGGTGTGGAAATGGCGGCACCGGAGAAGGCGGGCGAGAATGGCGATGGAGGTGTGAGCTCGGTTGAGGAAGTAATCCAACCACCTGTTGCGGCGGCTGAATTGGCACCATCCACCTCCCCGCCACAGAATGATGCAGACCCGAGGATGCAACTCGTACCAAGGCTGGTAAAATATATCGCTAGGAAATCCGGCATCGAGGTGACTGAAATCGAGCGGAGGATGCAGAGGAAGCAGCGTGCGTTAGGTCCAATCACTCCTTGGCTGTGCCTCATATTCATCGCCAAGGAACAGGGATTAGCAGTAGATGATATCATCGAGATGTTCGCATAAGAGAAGTACGCTGACGAAGGAAACTATGATCTGGATTCAGGCTCGGCTTTCGTTATTATACCCCTATCCGCACTACCCTCTCCCCGAAGCCCGAGTGCCGTAGCAATACGTAGTGGGCTTCGGTGGGTTTTGGTAGACTTCGGCATTGTTATTAGGGGTGTGCCGGTCGCCGCCTTGCAGGTGCTTACATGAGTGATGCTCCACTGAACGACAAGGAAGACCAGTTTGAGAGACTTTGGGAGGGTCAGACCCCCAAGGGATACAACCGAACCAAGGCTCTGAAGTTCCGCCAGTATATTCTCGAGCACGTCAGGCAGACCCAACGACCGCTGACCCGCGAAAATGCCAAGAAGTATTGGATGGGTGAGTTACAGAAGGAAATGCGTGACGCGGAACTCCTCTGAATAGGACAAGTGGGTTGCCGCCGTCTCGGTGACCCCTCGCAAAGATGAGACGGGGGCAGAAAAATGCAATCAAGGACATTTGACGACTGGGATTTACCACCGGAAATACTCAATGGAGTGAAATCACTGGGGTGGGAGAATCCGACCCCTGTACAACTTGACGCGATTCCTTTGGCGCGCGCCGGAAATAACCTCATCGGCCAAGCCATGACCGGCTCGGGTAAGACTGGGGCATTCGGCATTCCAATACTTGAGAAAGTCAAAGCCGACGGCACTTTGCAAGCCCTTATCCTATGCCCGACCCGAGAGTTGGCACAACAGGTGAGGGTTGAACTTGAGCAGTTGCAGGGCGATAAGGGGCTTGCCATTCTTGCGGTATATGGTGGTACTGATATTGAGAAGCAGGCAAAGACATTGGATGCCGGAGTAGAGGTGATAGTTGGAACACCAGGGCGAGTAATGGACATGAGTAAGCGTGGCCATATAGATTTGGCCGCACCCTCAATGTTGACTCTGGATGAGGCTGACCGGATGCTCGATATGGGATTCATGCCCGATATCATGTGGGTGGTCGAGCGCATGACCGGACGTTGCCAAACCATGCTTTTCAGTGCTACCTTTCCTCAGGAAATCCTCGAAGCGGCCGACGAATTCATGCAAGATCACAGATTCGTCCAGATGGGCGATACTGAACTCGACCTGCCGCCGGTGAAATTATTCTCGATAAACGTCGGCCGGGCGAATAAACTCTGGTCGTTAGGCCGAATCCTGCTTCTACAACAGCAAACCGATGGCCAGACGATTGTGTTCACCAATACCAAACGAATGGTCGACATGATTGTTGAGCGCTTGGCCAAGCACCGCATTGAGGCGGTCGGACTGCACGGCGACATGGCACAGAACAAGCGCGAGAAGATAATGGATATATTTAGAGAAAACAAAGCCAAGACCATAGTTGCCACTGATGTTGCCGCCCGTGGCCTTGACGTTGAGGGTGTTACCATGGTTGTCAACTACGACGTACCCAATGATATCGACTCCTACATCCATCGTATCGGCCGCACTGGGCGAGCCGGGCGAGAGGGCGAGGCGTGGACGTTTATCTCCCGCGATGATATTCCTCAGATGCGACGAATCCAGGGGACTTATGACTTGGATATCGAGCAAGTGGAGACCCCCGAGCTTCCCGCTGGGGTAGAGCGAGACCCGGTGCGATATCGCGCTGATTATGGCGAGACCGCTGATGTATTCGGTATGATACCATTGACGCTCAATGTAGGTACTTCACATGGTGCCAGTAAATTGTCGATTCACAACTTCCTTCTCAAGACCGTTAGAATGGATGAATTGGCGGTTGGGGAGATACGACTGGGTGATGATGAATCAGAGGTCGCAATCCATGCCAGCAAAGTCGGCTACGTCATCGATGGTGTCAAGGGCAAGGAATTATTCGGCCAGTCACTAAGTGCCAGCACAGCGTAATTATTCCTCTTCCGAGGCAGAAATCTCCGAGGCGTCACTTTCCAAGATTTCATCTTCTTCCGATGAATCATTCACACGAGATTTTTCTGGGGTTGAGTCATCTTCAGAAGAATCATTATCGCGCCTTGAAAACTCTAAGATAGTGCCACCGATACCGAGTAGGCCGAGAGTTGCCATCGACCAGACAAATCCCACTTCATCATTCCAAGTTTTCTCTGCATCAGCACAGGTCGGGCTATATTCCTCAAGTGCAGTACAGTTATTCTGTGCTCTCTGCGCCGAATTGAAGACGTCGTCGTTAAGTGTGGTATCGACGGCGATGCCAATCAGCAGAAAAGCGATGATGATTATCACCCAGTGGTGACCACCCCATTGTTCGCGTACGGAGATGCGTAGTGGCGCTCGGTCCTCCCTGCTGGCAGCCGCTACCCGCTTCGCGCCTCCAATCCATATGAACCAAGCCAACCACATCAGAACCAAGACGAACAGGAATCCCCATTGGTAAACAAAAGTGTGAAATTGCCACATCTCTGCAGCGCAGGAATATCCCCTAGGGTTATTGGCACAACTACTGACCGCCAACGGATAAAGTACCACCAACCTAGCGATATTGAGGACATATACCACTCCGCACATTACCGCAATCGAGCGCATCTTCAATTTCCATCCGACATTGTCGGTCATCATAATCAGAGTTGAAATGAACAACATTTCGTGGATTCCGGCGCACTCATCCGAAACATACAGACCGATACTCCCCCCTGGGAAATTGTAATTGTTCAGGTCAACTCTGGTCCACCAGCCATTGTGGGTGGCATAGGTTGTCGCCCCCTCACCGTAGATGAAGTCGGTCAGGTTATGCCAGATCCAAGCTTCAGTGACTTGAATCGGTGCCAAGGTGTCGCTGGGGATGGTGATGAACCAGTAAATTGCCTCGATAACCAGTAGCGCCGCAGGAATACGGAGATAGCGCCAGGCGAGGTCTCCGACCTCACGCAGTGAAAGGTCGTCATCCCGACTCTTTTTGCTCTCCATCAACACCGCTAGAATGATTCAGTCTTCAAGTCCTACGGTATAATTGACTTGTTTTGGGACATCGGTGGGGTTGAAATGAGGTTTCGAATAGCAACCCCCATGGGCGATGTCGAGGACGAGGATGGCGAAGCCCCCGGTCAGATTGCTCGAACGATAGATGTATTGGGTTTTTTCTGTCCAGTACCGATATCCGAAGCTCGCAAAGCATTACTGCAGATGCAGAGTGACGAAGTCCTTGAAGTATGGTCGGATGACCCGGAAGTGTTGCACGACATGCCGCTCTTGCTCAATCGTACCGGGGATGAACTGATTTCGGTAGAGGAAAATGCCGGTGAATATCGGATGCTGATAAGAAAAATCGGGTGAACGTATGACTCCAGAAAAAATTCGCTTGGCTGAACTGGGAGAAATTCCCTCTGAAGCAAAACTACCAACCCCGCATGGCGAATTCAAGATTCGAGTCTTTCACGAGGCCGAGACCGGGATGGACCATGTAGTCCTGACATTGGGAGATATGGGTGGCCCCGACCCGGTGTTGGTGCGAATGCACTCCGAATGCCTTACCGGCGATGTTTTTGGTAGTATGCGTTGCGATTGTGGAGCGCAACTGAATGCAGCCATGGATATGGTGCGAGAACGCGGCTGGGGTGCGCTGCTCTATCTTCGCCAGGAAGGTCGGGGGATCGGCTTGCATGCCAAGATTCAGGCTTACCATTTACAGGATGAGGGGGCCGATACACTGGATGCTAATCTATTGCTCGGATACCCTGCTGATGCCCGTAACTATAGAATTGCTGCCGAGATGCTTGAAGCTATGGGAATCAATCGAGTATGCCTGATTACCAATAACCCTGACAAGGTTGAACAATTATCCAGCCTTGGGGTCGATGTGGTCGAGCGTATTTCACTGGTAGTTGGGGTGGGCGACGAGAATAGGGGATACCTCGAAACCAAGGCGCTAAGAATGGGCCACAACATAACGTTTGAAGAAAAATAGTAATAGCAGATGTTATGGTCTGTATCCTGCTGTCGTGATTTATGCGAACGAAGCATGTTCTAGCGGTTCTCATGATGCTTACGGCTACAGTTACCGGGTGTCTTGGGGACGAGGAAATCAGTGAAGAAGAAATTGATGATGTAATTGATGATGTAATTGATGACACTCCCGGAGACTCTGGACCGCCGGGTGCATTGTTTGTGTATATACAATCTGAGGATTATTCATTTGGGATACAGGACCAGCATCCCCTAAGTTTGCATTTCTCTGCCCCACCGATGTCTGATGGCTCGCCTTACGCGTTGGAACAGATCTGTTCAGTTGATGATGGCCACGCCGCAGATGTCTATTCTAGTTGGGTTAATTCATCAGGTGGAAACGCTGGAGATTTTAACAATATCACCAGTTGGTCAGTGAAGAACAACAATACGATTGAACTCGAGCATTTCGCTTATGACCCTATGAGCGAAATAATAAATTTCACCAATCCGATGGTTGTGTTTGAGGACAACGTCAGTTTTACTGGACACGTCGAGGCTGAAGTGTTTGATCAAGCAACTTGGTCATGTACCGATGCAGTTGCAGATCCAGTAACTGAGGAAGACTTGGAAGATTGCCCGTTTGACGACCCCATCTCAAGTCCCTGTGCCGAACCTGCATGTATTGCAGACCATGAATCGGATGTATGTACGGCTCTTGTAGATGCGTTTTGCGTTGACAATCCAGCAGATGAAGGATGCGAATTCATGGCGATGCTAGCGGTTTTTGAATTTATGGAATCATTGGGAGATATGGACAATGATGCCCTTTGTGGTGTAGTTCCAGAGATGGGTTCTAGCATGATTTTCACAGCTCCAATGGAAGGTGAAGGTGGAATCCCCATGATGATGACAATGGATACATTGTGGGAATATGATGATGCAGGAAATGCACGTACCAGGATGATGATGACCTTCGATCTCGGAGCAATGGGAGAGATTGAAATGGGGTCTGACTTAACTCAGATTGCAACATCTACTGTCGCCTCTTTGCCTGCAGATCTTGCAGAGTATCCTTGGATAATCAACTTGGCTGTGGCAATAACAGACGAGGATGAAATGGAATCCGAACATTTGATGGTGATTCTTCGTGATATGGAAGCAGAACCCTTGGAAGTCTGCCCTGAGCCCGAAGAAGATGACGGTGGCGATGGCGGTGGAGGTTCTGACACCTTCTGGTGCAGTGATGAGGTTGGAGGCAGTCCTGATACAGAAATACCATTTGATTATGTAAATGATGGTTATGAAGACTGTGGCGATGGCTCAGATGAACCTCAAGACATGGATCCTTCAGTTGATTCTGATGGTGATGGCGATACAACCAACGACGTTGACAATTGGTTTGACTGCAATGATGGTGATGGTTCAACAGTCCCTATGGACGAAGTGAATGATGGATGGGACGATTGCCCAAACGGTGCCGATGAAGGCGGCAGCGATGGCAGTGACGGAGGAGATATGGAGATGGATCTCGGCCTACCAAGTCCCGACGACATGGAATGCGGAATGGATGAAGAAGAGGATGACGATACCGAATCTGATAATGCCTCAAGCGAGAATGGAACCGATGAAGAAGATTTCATGCCAAGTGCTGCAACAATGGAGACAGCAGATGATGGAACTGTATACCTTAACATGACATATGACTATGGTTATGCAGCATGTGATGTTGCATGGGTCGTAACTCCAGATGCAGATGGAAACATGACTTTGACCTCAATGACAATGTCTAATGGAACTGCAACAATGACTATGGAAACTTGGTTCGATGTCACAATCGACCTTGTAGTAGAGGAATCTGATGACACGGATTGGGAATGGGCAGCACCAGATCTAATTCTTGAGCCAAACACACGTTCATTGCACACGTTTGATTGTGGGGAATCAGGTGTTGTGGAAGAGGATGATGACGACATATACAATACTCTTATTCTTTTCAACCGAGTAAACGATGATACTGTGGATTGCGCGGATCAGAGTGACGAGGCAATTGACTACGATGGAGATGGTGTCTCGGACACAATGTTCCACTGCGAGACTCCGGATGACATAACTGACGACATCAACATATATCTTGTCAACGATGGGAATATGAGTGATTGCCCGAATGATTCTGACGAATACATGCAGGATGGAAGTTCTTGGGGAGAATTCAATTGGAATTCATCAGACACGACTACCCCATATGGTTACTCAGCGAGTTTATCGATTTGCGAAGACATGGGGTGCATAATGCCGTACTCTGGTCACAACATATCTGCCGATGAACTATCACTGGAGATTTTGATGACCGACTCAAGCACTGATGAAATGGATTTAGATGGCCAGTGTTCAGATATGGTTTCAGAAGATAAGGACTCACTGTCTGTGCTACTGAGTGTACCTTTTGACGAGATGGACTGGACCTTGACCGGTACTGGTGGGGACTTTACTGATGCCAATGGTAAGAATTGGTACGTGGCATATGTTGACATGAATTCAAATGGGTTGGTTGACCTTGGAGATCAAATTTCGTTAAGATCGCAAGATACAACTGATCTTTACTTCACTTGTGTGGAGATTCATGATGATATGTCGTACGTTGACATGTATACTGGTGAGACTCCAAACTCGATGCCAGGTTTCACCGCACTAATGGTTTCTTTATCTCTTGTCGCTGCAGCTTTTGTTGCTGTGCGAAGAGAAGAAGAGTGAGAAAACGGCATGGGAGGCTTCCCGATAAATCTCGAATGGGGCCGTGGCCGGGAATTGAACCCGGGCCGGCAGGACCACAACCTACCGTGCTAACCCCTACACTACCACAGCCATTAGCGAACCTGTGACTTGAGCGCGGTATTTCAATGCTACTGGATGGGGAGGCACAAATGACCAACGCATTGAAGGATGGACATCCCGCCCTAGCGATGAGCAGGTGTTGAGATGAAGGGTTACATTTCGGTTGTTCTGGCAATCTTGCTGATGACGACTTCGTCCATGCTGGTTGCGACCGCTGGAGCCCGGAGCATTCACAGTGTCGAGAATTTTGATTTGGTCAATGATACCTTTTCACCGCAGCAGGAGTGGAGTCTTTCGACCAAGAAAGGATTCAGTGATGATGTTGCCGAATATACCTCGGTGATGGTTACCGACGGTCATCTCACCTTCGACCACAACCGTTCATTGAACACCCAATCTTCGATAATCTGGTCGACGACCAATTCTACCATTGGCCATGGCTCAGCAACCGGTGCGCCCGATAATTACGTCGCCGTAAGTTCTGGGCCTGAAATCATCGTCGGCGGATTCCAATATACTGGTATGGAATCATACTCGATTCTATCGATTGCTCTGGTAATGACTTTCAACATCCCTAATCCACTGTATTCGGATTCGGTTCGGGCTAGCATCGAGGTTGATGGAATGAATCATCTGGTCAAGGAATTCTCGCATACCCAATCTGGATTATTCTACATGACCAGTCCATACTGGAGCAAGGATGTCAGTTCGCAGAACTATACCTGGCAAGACCTCGGCAATGCCAATGTCAAAGTCGACTATGCTTCAGAAGGAGGTACCGATGATTCTGAGTTGCGATTAGATGCGGTTGGCTTCAACGTCGTATACCGTGCTCCGTGGTTCGGTATCGAAACCGCGGTTGCCGAGCAGACTTTCAACGGTGATTGGCCGGTGCTGGAGTTAAACACCTCGGATGGAACCCACAGCGCCATTTCGATGACTCCGTGCGGTCTGGAGAACTCCAGCGATTCACCTGGAGTGTGGACCAGCGCTGTCCTTTCGCGTCCACATGGCCAGTCATGGGGGCGCTTACACGTGACTGCTGATGGCAATACCTCGTGGAAGGTAACGACTTCGGATGATGGTGAAAATTGGTCATCATCATCGACCCATCTGGCCGGACAAGTCCTACCGGCCTCTGAGTTCCTGCAATTACAAGGGACTATTTTCAGCGGTTGCATCTCCAGTGTGCGTATCGACATCAATGACCCGACACTGAATATTGACTGGCAGATTGCACAATCTCTGGATGGGCTTGCCAACATGTCGTGGTTAGAGGTGAAGGTTTCTGGGGTTGAGGTCTATCGCCAGAATCTGACCGCACTCGGAACCTACAGTCTGGAGATTCCGGTTGGCGGCTATCTTCCGAGTGACGATTCGAGTGTAGATATATCGATTGCCATCGTATTCTCATGGGCCAGTGATGGTCAACCCGCGACCACCGTCGTGCAGGTCGATAGCATGAGTGTGTCTGGTGGATATGCATTAGAGTGGGATGAGGACCCGGAATGCATGGCCATCGGAGACCTTGAACTTCTCGAGGACGGTGTCGGACGATTACTGGCAATTCTCAATACCTGTGGTGATGACCGTGGAAACAATACCGATTTGCAATTGAGCGTCGGCCAAGACCGCTACGACATCGTCACGGTCGATGTCGTCGGCGACCAGATACGCGTCAGCCAGAAGGATGAGCAGAGCGGAGATACCATCGTCACCGCTACTGTGACCGACGCGGCTGGGAATTATTGGAAGCAGAATTTCACCGTCATTGTCGGTTCTGTGAACGATGCTCCTTATCTGGTCGAGTCTCTCCCGGCGACTGTGATAGTTTCACTCGGGCAGGTCTATCTGCTACCCCTGAGTATTGCCGATGTCGACTCACTGACCTTATCGGTAGATGCCTCATATTCATGGGCCAGTTGGAATCCGCAGGAAGGGCGGTTGGAGTTGAATCCGACCGTAGCCGGTGAATACGACCTGCAGATTGCCATTAGTGACGGTGAATTGAGCGTGGTTCGTAACGTCAATGTCGAGGTTATGGCAACTGCGGACCTAGTCGTCGATGAGGTGACAATTATCGGCAACCTATCGAGTGGAAGTGAGGTCGAGGTGCAGGTTCATATTCGAAATGATGGTCAGTCCAACGCATATTTCGTGACCGTGAAATGTGAGGCCGACGGTAATCTGCTGAAGGTTGTGACGGTTCCTGAAATCAGGTCAGGGATGATTCAGACCGCCATATGCCCATGGGTGGTTCCGATGGACGACGATACAGTGATGTTGACGGTAGAATTGGATGGTGGTGATGATATATTTGAGTCAAATGAAGATAACAATGCCTTTTCCAGAGTCTTGAGCATCGAAGTCGTATCCACTGAACCGCCGACCCAGGTCGACTCTGCATTTGCAGTCGGCCAGGCTGGAGTGTGGGGTGGGACAATCCTTGCTCTACTATTATTGGTTGGTTTGTTCTGGATGTTCGGTCCTGCTCCAGTCAGGAAAATCGAGTAGATCAGGAAATCCAAAGAGTTGTTTTTTCGGATGGAAAACGAGCACTATAGTTCGTATAATAGCAAAATACCGGGCAAACTTTAGAAGTACAACCCAAGAAGTGAACTTGCTTCCGTGACCGTGGGGGTCCACTTAGGTGAGGAGGCGGTGTGTGTAAATATGAGGCAACTCAAGATAAGATTAGAAACCGACGAATGGGTATACGAAGAATACGTGGAAGCTTGATTATTCAGCCTTCCAAGCTCTTGGGTATACATCTATATCCATCAGCACCGATTGCGATTTTGCCACTTCTCCGTTCGACATCTCCTGTAGGGCATCTGAATCGACTATCAGTTCGGCCAGCGCCACGACCTCTCCTTTCAAGGTCATGATACGAACCGTCTCGCCCTTGCTCACAGCTTTGCTGGCACTGACCACTCCCGGCCGTGCCAATGGTGCACCGTGCGATAGTGCGCCGACCGCAGCATCCTTGACGACTACTTGCGGAAGCCCTTCGATCAAAGCCTCAATGGGCAGGAGAATCTTTCTTAGTGCGGACTCGTCTAACTCAGTCTTCCACAGCCAGAACGCGTCGGCAATGGTCTCCATGGTCACGCAGTGATACTCGCCGAAAACTCCCGAGTTCGTTCGCCGTAGTTCGACCAATTCAACCTCTTGTGCGAGTAGTAATCCGAGGTCGCGGGCGATGGTGCGAATGTAGGTTCCCGCCTCACACTTGATTTTCATCACCGCGTAGTTTCCGTCTATATCGAGCACTTCAAATACCGATACGGTACGGGTACGAACCTGGACTTTCACCGCTGAAATCTCAGGTGGGACATTATAGATTCGGCCTTGTAGTGACGCGCTGGCTGATGCCAATTCATCGCTGGTCGGTGCTTCGCTGAAGCGCATCACCGCAATGTAGCACTTATCGTGGCCGAGCATCGCTCCGGTCAAGCGCATTGTTTTTCCCAGCAGAAGTGGTAATACCCCGGTCGCAAATGGGTCGAGGGTTCCGCCATGTCCCATCTTCTCAAGACCAATCAGGTCTTTTGCCCAAGCCGCCAATTGATGCGAAGATGGGCCTGTAGGCTTGTCGAGTAGAATAACCGCGGCACTAAGCAACTGTTCGATACTGCGCTCATCTGGAGCACAGCCATGGGCTGGTTCGGTTGTCGCCTCAGGTTCGAGTATCCACGGCTCAGACATTGGTAATTCCTCGCTTCTGTAATATCGTCAAAGTTTCTATAAATACTTCATCTGCACTCATGTCATCGGCTGATATTGTATCGCTATACGGTTCTGGATCAGCGGGTTGGAAACCATATAATTCCTCAAACCTCGCATGGTCGATGGCCATTCTCATGGCAGAATCTGACAACCTCTGCTGAAGGGTCCCTCCTTCGCGCTCAACAACTCTGCGGGCCCTTTCATTCTCTGACACATCGAGCCATAATCTGACACAATCAACCCCAAGTTGGTAGGCCCATCTACCGGCTAATCTGCTCTCAATGACATCGGGACCATCGGGCTCACTAATCCTTCTTTGTAATTCATCATCCAAATCGCGGTCGACCGAAAGGTCGTCGCGGCAAAGTTGCCCGAACGCGAGTAGATCCATACCACGCTTACTGGCCTCATCACGAAATACCTGACCGCCGTTCAGAGATGACCAGCCGAAATTCTGCTGCAGTTTCCCGACCAAGGTCGAGGTGCCGCTACCGGGTTGACCAGAGATGGTAATACAGACCATGAGACTACCTCCACTTGTGCATACAGACCATACACCGGTTCATGCCATCACTTCGGGAGACGATAATATTGTCGCATTGTGGGCAGAGCAAGTTGACGGCGGACCCGGTATGGGAGTCGGTGGTAGAATCTGCTGAGGATTCATCACCCTCTTGATATCTCTTCTTCCGCGGCCCGCCGCGGCGGTGGTGGCTACGGGTCATTCGAGTCTTGGTGACTTCTGTGGCGACCAGATGAAGAAGTGGCTCTTTGATGCTCTCACCGGCAATTACAACCGGATGGGTCTTGTAGCGCCACAATTTGATGTGACGGTCTACCGCTCGCCCCAGGGGGGCAGATAAGCAGATGTAGGTCGCTATCCATGCTGGGAAGAACAGGAATTTATCGCCGAGTAAATCCCACTTGGGAATCCATGGCAGACTGACATAGCCGATGCGGAAATTAGCAACCACCATGCCAATCCAAGAGAAAATAGCGATGATGAAGATTAATGTGAACATCATCGGTTTCATTCCACCCATGGTGATCTTAGTCTGTTCAGGCATGATGTGCATTTGCAATTTCTGTGCCTTTTCCATTTTCGCAGCATCTCTCGACATTCTCGCATCGTTGCTCATTCGTCTGACCTGCCCCATCCTGTGACCGACGTGAGCCTGTTGAATCGGGTCGACAAAGAAGTTACGAAGTATCGTATTCACCAACATGGAGCAGCTGCCGATAATCAAGACAGTGATGACGAAATAAGTCTCTTCGGGAAGCCATGGTGAAAGAACCGGGTCGGCATAAGTTGACAGTCCATTCCTGAAACCATCATTCATTAGTAGGAAGGTCATCACCAGCATGAAGATGAGCATCATGAACATCTGACCGCCCTCTGGGGCCGGCGGTTGTTGCCCATCATGTGCTTGACTCACGACTCAATGCGGCCATCTATTACCCTTGAACATTGGCCTATTGCAACTCTTTTAGTTCGGCTATTGAGAACTGCATCACCTGTATGTGGAGACGTGGTCACCACGGCGTGAGATTGAAACATGATTGAATGGTCGATGGGCTGTTGACCATGCCCGATGACGAGCGACAAATCCGCACCGCACCATCTGTGGTACGCGCTGAGGTCGTCGATGGTGGTGCCGTGGGTGAACGCTATTGGTTGCATGGACAGCCGATGCCGATGGTTGGCAGGCCATGCACCTGCACGGCTGAAAAACTGTTGTTGCAATTGGCAAATCTGCCCTCTCCACCTTCTACCTGGTGTTGGACCGATAGGGCTGAAAATATTCTTGAGGGCATGCGCTGGTTTCGCAGTGACCCCAATGCCCACGCCGCTTCGGTAGTGCCCGAGTTAGATTCCTGGTTATTGCAAAATCCGAACTCATGGCTCATCGTCGATGGTCGGAAGAACCGCATCCCCGATGCCGATGGCAGGTTGGAAGAAATCCTGCGTGACTTATCTACTACGGTTGTCATGATAGTCGATGAAACAAATCAGGCTCATCCATTTCCACCGTGGGAATTTCCACTCTAGATTTGGAATGCCCCGGTCTTCAACCCAAGCAATCGGGCTTGCTGACACACTCTCTGGTCAGAATATCCTAGAATGCGAATCCGCAGGTGATGCAGGTACCTGCAGATGCCGAGTTTGAGGTTCCACAAGCTGGGCAATCTCGGGTGTCGCTATTATCATCAGCCTCTGTTTCTCCACCTTCGGCAGACTCTCCTGCCACATCCTCGACGACACCTTCGCTGGCATCAGCATCGGCACCGGAGTCGGCTTCTGGTTCTACATCGCTATGGTCATCGGAGTCAGCTTCTGGTTCTACATCGCTCTGGTCATCGGAGTCGGCCTCATGATCTGCATCGCTCTGGTCATCGGAGTCGGCTTCGGTATCAGCCACGTCATCGGTGTCATCACCTTCTGAAGTGGCGCACAGTCGCTCGACGATGTCTTTCTTCGTACCTGAGGTATCTAGTCCAGCAGATTCCGCCAATGCAACCAACTCGGCTTTCTTCAATTTCATCAAATCGGCTGGATCCATTGTAGAATCGTCTCCTGAATCCTCACCTGCAACAGCAGCCAGACCGGGTTCATCTTCCACTTCGTCACCGAAAGTAGCACCGTGGAACTTCTGCATTTCTGCTGCGTCGAATTCGCCTTCGCCCTTGATTTCGTATGAAACCTCGAGGCGCTCATCCTTGCCGATGACGGGAACGTGCCATTGAACACTTAATCCAGCATCAGTATCGCTTGAGGTCATCTCGACATCACTGCGCTCATTTCTACCGGCGCCGCGGACAATA
>DARQ01000045.1:0-1850 GCA_002503395.1 Euryarchaeota archaeon UBA60 | reverse complement strand
ATGAGAATTTCAAATCTACCGCTGCCACCGGCTGGGATGACGGTTTTGCCGGCGCTGAATTTCTTGCGCCTGTGAGTGACTCGGATAGACGGGTCGGTAGCGGACGAGCGTGCACAGACCGGGCCAAAACGCTCGGCGCTGAATTCCACCTTCGCAGGTGCGGCAACATCGGTATTATCCGGGCTCGGGTCTGGGGCGGTCAACGAGTAAGTAATCTCAATGGCCTTACCTGGTTTCAGTCCAAGTGGTCCTTTTGTCCCGATTGTAAGGGTCAAGGTATGTCCAGCACCATCTGGACTGCGACGGAAATCCTCAAGTGAAACTCCTTCCTTCAATTCAGCACGATATTGGTCTGCTGAGAGTAACTTTCCATTCATGTGGATGCGCAGTGCATCGAGGTCTGGGGCGTTGAATAATCCTGGGATGTCGTCGGTGATTCGCATCAAGTTGATGTCGGAAGAACCTGAATTAGCGATGGTCATTGTCGCGCCGACTATCTGTTCTCGGTAACTGCGCAGAACCTCGGCGTCGTAGTTCTTATCCACACTTGCTTCAAGAACTTGGAATACCTGCTCCTCCAAATCTATATTTCCGACGGTTGAGTGTGTTACTCGCGGCAATACTGTGTAACCTAATTCGTTGGTGAACACCGGTTGTTCGGTAGCCTCGACAACCTTGATTTCGGATTCCCAACTGCAATCAGGGAGTACATCATCTTCGACATCACTGATATCGAATAGCATCTCATCCGAACCCGACATTCGGACTTGTAGTTTGACTAAGTCGACGGCAAAGGAACTACGATTCTCAAATACTGCGCGGCACTTCCAGTTATCCGGTCGCTCGTCCTCATCAACCACCATGTATGAGAAACCTCTACAGAACGCATCAAGTTCCTTGAAATTCATAGATGAAAGGGCTGCAGAGGAATTGTAAGTAGCCGAAGTCTTGCCAGCTTTGATTGGTTTAACGTCAGAGACGAGAATATTTGCATCTACGGAAAGAGACCTACTCTCTCCAGCATTCATACTCCCGATATTCCACTTTAGAACACCATTCTCGATTTCGGCATCCGAGGCAGACAATTCCAACTCGGCAGGAATTATCCTGCTGACGCATACATCGTTAAGTTCCACTTCAGAAACGTTTTCGACCTCTAATTCGATGCTGATACTACTCGCATTATCGGCTTGAGCAACCGAGAGGCTGCGCTCTTGGTCACGTTCCGGGTTGGTATCTATTCTTTCACGGACAACTAACATTCTAGAGTTCTTAACCCTGTAACTCTGAGTGTAAGTCTTGCCTGATTCCAATTCAGATATAGCAAGGTGTTTACCCCCGATGTTGGTGTTATTGACATCGCCAAGGAAGATATCGATATCCCACAGGCGGTCGGCAGAACTAGGATTCTCTACGGTCAGCGTGCCCTTTACTTTCTGCTTGATAATGTCACCTTCAGAATTCAAAGTAGCTTTTTCTTCTTCATGTATTCTTCCTTTGATCTTGTCACCAGGCACTGAGTCAACCTCATCACTGGAACGAATTATCGCTCCGGCACTTGTGTCTGGAACTTCGACTGGAGTCGCGAGCGCACTTGCAGCAGCCAAAGCATCACTTGCCGGGGTGCCTACCTCCTCCTCAGCAGTTTCCTCATCCTCTGATTCGGGTGGAGCTGGAGGTGGTGGCGGTGGTGGGGCTAAGAGAACATCAATCCCAAGTGATTCCGGTCCTCCATCTTCTGATTCTTCAACCTCCTCCTCTGAAACTTCAACCTCTTCTTCCTCATCCGAGGGCGGAGCCGGTGGCATGTCTGGCGGAGCCGGTGGCATGTCTGGCGGAGCCGGTGGCAT
>DARQ01000018.1:6032-7439 GCA_002503395.1 Euryarchaeota archaeon UBA60 | reverse complement strand
TATTTGGATTCAAACTATACTGAGAAGGGTCGGCTGGCTTGATCTCATGCGGACGTAAATCCTCTGGCGTGGGAACTCTTTCAACTAGATGAGAGGTGGAATGGAAGGCACCACATTCAGCACACCGAGGGGTACCTGATGGAGAAATTGCGTGGCAATTAGGGCAGATACTCGTCGATTTGAATCGCTCAAGTGGATCGCTCATATTATCATTCTACGAACATTTCATCCTGAGGTGCTTCAATCTCTTCTCCGGTGTCTTCGTCCTCGATGATTACTGTACCTGCTTCATCGTCGAATTCGATGATCTTACCAAATACGTCGACTCCGTCGACCTCGATTCCAATGCGTGAACCGATGTCGATATCACCTTCTCCTTCATCATCATCGTCACCGTCCTCACCCTCGTCATCATCGGTGTCATCGTCAACTTCTTCCTCATCCTCGTCATCATCAGCAACGTCTTCTTCCGAGTCATCATCCTCAGAATCCTCAGAATCATCAGCATCTCCGCCATCACCATCGTCATCATCATCGTCAGAATCCTCATCAGAATCTTCATCAGAATCTTCATCGTCTCCTTTGAGCGCTCTAGCCTTGGCTCGCCACGATTTGACCACACTATATTGCATGAATAGTGAGCCGCCCAAGCCCAATAACCCGATTAAGGTGAAAAGTATACCATCCCAATAGAATCCAACCGGCATTGATGATGCATCACCTGAAAGTGGGGTCAGTGAATTAGCACACTTGCTGTCTTGTATTGCCTTGTCGCATGGATACTTCTCACCCGGAGCAATCTCAGCCCCCTGCTCTACCGACCATGTATCTACAGCACCATCGAAAGCAACATGACCACCAGCACCATCGACTGGACCGATAATTCCATTGACCAACCAGATGACCGCAATTACGCCAAAAGCGGCATGAATCAATGGCCAAATGGCACTATCCCACTTCTTACTCATCAATGATTTCTGTAAGTTGGTGGGGAATTCTTTTTCTGGCTTGGCTTCCGTTGCGGGTTCGGTATCGGACGCGATATCCAGGTCCAAATCTTCCAGTGCATTTACTAATTCCATCGGGTCAAGTCGACCATCATCGTCTTCGTCAATGGTTTTCAGAATGTTGTAAACATCCTGTGGGGAAAGATTTTCGCCCCCTATCTCCTCAATTCCCTTTTGCAATTCGGGACCATCGATCTTACCATCGTCATTCGTATCCATGGCCTCAAAGACATCGCGAATACTCATGTCGGAGTCTGCTATAGCCTGGCCGAGGCGCATGAATGCAGCCATGTCGTCTTCCTCATCATCGGATTCATCGTCATCTGAGTCAGCATCAGAATCTGCAGTATCACCGCCGTCATCAGACTCATCCGAGTCGGCATCGTCGTCGGAATCTGCA
>DARQ01000018.1:5622-5865 GCA_002503395.1 Euryarchaeota archaeon UBA60 | reverse complement strand
TCGGAATCTGCATCGGCATCATCACTGGCATCGTCGTCGGAATCCGCATCTGCATCATCACCGGCATCGTCTTCGGAATCTGCAGCGGAATCATCCTTCGATTCGCCATCCGACTCCTTTTCATCATCGGCATCAGTAGACTCAGCATCAGCCTTGGCTTCTGATTCAGCCTCGGCATCATCAGTAGTTGCCGCTGCGACCGTCTTTGTCGGCTCGCTGCCGGAGAAAGTATTCTCAAGTTCA
>DARQ01000018.1:0-5499 GCA_002503395.1 Euryarchaeota archaeon UBA60 | reverse complement strand
ATCTGCGAAGGTGGAAGGTCGGCGATATTCAAGGCGATTAGGCCCTTCTTGAATTCAAATGCATTGATGACACCATCTTTATTCTCGTCGAAGCGTTCAAACAATGCTCTAACTCCCAGTCCTGTGGCGGTGAGCCAATTACCCAATACTTCAATTACGTTATCCGCTACAAATGAAACTCCACAATGGGGACATTTGGGCGCATCCAAGGGTGCTAAGCCCCCGCAGGCGCCACACGCACCGAGCGGTTCGTCGCTTACTCCACCGAACGAAACACCACATTTCGGGCACGCCGCGGAATCTATTGAAATAATTTCTCTACAGGCTCCACACTCTGCCATATTCGCATCCTTTGCTTCCTCAACCATGGTCTCCCCTTGACTTCCCAATACAAGTTGTATTTTAACTGTTAATACAGCGTAATTGGTTATTATAGGTAAAATAAAGTAATTCAGAGGGGGGGAAATTGGCCGAAGACTCAAATGCTATGCTTGCAGCGTTTGCATCGATAGCATGGAGGCGGGAATGAGTCGCGGGCAGGTCCGCACCATCCCCTGCGACGATATTACAGCCGTCCACGACTGGCTTGAGCGGTGTCTCGAACTTTCATCTGAATCCTACATCCTCATCTCACGTCTACCACCTAGAAGATTATTGGAGCGCTTGGATTTATCCAAAGTCGAGACTCACTGGTTGACCGAGAATCAGGGCGAAGGTGCATTATATCCCCATCTCGAACGGATGGATTCTACTATCCGGCAGAGAATAGCTGATGGCAACGGCATTATCATTCTAGAGGGACTGGAATTACTCATCGGTATGCATGGCTGGGATTCCGTAATGACCTTTGTAAGAAGTTTGGTCGATGCAATCGGGGCCTCACTTTGGAGTCTGCTCCTGCCACTCGATCCACTTACCCTGGAGCCTCAGCAGATGGCCATGTTAACACGGGAGGCCCCTCGATTCGAATTGCCCGAACACATTGAAGATGAAGATGACGCCCCTCTACCAGAGCCGAGCGATACTCCGGTGGTTTCGGAACTGAGTGATGGCGTGACCCTCGATTTAACCGAGGACGGCTCACCACGACTGGTTCATCTGGTGAGATTACCACAAAGTGGTTTTTCGCAAGCCCTGCTGCGCAAGCGAATAATGTCGTGGCGGCGAATGGGGTTGGATGTAAGTGAAGTTGAACCAGCCCTATCCTATGATGATGACGAGCGAGCCTATCGATTATACGCGGTGGTTGAGGAGAAAGTCAGGCTTGCGGTTGAATTAGACAGGGTGATCGACCTATTGGCTTCGACGGGAGAGCGCAAGAACTCGCTGAAGTTCCGTTTCAAGATTCGCCAATTAACCGGTCTCGAAGAGGTCATGCGTTCACTTGATTTATTGGTCGGCGAGTGAGTCCGAGGTCGAGTGAGTCCGAGGGTTGAGTTAGGGCCGAGTACTCACTTTACAAACTCACTTTGTCAAGATAATCATCTGCTCTTGGTTGCGGAAATTGATTGATATTCTCAAAGTCGGGGTATCATACCTAGTTCCGACTCAATCAGCGATAACCACGCGCCGCTTGCTAATATCTTCGCGACCTTACGCATCTCCTCACTCAGCGAGCGGTCGCCGGAGAGCGGCTGTACCACGCCTCGCAGGTTTCGAACAAGCGCCGCGACCCATTTACTCGGTGCGGCGCTGAGATGCTCCAGCGCCTGGCCGGCAACTATCAATTCACAGGCTAGCACATCTGCCAGTCGCTCTACCGATTGAATCAGCGACCACGCCGCGGTTGCCCCCATGCTCACATGGTCTTCCTGATTGGCCGAGGTTGGAATGTTGATTGCCGTGGCAGGATTGGCGTATACACGCATTTCAGCGAGTGCTGCTGCGGCGGCATACTGAACTATCATCATCCCCGATTCAGAACCGGGATTGCCCGCCAAAAAGGGTGGCAGCCCACTTCGGGAGTGGTCGAGTATCTGGTCGATTCGCCGCTCGCTTATCGATGCCAACTCAAAGCAGGCGAGACTCATTGCATCTCCAGCCAAAGACAAAATCTCGCCGTGAAAATTTCCTTGGCTGATAACTTCATCAGCCCCACGGTTTTTTGGGTTCGGAAATATCAGGGGATTATCTGTTGCCGAATTGAGGTCGATGGTAACAACCTCGTGCAATCGGTTGTGACTCTCCAGTACTGCACCGTGCACCTGCGGCGCACAACGGAATGAATATGCATCTTGCACGCGTTCACAATCAGTATGCATTTGCAGGTTTTCCGAGCCATCCATGAAAAGGCGAATGCGCTCGGCTACCAGACCCTGTCCAACATGTGGGCGCACCGCGTGAACCCTCTCATCAGCGGGCTTTATACTGCATGATCTCGCTTCGATTGATGCTGCTAATATCAAGTCAGCCATAGGCAATAGTCGCGCCAGTTGGTGCTCCGCATCAGCCATCAGCCCGACCATCAGACTGGTACCGTTTATCAGCGACAGTCCCTCCTTGGCCTCTAGTTTCAATGGAATCAAGCCCATCTCCAAGAGCAGTTCCTTGGTCGGCTTCAATTGACCATTGGTACCGTATGATTGCCCTTCACCAATCAATGAAAGTGCCATATGTGCTAATTGGGCGAGGTCTCCAGAGGCTCCAAGCGAGCCGATTCTCGGGACCAATGGGGTGATATCGTGGTCGAGGAAGGCGATTAACTGCTCGATAACCTCAAACCTGACCCCCGAATGACCCTTTGCCAGAGAGTTTGCCCGGGCCAACATCATTGCTCGCACATGCGGAATCGACAATGGCTGACCAAGTCCACAGGCATGACTACGAATCAGGTTTAGTTGCAATTCAGCTAAGTCATCTTCGGAAATTCTCGTGTTGACCAGCGAGCCGAATCCGGTATTCACCCCATATACGGTCAAATCCTTGTCAAGTATATTCTCGACCACCTGGCGGGCGGCGGCAATCTTCGGCATCGCATCGAGGGCTATTTCGGCTCGTGCCCGTCCATATGCAACATCACAGAGGTCGGTGGTGCTGATGGTCTGGCCATCGAGATGTATGGTACGCATAGCAAACTCCTCCAACCAGTCTCATCAAATCAATTATCGCTTAAGCCAACAAGGTCGCGCAATTCCCCAACATCAGCGATGGAAGGTATTGTAACCTTCAATGAAGGCTCATTCGCCATGGCTCGTTCTATTGCTGATAGTGCCTCGTCATTCCTTGCCCATGCTCTTCTTGCCACGCCATTATTCACATCCCAAGAGAGCATCATATGCAGTCGTCGGTTGGTATCACTGGAGCCATCTAGAAGTAAGCCGAAACCTCCATTGATCGCCTCACCCCAACCAACCCCACCGCCGTTGTGGATACTAACCCAGGTAGCCCCACGGAATCCGTCACCGATGACGTTGTGAATCGCCATATCTGCGCAATAAGAAGAACCGTCACGAATGTTTGCGGTCTCGCGAAATGGGCTGTCAGTTCCCGAAACATCATGATGGTCACGCCCGATTACCACCGGGGCTGAAATCTCACCCTCAGCGATGGCTGTATTGAAGGCCTGTGCTATTTTTCTCCTACCTTGTTCATCAGCATAGAGAATACGTGCCTGACTGCCGACGACCAATTGATGTTGTGAGGCATTTTGTATCCATTTCAAGTTGTCACCGAGTTGTTGCGATATGTCTTCAGGGCAATTTGTGGTCATTTCTGCGATGACCGCGGCGGCGATGCCATCGGTCGTGACCAAATCCTCTTCCGAACCGCTGGTACAGACCCAGCGAAACGGCCCAAATCCATAGTCAAAGCACTTCGGACCCATGATATCTTCAACGTATGAGGGATAAGTGAAATTTCCTTCCTCATCGAGCACATCTGCTCCCGCCCGACTGGCCTCTAACAGGAAGGCATTGCCGTAATCCCAGAAATACATCCCCTTGTCGCACATTGAATTAATCGCCTCAACCTGTCTACGCAGAGAAACTTCAACCGCATTGCGGAAATTATCAGGGTCTTCGGACATCATTACCATTGCCGTATCAAAGTCGATTCCGGCCGGAAAATATCCACCTTGCCAAGGATTATGCAGACTGGTTTGGTCACTACCCAAATCAATTCGCACATCTCTAGTAACCAGACGCTCCCACAATTCAACAATATTGCCGATATATCCTATCGAAAGCCCGGCCGCCAATTCCCGAGCCTCGATGAGCCTGTCGATGGCCGAATCCACATCCTCGTACAATTCATCGACCCAGCCTTGCGAGTGACGTTTATTTGCAGCATGTGGATTTATTTCAGCGATGATGCAGACCGCACCAGCAATCACCGCCGCTTTGGCTTGAGCTCCACTCATACCCCCCAATCCCGAGGTTACGAATGTCACACCGGACAGACCTTCAGGGAATTCACGGGCGAGGTGGATGCGTGCTGCATTGAGCAGAGTAATCATGGTTCCATGCACAATTCCCTGTGGACCGATATACATGTATGAGCCGGCGGTCATCTGACCATATTGGGTGACTCCCAGTGCATTGAAGCGTTCATAATCATCTTGTGAACTGTAATTTGGTATCATCATTCCATTGCTGACCACTACCCGGGGAGCATCACCATGTGAGGGGAACAATCCCAAGGGATGCCCGGAATACATCACCAGGGTCTGCTCATCATCCATTTGTGTCAAGTATTGCATGGTGAGCCGATACTGCGCCCAATTCTGGAATACTGAGCCGTTACCACCGTAAGTGATCAACTCGTGAGGAAATTGTGCGACCTCAGCACTCAGGTTGTTTTGAATCATCAGCATTATCGCCGCCGCATGTGATGATTTACATGGGTAGGAAGAAATCGGGTGTGACTGCATAGGGTATTGGTTCGGGCGGAATCTGTGCATGTAGATACGCCCATGGTTTCGTAACTCGGCTAGGAATTCCTCGCCCAATTCACGATGCCATTCAGCGGGAAAGTAGCGAAGGGCATTCTGCAGGGCCAATACCTCCTCACTTGGTGAGAGAACCTGACGGCGCTTAGGAACATGGTCAACCTCGGCTGAAGGCTCTTGAGTAGGTGGTAATTCAGCGGGGATTCCTTCGCCGATGTATCGGCGAAGTTCGGCTAATGCGGATTCGCCCATAATTGATGGTATGGTTAGTCAGTATTGAGCATTGTTCTGCCACACAATCAACTCTCAGCGTGTAAATAATCACCGGGGTGCAATTGATGAAGCATACCACCTGCGCACATCATGACCAAGTCGCGACCATTGGCACGACTTGCAGGACATACACAACAGCATCGAGGTACGGTGATACTGGCATCTCTGTGTTCGGTGATAAACAAGATTTTCGATCTGGCACCACCAATTCTCATCGGTGCGGCAGTAGATACCGTGGTGATGCGAGAATCATCGATTCTCTCCAGCCTGGGAATCACCGATGTCCACCACCAACTATGGGCACTGGTCATCGCCTCGGCAATCATCTGGTCGCTGGAGTC
>DARQ01000038.1:8432-8788 GCA_002503395.1 Euryarchaeota archaeon UBA60 | reverse complement strand
GATTCAGCCAGCATCACCATCGCCACCGCAATCATAAGTGCTCTTGAGGATATCCCGATTCGCCAAAACCTGGCGATGACCGGTAGTCTGTCGGTGCGTGGTGAAGTTCTGCCCGTCGGTGGCGTTACCGCCAAGATTGAAGCCGCCGCACTCAGTGGTATCAGCACCGTGCTCATTCCCAGAGCCAATTCCCAAGATGTCATGATCGATGACAAATTCAAAGATACCATCGAGATTCTCACCGTCGACAGCCTCGATGAAGTGATGGAGTACGCTCTGGTGACCTCTGACAACAAGCCTGGATTGGTCGAGCGTCTCGGCAAGATCATCGATAAACTGACTCCTCCATCAAGCGA
>DARQ01000038.1:0-8391 GCA_002503395.1 Euryarchaeota archaeon UBA60 | reverse complement strand
GGTCGGGTGAGGATTATCCACAATAGCCCTGAAAAAATCTGTAGGGTGGCGAATAATACCATCGCATTGCGAAGTCCGACCTCAGTATATTCAAGCAACAGACTGGCAGCCATGGTTGAAAATCCATTGACCGAAGTCATCAGCAGGAAATCGGTGGCGAACATCCTTCCGCGCCACTCATCCTCACTGCGTTCCTGCAACAGCACAGTCGATAGAACCCAATTGGCGCCACTGGCCGCATGGGCGAATATGATCAGGATTGTTATCCACGCTCCCCATTCAAACAGCCCGACGATCAGATATCCCAGACCACAGGTCGAGACCAATATCCCGAGTAGGTAGGGCCACCAACTTCGCTCGGAGAATACATAGCGCGCCAAGACCGGCCCGATTCCGGTGCCAACCCCGCGCGCCGCGAATAGAATACCTATGCCAGCCGCCACCTCACCGAATTCACCGTTGGCGCCGATCAGCACCAGCATGTACACCAGCCCACCACCAAAACATGACCATAGGGCCTTGGCTGTGATGATACGACCGACCTCTGGTCTTGAGCGGATTATTCTCCATCCCTGCCCGACATCGCCGAGAGCGTTACGCCAGAACGAGCCGGACCTTGGTTCAATCTTTTGTTGCGGAATCGTCAGAGTTGACAGCATGATAGCGGCGACAAGGAACGTAGCTGAGTCGATTACGAAGGCAACTTCGACTCCCCATTTTGCCACCACCAGTCCCCCTATCGAGGCACCGATGGCAAGCGAAGCAGACCAGGTGGCCGAGTTCAATGCGTTAGCGGTCAGCAATTCATTTTCCCGAACCAGATTTGGTAAGGCGGCATTCTCGGCCGGCACGTAGACCGCATGGAGGGCCATCAGACCACCAGCGACCGCGTAGATCAGCCATACATCTCCAACATCGTCGACCATGAATAATGCCAGTACCAGAATCGCGCTGGCGACATTTGCCGTCACCATCAACCACTTGCGCGAGTATCGGTCGGCCAGGACCCCGGTGAATACCTGTGGGACCGCCAATGCGAACATTCGGAGGACGAACACAGCACCTATCGCCAATGCCGAATTGGTAAACCTCTCAATCAGCACGAATAGCGCAACGGTATTGAACCATTCACCGAGCATGGAAATCGCATTAGCGCACCAATATTTCCGAAAAAGTGGATTCACCCGCAAGAGTTCGAAAAAGCCGACCTCTTCCACCCGCTCTTGCATATCTCGTTGCGGCTGCAGAAGGGTCATGAACCTCGTCACGTGATGGCTGATGTTTAAGCGGAAAAAAGGGATTATCCCTTCCCCCAATTATGAAAACCGTAATCTCCATCGGCGGTTATGGACGAGGACTTTGTCGACGTCTTCACAAAACGTCTCTCCATCTTCACCAACGTCGCGATATTAGTTACGTTGATCATCGTCGCACTGCTGACCCTGAAAGATGTACTGCAACCGTTTTTCATCGCTTTAGGTGTCTATTTCGTGCTCAAACCGGGTGCTGATAAGTTGTCCGAAAATGGCTTTCCGCGCGGGTATTCTTACTTCACGATGTTCATGCTTTTCCTGCTGGTAATCGTCTCCGCCGCTTATGTCTCATATTCTCAGGTGGAGAACCTCTCAGAAGATGAAGAGAAGATGGAGAGGTATCAGGAAAACCTGCAACGCAAGTGGAAGAAATTGCAGGGGATTCCGGGATTGGGAGGTTTCATCGGTACCACCGAGGATAACGGCTCGGTTACCCAGACCTTGGCCGAGGCTGGCTTGATCGAAGGTGGTGAGACGAATCTCCAAGGGATGTTCGTCGGGGTGATGTCTGCTGCTGGCTCAATGTTCACCACTTTCATCACGGTGATTTTCTTCTTGATATTCATTATTTTTGAAGCCAATCTACTACCAGGTAGAATCGTTGCTGCATTCCCCGGTGAAGCCAATGCCACGGTCAAAAACGTCGTCGTCAAAATCGAGGAGAGCATCAATACCTACATCATAGTCAAAACCGGTGTAAGCATTGGTACGGCACTTTGTGTGATGGCGATATTACTGTTGTTCGGTGTTGACCTGTGGTTCATATGGGGTTTGCTCACCTTCCTTCTCAACTACGTCCCATACATCGGTTCGTTGATAGCGACCATCCCACCGATAATTCTTGGATTGGCGGTCTTGCCTACCGGGACATGGGCATTCATGGTATTTCTCCTGATTGTAAACCAACAGGTCTGGGGTAACTTCATCGAGACCAAGTGGACTGGAACACAATTGGACATCAGTCCGGTCCTCCTGCTGTTAATCGTCGCCTTCTCATTCTGGTTATGGGGTATCATCGGCATGATTCTCTCGGTTCCTCTGTTCGTCATCACCAAGATTGTCCTTGAGAACATCCCGACCACCCGCCCGATCGCCATCCTGATGTCGGAGAGTGCCCCAGACCTGGTTACCGCGTATGAGAGGGCCTTGGCGGATGGTGAATTGAGCGAGGAAGAGATTTCTCAACTCGGTGAATTGCGTGATGTTCTGGGACTTTCCGCCAGCGATGACCAAGTCGTCGCTGAACTGGCGGCGATACACATGGCATTGGATGGCAAGGATGTATCCGGCGATCCGCATAGCCTGATATTGGCAGCATCCTCAAATCTGCTCGATTCCGAACAGGTGGTACAGATAGATGATGCACTTTGTAAGGGTGAATTGAGTGAGGAAGTCACAACCTTGCTCGAATATGTGCAAGAGAAACTAGAGGAAGAGAACGAATCCGATTAGACCTCGGTCAGCATCTGCTCAAGTGCGGTGTTGATCTGTAGAATCAAGGTGCCGAATTCAGGTGGCATATTCGGGTCTTCATATAATTCCTCAAGTTTGTTCTGCGTCATCGCAATTCGTACGTCGAGTTGCTTGGCGCCGTTGAGGAGCCACTTGTCGATTACTTCCTTGGCGCCAGCGCGTATGTTGCGCGGTACTTTGGGATCATCCAATTGCTTAATCACGCCTGAAACTTGCTGTAATTTGTTCTCGATATCGGACATCTTCACCAACTCCCTATACGGTCGCGTAGGGTCCGCCGAAGGCTGATTGATTTAAGCCAATTGCCTTCTACGGTTTCACCATGCAGGTCGAGCCATTTGAGATATTGGGCTGGGCGCGTTGGCTCTGCTTGATTGGCTGCTTCACCGGGGCAGCTTGGCTCGACCATAATTTCCGCCGGATTCCCAACTCCTATTGGCTAGCATGGGCGAAGCCAGCAATCTTCCTGTGGATTCTCGAACTGTTGGTGGTCGAGGCCGACTGGACTGTGTGGGGTAGTGCTGCAGCCGCGGTTGCCCTGGCCAGTACTGCGGTGATAGGTCGACCGACCCTGGCGGATTTCCGTTCTGGAAACCCGGTAGATGTCGTGGTCATCAGCTGGTATGTCTTCGGCGCCGCCGGAGTCATCGGGGGGGCGATGATACATGGCTCGACCAACACTCCGATGGACATCATTGTCGGCACGGCTGACCCGATGGCAAAGTTGTGGTGGGCCTCGGTCAGCGTCTTGGTGCAGGTCTGGTTATTCGATGTCATGTGGAGAATGCGCCTACTGCACGGCGGCGCAGACGCCAAGGCGCTGATGCTGGTGGCGATTCTGATTCCGACATGGGCAACCATTGCACCAATTGTACAAGGAGAGTCTTGGGGTCGCTTAGGGGTGCATATCCCGCCGGCATTCGCACTGTTGATATGGGGTTCATTGGCGTTCTTGACAATCCCGATAATATTCACGATATGGAATGTTGCTAAGGGTAATATCACCTCGGCCGCCGACATGAGGTTGGCTTGGCACTCCACCCGGATGTCGCTAGATAAGGTAGCAGATGCCCATGTATGGTTACTCGATGAAGTGATTGAAAAGGCCGATGGGACAACCGCTGTACACACTAGAATCCGCGCCCCGACGCGAACCCCTAGCGATGAAAAATTGCAGGCACAGATAGCAGCCCTCAAGGAACTCGGCGTGGAGGTTGGCTGGGTCACCTACAAGTGGCCATTGCTGGCGATTCTCCTCCCGGCGATTCTCCCGCTGATTATCTGGGGAGACCCTTTCGCATTATTACTGGCGCCACTTTTGGCATGAGCGGCAACAAAGCCACTTTGGGCAACTTTGCTTAAAGAAAACCGGCATGCTGTGTTGAAAGAAAAACCGGCAAACCCGAGAAAGGGGAGTTGGTATTATCGAAAAGCGCAGACCTACCAGTGGTTCAAAGACCACGGCGTTCCTTGGCCTTCAGGCGTAATCCCTTGTAACCGCATTTGCGGCACGCGGAAGCCCGGAGTGCGTTGCGGGCGTTGCAATGCATACAGATGCGGACATTGAGCAGCCTCGCTTCAGCCTCGGGAAATCGTGCCATGCGATTCGCCGACTTACTCCCTGTATTTAATCACGACGAGCCTAAAAACCAGCCCTCTGAGACGGCCATTGCAATCACTAGCGGCGATATTGAGCAATAGTTAGGGTCAAGTTATGGCACGGGGTCGAGAAGTTGATGCGCATCATTCGCCTGCCCGGCATTCACCACGATGTCAATGCGACGCTGATATGTGGCGAGCAGGGAAACTACATGGTCGATGTCGGCACCAGTTGGTATCAATTGTTGATACAGGAGAGATTGCGGGGTAAAATCGGTGAAGAGGGTGAACTTGATGGAATTATCCTGACCTGCCGTCGCTACAATCATTCTGGGGGTGCGGCCTTCTTGAAAGAAGAATTTTCGACCCGGGTATTCGCCCATCCTAATGCCGCTCAGGCATTGTCATCAGGTGATTTCTTCACCACCTGGGCTAATCGTTACGATTCGGATATGCCGCCAATCGAGACCGAGCCGATTATCGAGGCACATAGTTTTGAGGTCGGCGATGGAACCTTTGAAATCATCGAATTGCCGGGACATTGTAATGATGCAATTGGCGTATGGCAGGCTGATAGGGGGGTTTTCATCGCCGGCCCGACGATTCCAAAGGCGGATTGTCCATCTCGTTGGGACCAGCCGACGGGATGCCTACCCGACCTGTTGGCGAGCGTTGAGCGAATAATTCAGTTGCAAGCGAATACCTTGATTCCTGCGCATGGAGATTCAATCAGAGGTGCTGAAGAAGTTGCCGAGATACTTGAGAAACATCGCGCTTTCTTCGTCGAGAGAATCGCCGCGGGAGGTGAATTACCTCGCAATTGGCCACGCCCCTCTCAGACCTGCAATTACCTCACGCCACGACCTTCGTGGTGAACGCTCAACCAAGGGTGTGTTCTATGCAACATTGGCGATAATACGCTGTCGCATACCATCCTCACTGTTGCCCTTCACCGTGCCATCCCAGCGGAGGATTTGCCGGGACCAGCCAGTGTGAACGTGGATGTATTCGCTTTCACAACGTAGTGCATCTACCACTCCATCGACGCGGAACAGTTTCATCCTGCCATCGGGAATCTGCTCACCATGAACAAAGACGACACCGTTGCGGTCACCAGATAGCAGGACGGTGCCGCCGCTACGGTGCTGCGCCGCCAAGCTCGTTACCTCGCAATCATGCGGTTGCAGGTTCTCGACTAGAACCATATTCGGCAGGCTCAGCAGGGTGAGGCTGCCATCGCCAGCACCGACCAGGAGGCGCCAAGCGTTACCATTAGGTCCTGCCAAAGCGAGTAATACTGTTGGCTTGGCGGCGATATTGAACGAGGTTCGTATTCCCGGGGATGTAGATGCTCCGAAAGAATGAGTATCGAAATGCGAATCCGGATAACTCTGCATATTCACGTAGATCATGCCGTTTGGATAGGCGACCACTTTCAGTCCTTCTGCTAGCAATGTCCTACACGGTTTTCGTGACATCATGAAGTGTATGAGGCGCTGACCCTAGGTATTCATTTTCAAGAGAGTAAGGGTGAAAGTGAAAGTGTACTTTTCTAGTACGCGAAGTCCGTGCATATTCGGGCTGGCTGAGCCGGAATCACTCGTGGGGTAATTCCAGGACACCGCATTTTATTGAATAAGTCCTCGAGTTCCTCACTACTATTCCTTTGGGGCGACATAGGTATATTGCTACGTATTGTCCGGTCGCACTCACTGCGCTAGTTCTCTGTAGCTTCACCGATGTACTTCATCAGCCCATTTAGAATCCTCAACAGTCCTCGCAAGGTAACTTCACTGATCCCTGCAACCTCACAGACATCTGCTTGAGTTCGGGTATTGCCACGTATCTGCGCAGCCTTGTAGATCATCACTCCAGCCACCCCAGAAGGTTTCTTGCCCTGCCACTCATCGGCAATCTTGACCCTCTCCCAGAGGTAGTGTGCCTCACCGACGACACTGGGATGGAGGCCCAATTGGCTGCAGAACTTGTCGATGTATTCACCTGGGTCAGATATGGTGTGAGCGCCGATGATTCGGGAGACTAAACGAATATTTCGCTTCATTTCCTTGTACTCCACCTGGAATGAATCAGCTACCTCCTCGATACTTCGCGGTAGCGAACGCTCACGGGCCGCGAGATATGCACAGGCACCGGCGATTCCGGCAATACTTCGCCCGGTTACGACACCGGCTTCGACCGCCTTACGGTAGAAGACTGCCGCCTCATCGAGCAGGGTTCCCGGTAGGTCACCATACGAGCGTAACAGCGACATCGCCTTGGCGAGATTTCGGTCTCGACTCTTTCGGGTCTTCGAACGATCGTCGATGACCCGTCGTCGATTCCAGTCTCGTCGCGCTCGTGCATTCATTCCGTGACGAGCGGCGGCACCGCCGTACAGGTCACTACGTGAGATAGTGGTGTTCAGTCCCTTATCCGACAAGGTCGGAGTGATTGGCGAGCCGACCCGTGAATTGTCCTTACCGTCATGGTTCGACCATTCAGCACCCGGGTCGATGAGGTTCTCATCGACGACAAGCCCGCACTCACCGCAGACAATTTCGCCACGGTCCAAATCCTCATCCCAGGAAATTGACCCACATTCACTGCAGGGCTCGGCCATACCGGTGGTCTTACGTTGCTGTGAAGGCCGGCTACCGCCGAATGGATGTGGGCTGGCACGGGGGCTGGTGCCAGAGCGCGAGCTGGAGTTGGTTTCGGGTGCTTTCTGGTGCGTTTTTTCATTTTGGTGTTCAGACATCTTATCAACCTCGGGTTACATAGTTTGCCGCCAATAGTATATTACCTTTTCTCTTCCCGGCATCAGAATCGTCCTGCAGTGACTTGATTTACAATTAGCGGATTATGTGAGCAGACATAGAGTTCTCGCAATCAGCCCCATATAAACCCTGAAAAACTATCGGCTTGCCTTTTCGGTAAAATAAATCACTAGGTAGTGATTGAGGGGAATCTATCATAGGGCGAAGGTAGCACCCTCAGGTGGAGAAGCATGCCGGCCTCGATAGTACTCGGTGCCCAATGGGGAGATGAAGGGAAGGGGAAACTCGTCGACCGACTGGCCGGCAAGGTTACTTGGGTCGTTAGATTCCAAGGTGGTAACAATGCTGGCCATACCGTTGTTCTGGGTGACCGGGTAATCAAACTACATCTTCTGCCCAGTGGTATAACTCGAAAGGAGTGCAATCTGGTTCTAGGAGACGGCATGGTCATCGACCCTTGGGTTCTCCGGACGGAGTTGGACAATTGGTTGGAACAGACCGAGGAAGACCCCTCGCAAGGGCGCCTTTTCATCAGTGAGAGAGCGCATATCATCCTCCCCTATCACCGCATGCTCGACAGCCTCGATGTGAAAATCGGCACCACCGGACGCGGCATCGGCCCTACCTATGCCGATAAGATCAACCGCATCGGCTTACGCTTCGGTGACCTCACTGAAGTCGTCGGCGATGGCGAATGGGCTGATTCTGTGGCACAGCGGATGAATTCGGATTTGGCCAGTGCCGGTGCTGAGGAACGAATCGATGCCGCCCAGTTGGCCCAGGAGGTAGCCTGGATCAGTGACACCTTTGGTCATGCGGTGGCAAATACCGGGGTGATGCTTGACAACGCCCTGAAATTGGGTGAAAATGTCCTGCTTGAAGGTGCTCAAGGATGTCTTTTGGATATCGACCAAGGGACTTACCCCTTCGTCACCTCGTCTGTGACCAGTCGCGGTAATGCCACCCACGGAGCCGGGATTCATCCCGGGCATATCGAGGAGGTCATCGGGATAGTCAAAGCCTACACAACCAGAGTTGGTGCGGGGCCGATGCCGAGCGAATTATTCGATTCCGACGGCGACCACATGACCGATGTCGGTCATGAGTTCGGCACCACCACCGGACGTCGCCGTCGTTGCGGTTGGCTCGACCTTGTGGTTTTGCGCCTCGCAAACCGGGTCAACGGATTCACCAGCATGGCGATTACCAAACTCGATGTCCTTGGCGGG
>DARQ01000008.1:5065-5869 GCA_002503395.1 Euryarchaeota archaeon UBA60 | reverse complement strand
ATCGTTGCCGTGGTGATTGCCCCCAGCCTGACCCTGACCGGAATCCTCTGAATGCTGTTCAGGGAACCTCGGGAGTAGGGAATACGCATTACACGATACATCCATTAGACTCAAACGTGAGTTTAAGGAGGAGTAACCATGCCCAACCCGGCCGGCTGTTGCATTGCATCGAAGTTGCTCGTGCCATTGTCGGTCGTACTATTGTTGGCCTCTTCGCTGGCAGGTTGCCTGACCACCGGCAGTGGTGATGACGGATACGATGATGATGGGCCAATCGAATCTCCGCAATGGGAGGTCGGCCAATGGTGGTTGTACACCTTCATCACACCCGAGTTCGGCGAGGATTCGGCAAGATTGGTGGTGGCCGAGAACAATACCGATGAATCGGCGTGGATGCTGGGCATCTCCAACCTGAAGGAAGCGCAACGCCACGCGGTGGTAAATCACAACCCATTTCTGGGACGAATGACCTGGGATAATCTCTCAGCCTATGAAAATGGCATTCCTCAGCCGGTATTCTCCTTTCCCCTGAGCACCGGGAAGACCTGGGAGTTCACCCTGTTCGGAGCGGTCTGGAATGCCGAGGTGGTCTCGACCTTTGGCCGAGAAGCGACCGTCGTCAGTACCGGAGAGGGTGGTGAGATAATCTACACTTTCTCCAAGGATACCGGTTTCTTCTCAACTTTCACCTATCTCGATGCCGATGGTGAATTCAGACTACAGATGCAGATGAACGAATTTGGCTCGCATCACGAAGGTGATGTATGGTTCATCCGGGCGACCGACCTTTTCGATGTGCGCTAC
>DARQ01000008.1:4317-4975 GCA_002503395.1 Euryarchaeota archaeon UBA60 | reverse complement strand
CAAGTCAAGGCTCACTCACGGTCAAAGACCACTCCGGGGTCACTCCTCTGGCTCGGGCTTGGGGGCCGTCATCTACTGAGAAGGGCTCACTGGGGACCATTCCGGCCAATAGTGGGGAATACTCGGTGACCGCCACCCTCAAT
The DNA here is from genome assembly GCA_002503395.1 of Euryarchaeota archaeon UBA60. Classification (GTDB taxonomy): domain Archaea; phylum Thermoplasmatota; class Poseidoniia; order Poseidoniales; family Poseidoniaceae; genus UBA60. The sequence goes on along the minus strand of DARQ01000008.1, from coordinate 4,832 downwards.
GGCGGTTCTTCCCATATTCACCTGAAGATTGCCGGTGGATTGCAATCCTCGTGGACATTGTGAACCGTTGTACCTATCTGAGGTAGGACTGGGTTTCGTTGAACCCGCCGACGAAAACCGGCGCTTCACCACGAATATCGATGATGATGGGCACGGTGCGGTGCCCGGTCGCATCAACCACTGCCATGCGGGTACTGTGGTCTTCATCAAAATTAATTTCCTGATAGGTTAATCCCCTATCTTTCAGAAGGCGCTTTGCCGCAACACAATAGGGGCAGAATGTCGTGGTGTAAAGCAGGAAATCGGTTTCGGCTGTTGCCGCTGTCTCTTCGATGATTCCCATGCTGTTCCCTCATTCCTTCGGCGTTGCTCATCCCTCAATAAGTTCTGCTTGAATGGGTTGATTTTTTCGATTCTTCCCGGCAACGCGGCCAGACTTGTCGGTGCGGGATTTCTTGTCCTTCCCTCGGTCATTGCCACTTCGACCATCCAGCCCCCCGCCGGCATCATCCCCA
>DARQ01000008.1:0-4107 GCA_002503395.1 Euryarchaeota archaeon UBA60 | reverse complement strand
TAGGTGGTATATTGGGTGCCACCGACCTCCTTCCAGGTGATCTTCATCATCACCGAATAGAGGTTTATCGCTGCCACATAGAGTACGAATGTGCGCAGTGCCCAGATGCCTATCATCACGCTTGAATTATCCCACCACGGAGCCATTGCGCCCCAACTGGCGGTGATGATCGCCCCCAGCAAGACCGAGAATATCGCCACCTTCCGGCCGCCGAATCGTTTGCCCAACTGGCCGCCGACCATATAGCCGAAGAAACCGATTATCAGCATCAATCCGCCCTTTGTGGCGTTGAACTTCTCTTGTGACCAGCCCAACTCCTGAATGAATAACAGGGGGAGAACGGGAATCAGGAAGTGTGCGAAGAAGGCGACGAAACTGATGAGAAGTCCCAGACGGGCTGACTTGAGGGAGAATACCCGCTTGAGTTTGTCGAAGATGTCCTTGAAATCTCGCTTATGCCCCTCTTCGCTCACCCCTTCTGAGCCGGTGCCATCTCCATCCCCAGTTGTCTTGCCCGAACCGTCCTCGGCTGTCTGGTTGATCTGCCATGGGAATCGAATATCCCCAGGGCGTTCTCGCATCAACAGTGGCACCATCATTATCAGTGCTAATATCGGAATCTGCAACAGCACCGCACCGCGGATTCCGATTGTGCCGATTACCGAACCCAGACCGGCACCGCCAATCATGCCGCCGAATATCTTGGCGCTGAACATGTAGGAGTTGACCTTCTCGAATTCATCATCTTTGAGTACATCGACCGCCAGTGCGTCGGTGCTGACATCCTGCAAGGAGGTGAAGATGTTGTAAACGAAGAAGATTGCCGAAAGGGCGACGATGTTATTTGCCGGGTCGGCAATCAGAAGAATGGTTGAGAGGGTGATTATCATCCCGGACTCGGCCACGAGAATCCAAGGGCGACGCCGCCCAAGTTTCGGAATCTGGTAGCGGTCGATGACCGGCCCCCAGAGGAATTTACAGGTCCATGGTAAAGTTCCCCAGAACAGAATCGCCGCCAGCATTCCGGCGCTGACACCCTTGGCGGCCAGGAAAGTGACGAAGGTGATGGTGATGAAACCCCAGGGCATTCCTTGAGCCACGTAAAGGGCACATAGAGTGAGGACACGCAGACGGTAACTCTCGACCAGAGTCTCCCCGGATTCCCCGGGCTGAGCCCCCCCTTCCACGGACATCGAGGTTGTGCCTGCCGCGGTGGTGGCCGCGGTGCCAGTGGCTTTGGCGGTGGTGCCTACGGTGGCTGTGCCAGCGGCTACGATGGCGGCTTCGCGCTCTTGGTCACTGAGCGGTTTGAACCAGTCTTGACGAATCGAAACGTAGACCAGCCCGACCATCAGGGCGATGAACCATGGGGCGAAGAGGAAGCCGGAGATTCGCGTACTGCCGACCGACATCGCCTTACTATCATCCGCTCCATCACCTTCCTCAGTCAGATTGGCATTCCAATCCCACCACGCCAGGGTGGCGACGATGTCGAGCCCGGTCTGCAATCCATCCTCGACATTCTGGCGGCCTCCAGCAAGGTTATTTATCGTGGTAACAGAGTCGGATTGGGCGTGTTTTGGGGTCTGCTCACAGGTATCTCCCTCCTCGATGATATTCTGATGCTGACCACGAATCCAGGTGGCGCTATGGCCGGCCATGATGAAGTTGTAATGGTCGGAATTACCCTTGGTATCGTCGATTACCCGTACCCATTCAGTGGGATGAGAAAGGTCGCTGTTGATGTCTGTCAGCATGCCCTGTAGCCACTCAGCATCGGCTTGCATCTGTTCGGTCACCTCCAGACCTTCGCCCTCGTAATATGACCAATCGCTGACCGGGGAGGTGAACTCGTACAGTGTCCAATAATCTTCGGAACAGCCAGTAGCCTGACTCAGTGCCAAGGTCGGCACCGGCCAATTGAGGGCGAACATGTCGAGATTGACGTAGGTTACATTGACCTCTTCGGGAATCTGCTGTGAAACGAAGTACAGGCTGCCCTTTCCACCCCCTTCCGAGGAGGATGAGCCCTGCCATTCCTCGTAATCCCACCATCCTAGTTTCCAGGTGTGTAAAGGGGTTTCATTCCATTGTGAGAAAGCCCGAGCCAACTCGAGCAGTGAGCCACTTCCAGTACCGTCATCATAGGCGCCTGAACTGGAGCAGGATGGGTAGGTGATACCGGCAACCGGTGGCGGTGAGTAACAGATAGCGTCGTGGTGAGCACCGACGACCATCCAATTATCTTCCAGAGATCCGTTGATGGTGACGACGATATTCTCGCAATTATCACATTCCTCCGTGGAGAATGGTTGACGTTCAACCTCATATCCCATTCCCTCCAATTCATCGGCAATCCAGTCACGGGCGGCGAAATTTGCATTGGTGTCGATTTGACGATAGCCGAAATTCGCCATTGAAACCATGTTGTCGTAGGCTGAACTACCCACCGGCCAATCGGGGGGTTCCTCCTCAATCGCCATTCCAGTCTCGGATTGAGGTGCGCCTGCGGGCGCCGCCAGAGCGCCGGAAAAGGTGATTTGAGCCAACATTAATGCAATCAGCAGGACCAGACACGACCTACGCTGCATGGGCGGTGGTGGTGGCAGGGTGACTTAGACTTCGCCCCGTTGACTTCGCCCCCCTTAGGGGCGAAGTGGATTCTGAGTTCAGCCTCGGGGAATCGCTATGGCGAAGTTGGTGATGCCGAGGTCATGAGCGGATGGGTGGTGCCTGAGCAACGTACTCAACCGGTGAAGCGTGATGACGAATTAAGGCATGAGATGGAATCGCAGGAAGTTGGTGTTGGCGAGGTTGCTCTATGGTGGCTGACCCAAGCCTCTTGGTTGGTGAAATTCAACTCCTGTACAGTGGTTATCGACCCGTGGTGGCGCGACCTTTTCGCCGGTGATGTGTGGGGGAAACTGATCGGTGAATATCCACTCCAACCGAAAGATTTTCCGGCCCCTGATTACGTCTTCTGCACCCACTGGCACGACGACCATCTGTGCCCGATTTCCCTACCAATGATTGCCGAGGCCTTTCCCGAAACCAAGTTCATCGTTCCCTCTCGCTCCCTCGACCTACTGGTCGAATGGGGGATTTCTGCAGAGAGGATCATTCCCACCAATGGCCATCGCACCCAATCAGTTGGCCAATTGACCTTCAAGGCTATACCCGCCGCCCATATGGAATTGGATTTCGATGAGGATGGCGACTCGTGGTATGTCGGCTATGTGATTAATTGTGATGGCCTGACCTTGTATCATATGGGGGATGGCCAGCCGTGGCCGGGTTGGCACACGGCGATAGAGAAAGCTGGTGAAGCGCTCGGCGGTGGACTCGACGTGGCATTATTATGCATCAACGGGAACGATAATCTCAGCCATGTTCAAGCGGTCGACCTGATCGAGAAGGTTCAGCCAAAGGCGGCAATTCCGATGCATTACGGGATGGACCCGGACAATACCGTCGAGCCGCAGATTTATGTCGATGAATTGAGGGAGAGACTGCCGGATTATCCCTGTGATGTCGCCTTACATGGTCAGGGTTTCACCTATCGCCATGGAAGTCTCTCGGTGATATGATGCCAGGCCTTGAAAACGACCTGTTTTCTCTACTTTGGTCGGAGATTGATTTCGATGACCATCCCATTAGCGGTGGGCATACTATGGATCCCGAAGGAGAGGTCGAAATCAGCGTATATGATGAATGCATTGTTATCAATGATAATCGCATTGAGGTGGTATTAGCGCGCTCCGATTTAATCAGTAATGATGGCACTGGGGGCTTGAAACCCGATATTATGGCGGCGAGTAAGGCCATTGTAGCGGGGGCCGAAGAACCACTTACTCGGCATATTATCGTCTTGACCGAGAAGCCCGAGGTGATTGCAAATCCACCTGAAAATGTCCATTCTTCCACCCTTCCCCGGTCTTGGATAAGCCAGAAACTTGCCAAATCGGAATACTTCGAAAGTCTGTTGTCGAGACCACTGATTTCACTGGGAAATCCGGCCTCTTGGCGTGATGACCTATGGTCATGGCGACAGCGTTCATCACCACTTTTGCCGGGGTGGACCTGGCATCTTGAGTTCGGCAATAAATC
>DARQ01000019.1:4057-4662 GCA_002503395.1 Euryarchaeota archaeon UBA60 | reverse complement strand
TCTGAATGGGGTACTTTCGTCGTCGTCCTTACCGTGGTCAACGACCAAGGCGGAGAGGACACGGTCTCCCAGCAGGTCCGGGTCAACGGTGCACCGGTGGTTATGGTCGAGATTCCCGAATCGGTGCGCGCTGGAGATGTGGTGATTCTCGACGCTTCCTCGACCTATGACCCCGAAGGTGGGGAACTACAATACTCATGGGATTTGGATTGGGGCGAGGATGCCAATAGCGATGGCGACGCTCGAAACGACGCCGACTCAACCAATGAGACGGCCATTATCGAGACCAATCTGAGCGGAAATATCACTGGCTCGCTTACCGTTACCGACGATCGCGGCAGTACTGCCATCGAGTATTGGTCATTCGAGGTAAAGACTCGCCACTGGGTGGTCGAATGGTCGGAGAAGACCGTGGTCTACAACTGGTCGGGATATCTCGACCAAGGTGATGGTTGGGAAGCCGTGCACACCCCTGGCAGCGGGGGGATTCTATTCTCGGTCGAAGCGCTTCTGGAATTGGAGCGCGACTTGATTGAGCCGCAAGATAACTTCACCCTGAATGTCGCCGTTCCGACCTCGGGTTGGTATTCCGAGGCGAAGACCGA
>DARQ01000019.1:1611-3954 GCA_002503395.1 Euryarchaeota archaeon UBA60 | reverse complement strand
TGCTCAATGCGCCCGATTCCCGCTATGGTCAAGGCGAGTGGACCTGGTCGATATTCGCCAATGACGCCGACCCGGATTCATTGATTGAGCCGATGCCCGACCCTGACCCTGGGAATGCCTGGGATTTGACCGCCACTTTCGTGATTCTGGTTCCTTCAATTGTCGAACTAGCCTGATCGCCACTCGGATAGGCGATAAATTCAGTCACTAATTCTAATGGGCATGGGTTGCCAACCTCGGTCGTGCTCAGCCGAGCATGATGATGGCGATGACGATGAATAATCCAACATCGGCAATGGCGTGGCACAACCATACTACCCAGACGCTGCGATAGCGCAGATACAGCCACGAGAACAGCAGTCCGGAGACAAAGATTGCCGTGGTGCCGAGCACTACCACCCACCAGACCACAGAAAAGGCAAGAACGACGATATGGTGGATGGTGAAAACCGTGGCCGAAAGCAGGATTGGCTTGGCCATCCCCGAATCTCCGAAAACGGTCTCGGAGCGAGTGGTGATGAACCAGCGAAAGACGAATTCCTCGAGCACCGAATTCAGGAATATCCAGTATAGGCAGGCCATAAGCAGAATCCGCCAATCGGTCATCCCGAATATCCCCCAGGTGGCGCGAATCTCTTCGACATCGATAACCCGAACACCGATGATAAACCACGCTGCTAGAATCACTCCCCCCATCCCCAATCCCAATGCGGCAGCCACCCCCCAACCTCCTTGGTTTGGGAGAGACCAAGATATCGGGTTTCCTTCCAACTTGAGATACCACCACAGCGGCAGTACCAACAACCAGACTTTTGAGAGTACGAAAACCGCTTGAGCAAGCGCCCCATCACCGGAAAATTGGCTGAATAGAAGGTTCAGCGAGGGAATCGGAGCAATCAGCAGAATCGCAATCCACGCCCTGCGCCTCTGCTCCTCCATGAATCTTGAACAGGTGATGCCAATATGAGCCTAACCACCTCATAACTCTGGAGAATGGTCGAAGATTCCAATCAGAGTGGACGAATCAGTTATGGGCTGGGTGGATGCATGGTGTTAGCATCATCATCTGCCGCTACGGTGCCGCTTGCAGACTCTGAACCGGCAATCATCTCGACCGGCAAGGTCGATTTCCATCGACTCTCGGCCAATTTCTTGGCTTTACCGTCGGCGATTATCGGGTGAATGTCCATCAGGTGACCATGGAAACCATGGACGAGAAATTTCACTCGTAGGTCTACACTACGGTCGCGCTCGACCATCTCGAGCATCTCATCGTCGAGGGCAATGGTGGCTAATTCACTGCCATCACTGGCTTCGCTCAATACCAAGTTGCTTTCGGTAAGGTGGAAGCGAGGGGCGAAATCGAAATCATCGATGGTGTGCATCCAGACATCGGTATCGACGACCAACGTAGCGCGAACTTGGACCTTGTTGACGACTACCGATTCGACCATTACGACCAAGCCTAGCGAGGCGCCGCCCTTTGAAGTCATTTTCCATTGCTAGGTCACAATTCAACGTTAGAATAGAGTGGGGCGCTCGGGTAATCCCACGTATCTATCATAAGGTTAGAGGTAGGTATTCAATACATGCCTCCGAGATATGGAAATGGTAGTCAGAAAGAAGCGAGAAGAGACCGGGTGCGACAAGAGGTCATCAAATTCGTCAAGGATAATCCTGGATCGTCGGCACAATCGATAGTCGCTTACCTAAGTGTCGACGTCGGCCTGCGAAATCATGGCCTGACGCCGCGCAAAATTGGTTTTTTCATTCCCCGTTATTGCCCTGAGGTCACCTGGTATCAAGACCATGCAGCCGGACGTCGAGTCTATGCTGCAAAGGAATCAAACTATGCTCAAAACCGAGCTGACAAAATCCGAAGTTATGCCGAACACCGCACCGGTCCGCACACTCCCAAACCCCAAGTGGGGTTGGCAAAACTGGCTGAGAGAGCGAGCCAGAGTGCGGCTGAGATGACTGCCGCCAAGGCAAACCACGCCACCACGGCCACCGCCGCATCTACAAGTCGGGCCGCCAGCATGGCGCGCGGGAATCTAGGTGGGACTTCATCACGCTCCGACACCGGACTTGGCGCAGAATCCTGAAATTGAATTATTCAAAGAGAGTATATTCACGCTCTCCAAGTCCCGAGAGGACCCCTCTCGAGGGATTGACGACGATGACCTCGGCCGCGCTGCTCCAAACTTTGAGGTCGTTGCGGCTATTGCCGCAATAACCGAACCCTTTCTCGCCAAAGCGCTCGACCAACGCCGCACGCTTCTTTTCCCCGGCAAGGTTAACCAGTCCATCACTACCCATCACATCGGAAAAAATCCCAAGATG
>DARQ01000019.1:0-1483 GCA_002503395.1 Euryarchaeota archaeon UBA60 | reverse complement strand
GGCTCAAAACGCAGGCGCTTTCCAAGCCAGCGTTTCCACTTAGGTCGCCGCCCGGTAATCTCCAACCAGATACATCCAGGCAGCAACCACGGCCGCCACAAGATGACCCGCTTCATCGTCACCCAACTCATGTCTGTCAGGATAGTGGTGCCGTCCAAATCGACGGCCAAGGGCAGGTCATTACTCATTTGAGACATCATTTCCTGTGCGCCCCGAACCATGAATGTTGGCTCATCAGGAATAGAGAATATGTCTCCAATCATTGTAATAACAGCAATGGCGACACACTATTGATGACCGGACAATCAGGAAGCAATGCATCTAGATGGGTGTCGGGCCTGTTTCTTTTTCAGGCACCTTGGTTGGCGTTGGCAATTTTTGTGTGGCAATTACCCTTCTTCTTTTCATCGATGCTTTACGATAGTGCTTGGTGGGGAATGTTATTCATACTGTTATCGTTCTGTGCTATGCTTCCAACAATTATTGGAATAGGCATACTAAAGCAGACAAGAACTGGAGTTTCACATCGACATAAGGAACAGATTTGGATCGGGATATCATTGCTACCCGTTGGATTAGAATGGGCTTACTTATGGCTGGCGGCATTGCCCTATGCCTGGACCCTACTTCCATGGGGCGGCTGGGCTGGCTGGTGGAAGATTTTCCCTTACTTCGGTCTAGGGGGGATGGCTATTTGGGGACTCTTTCCTCTTTATATGATTTTTGGACCAGATCCGGAACCTGTGCATGAATTAGGAAGCAGGTACCTGCAGAAAGGCATGAAGGGGTCAGATGTTCGAGAAGTTCAGCAACTCCTCAATGAGCATGGTATCTCATGCGGTGTCGACGGTAAATTCGGACCACAAACCGAAGACGCGGTGAAACAATTTCAGACTGGAGTGGGCTTCGGGATGAAAGATGACGGAGTTGTCGGAAAGAAAACCCTCGCAGCACTTCAAATAGTCCCTGAGTTGGGTAGCAGGCCCCTCCTGAAAGGTATGAAGGGAGCCGATGTCCGGGAAATGCAGGAACTACTCAATAGGCATGGGGCCAGTATCGGGGTCGACGGTAGTTTCGGTTCTCAGACCGAGGCTGCGTTGAAACAATTCCAGAGCGATTCGGAGTTGAAGGTCGACGGAGTCGTAGGAAAGAAGACCCTTGCCGCACTTCAAAAAGAACCTGAAAAACCCGATATCTCGGTCTCTGTCAATCCTCCTGTCCCCATCCACCACCAACCTATAACCGTGAGTTTTTCTGGCAATACTGGCGACCATCATTCTTGGATAGGGCTCTACCAGCCGGATGCGTCAAATTCTGAACATGGAGAAAAATGGCTCTATGTAGGGGGTGCCAAAACTCCGAGCGAAGTAGTTGATGAAGGTGCGGTGACCTTCTCTGAAGGACTCGCACCGGGTGATTATGAAGTTCGGTTATTCGGGGATAATGGACTTGAACGGCTCCTAATATCTCATGCCTTCACTGT